>VXRJ01000006.1 GCA_009838525.1 Acidobacteriota bacterium
AAAGTAGTATCTTGAATTCATTAAAGACAATATTCAAGCTGTAATTTTATCGATAAAAGAGAATAATTATCAATTTTTTCAATACAAAGATGATGTGACATACAATGTAACAAGACCAATCAACTCCAAATTAATGTACTCATTAGAAGATATGGAGGCTGTTATTGACCCTTTTAAAGAAATTCTTTTGGATATTCAAGGCGAGGATAATAGTACTGATAACTCGTCTAACCGAGAGATCATTAATAGAAGCATTTATACAGCGCAACAATGTATTGGAGCTACTCTTGATGCCTTGCCCGCTAATAAGTCAAATACAGCAAGAAAGATAAACGGCGACCTATTTGAAAGATTCATACGTCTCATTATAGGCAAAGTCGGAGTTTATGTCACGCAAGGGACAGTGCAAGTTCCAGTAAAAATAAATGGAAAAGTCGAATTTACTATGAATTATCAGCACGATCTTATTGTGAAAGAACTTGAAGAAGTACGTGCGATAGGGTCTGTAAAAACATCGAGTAAGGACCGTCTAGCTAAAATATTTGTCGATAAATTCCTATATAATCGCTTGACAGATAGAGATACACCTCATTTCGCTATTTTTCTAAACGATGTTCAAAGAAAAGGCAGGGACGGCAACTATGGTATCAATACAACTTTTCTTTCAGGACACTTTAAGGGCTATACAGTTAAACTAAATCCATTAGATGGAGTATATTATTTTGACATACGTCCTGACATGCAGATAAAGGATATTTTGAAGGATCACATAAAAACCTTCGACCATTTTCTATTTGGCGATATTTGGAAGCTCGTCAGGTAACTGTCTGATAAGGAGCCAGCAGACGTTCTAACGTGTGCTGCTAATTACGCAAAAAGGAACAACTGTGAGCGACACTGCATTCGACCTAATCGTCATCGGCGCAGGGCCAGGCGGCTACGTGGCCGCGAGCAAAGCGGCGCAACTCGGCATGCAGGTGGCCTGTATCGACAAAAACTATCTCGGTGGCACTTGCCTCAACGTCGGCTGCATACCCAGCAAGGCCCTGCTAGAGTCGAGTGATTTGTTCTACAGAGCCAAGAAGGGATTGGGACACCACGGAATCGGGCAGGGCGAAGTGGGCTTGGACCTGCAGGCCATGATGGCGCGAAAAGAGAAAATCGTGCAGACCATGACCAAGGGCATTGAGGGGCTGTTTAAGGGCCGGGGGGTGGCTCATTTCGTCGGTACGGGCCAAGTCCGCGCTACGGGAAGCGTGGCAGTGCAAGGTTCGGACGGCGAGCAGGTGCTGTCCGCCAAGCACATCCTGTTGGCCACGGGGAGCGTACCCGTGGAGTTGTCGAATCTGCCTTTTGATGGAAAACACATAATTAGTTCGACCGAGGCCCTAACCTTAGAAAAAGTGCCTGAGCGGCTCGTCGTCATTGGCGGTGGTGCCATTGGGTTGGAACTGGGGTCCGTGTGGGCTCGGCTGGGTGCTCAAGTGTTCGTAGTGGAGGCCATGGATCAGATTTTGCCGGAGATGGATCAAGAGATGGCCCAGCAGCTAGAGCGGCTGCTCAAGCGGCAGGGACTAAAGTTTCTGCTCGGAGCTAAAGCGCAAGCGGCTGCGATCGAAGAAGGTCAAGTGACGCTGACCATAGGAGCCGGCGATCAAGAACGCGTCGAGACGTGCGATCTGGTACTGGTGGCCGTGGGGCGCAAACCATGCAGCGCGGGATTGGGACTGGAAGACGTGGGTGTGGCAATCAACGAGCGAGGACAAGTCCTGGTCGACGCGCAGGGACAGACCAATGTCGAGGGCATCTGGGCTATCGGCGACCTCGTGCCCGGACCCATGTTGGCCCACAAGGCCGAGGCCGAAGGAGTCGCGGTCGTCGAGCGGATGGCCGGGTGCGCCGGGCAGGTCAACTACGAGGCCATACCCTCGGTCGTGTACACCCATCCAGAACTAGCCTCCGTGGGCGCGAGCGAAGAAGAAGCCACCGCGGCCGGCCACGAAGTCGCCGTCGGCAAGCACCTCTTTCGCAGCAATGCCCGCGCCCACTGCATGGATGACATCGACGGCCTAGTCAAGGTCGTCGCCGATGCGCACACCGACCAACTCTTGGGAATGCACATCCTCGGGCCGCAGGCTTCGCACTTGATTGCCGAAGGCGTCTTGGCTCTAGAGTTCGGTGCCAGTGCCGAGGATGTAGCCCGCACTGTCCACGCGCATCCAGCGCTGTCAGAAGTCGTGGGCGAGGCAGCGCGGGCCACAGCATCGTGAAGCTCGCCGACAAAGTCGTCCTCATCACCGGCGCTGGCTCGGGCATCGGCCGCCAAACTGCGTTGCTCTGCGCTCGTGAAGGCGCGCATATTGCCGCCGTTGACATCGACGAAACCACCGCCGAGGAAACGGCCGCCGCCATCGCCGCTGACAACGGGCAGGCCATCGCCATCGCCGCCGACGTGTCCCGCGCCGCTGACTGCGAGCACATGGTGCAGCAAGCCGAAGCCGCTTATGGCCGCCTCGACGTGCTGTTCAACAACGCCGGCA
>VXRJ01000007.1 GCA_009838525.1 Acidobacteriota bacterium
AGCCATGGTGGCCGGAGTCACGTAATTCAGTCTCTGGAAAACCCGGTACGGTTCACTCTTCGCTTCCGGTGGATTTGGAGTGAGCGGTTGATTCTGGCACTGGCATGGGCTTGGTCCGTCATCACGAACCCCTTCTCCTCCAGCAGCTTCTCCACGGCTTGGTTGTCCGCATAGTGCTTAGCCTCTGCCGCTTCGCGCTCCGCCTGAGTGGCACCCTGCGGAATGACGTACATCCCTGAAATCGCCGGTAGGCCTTCTTCATCGCCATCTGCGTATAACCGGACGTGGCGATCATTGGTCATGCGATGCATGGCGTAATAGTCGAGATGCTCCCGACCATCCTCAACGCTGATGTCGAAGCGCGTCCAGATGGTCCATCCTTGCTGGACGATCAACCACACTACGCCGGGCGACATGGCATCGGTTGGCAGATTGATCCCCCAGGGTGCAAAGTGGCCGTTAAACCGCTGTCGCAACTGTTCCTGATCGTGCATCTGGACCATGTACCCCCTGGATTTCCGTCCTGGCCTCTTCAAACCACACCCCTTGTACACCGCCCCCCGGCTCATCCAGATCGCTTCGTCGCACGCCGTTTCCAGCTCCCGCGCCTTGTCAGATCAGCCCGAGTCGAGGTTGGGATCAGCGCAGAAACCTCGGACCCGCGTGCCCGTCACCGGCCCCAACTCCGAGTCGTCATCGTGCAGTTCAGGCCTTCAATTGGCCCCAACAGCCTCGGCTGATGTTTCTGATGAGTCCCGTTCAAGCTGAGGGGCGAGTCCCTTGAGGTGCGGGTCGAACACGCGCTTCATCGCTGCCGCGGCCTGGTTGAGTTCGAGCATCCTGGTCTCGTCCGGCTTGTCCCGGCAGTTGACGTCTACCCCGTAGCGGATTACCCACCGGCCTGCGGTCACCTCTTCCGTCCATTCGAGTGGCCGCGCCAGACCGCACGCCGCGAGGGCTTCATCGATCTCCTGTCGGTTCTCAAGAAGGACGGCGAGCGCCCCCGTCCATCGGCCCTTCTTGTTGGTGAGGACGACACGGGACTCGCGGCGGTTGACCGCGACGCGGTAGACCAGTCCCGAACCCCTCGCAGGTGTGTCCTGCAACCCGATGTAGTCCGGTTTGAGGTTCTTGAAGGGCGAGTCGATCCCTTGATCTCGCGCCTGCGCGAACAGAGCGGCCATGAAGTCACGTCTTTGACGCTGCGCCAGCGTGAGATCCGGATCCGCCCTGCCCTTGGGCATCGCGTCTTCAGACGGCTCGGCGACGACCGTGAACAGCGGAGCTGGTAGGGAATCGCCGATCCTGACGGTTCGGACCGTGACCATCCAGATCTGCCCGACGCCGCGCTCGTTCAAGGCCTCTACCGCCTTGACGTGCTCTGGCCTTCCTTCCTCCACGATCCAGATCGCTCGTTGAACGTCCCGCTGCGCCAGGTAGGTAATGAGTTGGCCGAGATGGCGGTGGTCACTCCGCCCGAACTGGTTCTCGATAACGACATCGCCGAAGTCGGTTTCCGCCACGAGGTCTATGCTGAAGTCCCCGGCTCCGACCTCCCTCTGGGCGTTCGTCAACCCCAGCCCGAGGACTCTGTCGAGATCGCCGATGTTCGCTTCGAGCCAAGGCGTAAAGTCAATGTGCTCCTTCGGCCACACTTCGCGGATCGCCACGCTCTCGATGGAACCAACTCTGGATGGCATGTACTGTTCCTGGACCTAGTAGCTGCTCGGGCAGCGAACTGTACGCAGCGGCACGATCAACGTCAATGCGAGCAACCCACCTGCCCTCGGCGCTGGGCTGTGGCAACCGCTCCTGCAACTTTCTTCGCTAGCAGGCCCAACGGCTCGCGGAAACCACCGCGCCGAGGACATCGGTCAGTAGACGATGAACCGGTCGCCTGTGCACACCACCGACGTCTCGGTCTGGCCAACGTAGCTGCCAACCGGATAGGTGTCCGTGGCCCGGTAGATTTCCTCTCCCCCGATGGCATTGTGGATGTGCAGGACGACTTGCCGGCTCGTGCCCCGGTCGGCATAGGTCGGCTGCCACGTGCGGGGAGCTGCACCGCACCAGGTCCAGTTGCCGAGCGGCGCATCTTCGGTCAGCTTGTCCTCGTGGTCTCTCACATTCGGGTCATCAGCCTGCCGCGGGGGCTTGGAGAGAATGGTCTGGTCGCTCCAGACGCAGCCGTGCCAGATTGCCCCGAATTCCGCCGCCTCGCGGCTCAGAATCGAGGCGGACAGGTAGGACCAGGGGCTGCCGTCGCCCTCGATGGCTTGCATGAGCGGCACGGCGCCCGGCGGCTTCGGGGGCTGCAACCACGTGTCTTCGAGCCTGGGACACTCATCTGCCGCAATCGGCGGCGCATCGGCCGGAACGGCCCAGATGATCCCGTTGCCGTTGCTGCCTTCCCGATACACAAAGGCCCGCAGCGTGAATCCTGCCTTGAGGCGAAGCGCATCGAAGACGCCCAGCAGTTTGTTGGCCCCGTCATCGGCGGACCATTCACCAGAAAACGCGCTCGTCTCCGGCAACCGATCGAGATCCGAGGCGAGCTCTCTGGCCCTCTCGGCGGCCCGCCGCAAGCGATTGACCCGTCTGATACCAAAAGAAACCGACTTCATCGCTACACCTCGCTACGCGAACCGAACAGCTTCGCGGCTCAGTCAGTGCTCGCCACCGCTGAGCGCCAGCCGAGGACGGGATCGTCTGACTGAGCGGGATCGTCCGCGCGCGGTCGCCGAATGCCGGGTTCACCGTGAGGTCGCATCTTCCAGGAACGCCCGGATCTCGTCGTCCGAGCATCCGGCTTGGTGCAGCGCGGAGCGGACGTACGTGTCGGTAAGCTGGTCTCTCATCGGCACGGATATGTAGTGGGTTCCGCCGGCTCTGCGATAGAGGTACGTGCGCTTCTGTGGGCTTGATCCACTTTCGTGGACGGGTTGACTATGCTGCCGGCGTCAGCCTCC
>VXRJ01000008.1 GCA_009838525.1 Acidobacteriota bacterium
CGGCCGCCGTTTCGGCGACGGCGACCTGGGATGCAGAGAGAGTCTCTGTTGAAAATGAAGAGCTATCTCCTAAACTAACTCTCCACGGGAATTACCCAAACCCTTTATCAGATTGCGCAAATATAGTTTTTGATCTTCCACAACCATCACAAATTTCGGTTTACGTGACGGATCTCTTGGGACGAACCGTCCAAATGATCATCTACGGATGGTATGAAACTGGTAGAAATCACACGGCAGAGATTTGCATGAATGACGCAGCCCCTGGAATCTACCATTACTTGCTTATGGCGGATACAGGAGATCAAGTTGTTCAACAATCAAAAGCGATGGCAGTCGTGAGATAGGATGGTTCTACCCACAACATTCATGGTAGAACCAAAAAAATGCCCCGCAAAGCTTAATTTGATAGACGAAAACGAGTTAGTGGGGATCCCTGCAAATTGAGTGATGTTTTCCTGTCAATGAAACAAGTTAACGCTTACGTGGAGAGTGCCTACCGTTTTCCCCAAAATGGGAAGGCTTATTCTGGTTCTTTATGCAAGGATAACCTGAATAGTTTATGGCTGTGGCTCGCTTTCCTCCAACCCCTGAGCGACAAGATTCCCAGCGAGGTGAAGTAATGAACTCTACGAGGTTTATGGTCGCTTTGATCATGAATATTGGCTTGGGTACGGAGATGTTCGCACAGATTCCAGTGGCAGATTCATCTTTTGTGCCGGGTGAGGTTTATGTGCAGTTTATTAAGGGAGTATCACTGGACAATACAGGGAAAAGAGTAGGATCCAAAGTGTTTGATGAGTTGGCTGAGCGATATAATTTTTCTTCGGTGAACAAATCCTTTCCTTTTCTGGACAGGGTTGCACGAAAGACGGATGCGATTTCTGCTCTGGAGAGGATCTACACGGTTAATTTTGAGGAATTGTATTCGCCCGAGAAGGTTGCTTCCGCACTCTCAATGGATCCCAATATTGTCTACGCTGAGCCTAATTTCATCCACTACATTCAGGGAAAGGATAATTTGATCAAGCCAAATGATCCCCTGTTCGAGTCCCGTCAGATGAAGTATTTTGAACTGTTGCAGTTACCAACAGCATGGGAGATTACAAAGGGAGAGCAAGGAGATGCACTAATTGCGATAGTTGATGATGGGGTTTATTGGAAGCATGAAGATCTCATGGCAAACGTGTGGCGAAATCCCGGGGAGGTACCGAGTAATGGGATTGATGATGATCAGAATGGGTATGTGGATGATGTTCATGGCTATGATATCGGGCATGGCCGCCCCTACGATCCAAAGGAATTCCTGCCCCCCAATCATGGCGAACATGGGACAGCAGTCGCCTCAATGGCCGTTGCGGTTACAAATAACGGCATAGGAATGGCTGGTAGCAGTTGGAACGCACGATTTATTTCTGTTGGTGTCTCGTGTGGGTCAGGTTTATGTAGCACATATGAGGGGATAGCCTATGCCGCAACTCACGGGGCAGATATTATCAATGCCAGCTTCTCAACTGCAGGGTATTCAAAAACGGGAGCAATAGTGATACAGGCGGTTACAGATATGGGGGCGTTGATAGTCGCAGGTGCTGGTAATGACGGAATTAATTTGGATAGACGCCCATTGTATCCAGCGAGTTATCCCCGTGTACTGACCGTAGGTGCAACATCAAACGATTATGATACGGTGGTTTTCAACTATGGTACAAACGTTGACGTATATGCAGCTGGAAGAGATGTGATCTCAATTGAAGGAGACGGTTATAGTCGCTTTACGACGGGTACGTCATTTGCCACACCCCTAGTTTCTGGTATCGCGGCACTAGTTAAGACGGCCTTTCCGAACTATGATGCCGATCAGATTCGTGAGCAGATCCGCTTTACGGCAGATCCCATAGATTATGCGAATGTTCCTGAATTCGAGGGGCTATTAGGTTTTGGCAGGGTGAATGCGTTTAAAGCCGTGACCGAGACGGGAATTGCTGGTACGGTTTTTGACACTATGGAGGTTGATTTTAATAGTGGTAGATGGCGACTTGGCACAACTGGTGACGTAAATGTGACGGTGCACAGTTATCTGGAAGGTACAGAAGACTTAGAAGTTCGCATTGTAGAAGCCCCGAATGCATATGATTTTGCTAGGAGAGCTACTGTGGTTGGCAGTGTTCCAAGTGGGACATCAAAAACTGTTTCATTCCCGTTTACTGTGGCAAATAGCCGCGAGTACAGAGGGGCGGAGTTGTTTGTATTTGAGTTACGAACAGGCACTGAGACTAGTAGAGAAGCAATTATTAGCCCGATTGAAAATTGGGAAATAGATGGGGTTAGCAGTGAAAAACTGACATTCGACGTAACATCAGAGGGTAATATTGGTTTTTTAGACCAGAATCGGGTATGGCTGGAGGGATTTTCTCGTGGCAGAGGGATTTTTTTCAAAGAAATTCAACACCTGCTCTTTGAATCTGGCGTGATCCTGGGTACAGGACCAAATCAGGTATCCAGAACGGTTAAGGGTATTGAGTATAGGAATAATGTACACTTCATACCAAAGCCGAATTCCGGACTTAAGATTCGGGCCCCGGGCAACATTACACCGTGGGAGGCCGAAGTCACATTGTTGGACACAAAGGCACCGAATCCTACGGGTATGGAAGTATTACAGGAAATCTATTTTGACCCTGAAAGCCGGAATTCGGGTTTTGCTATACTGCGATATACAGTCACAAATCCATCAAGTTCTGTGGTCAATAACCTTCACATTGGCCAACTATTTGACTGGGTCATCAGCGAAAACTGGTTTGGTGATATTCCAGGATATGATTTGGATAGGGGGGTCGGTTACCAGTACGCCAAAGGCGCTGCGCCCGTAATGGGCGCCATGGTACTGACCGACAATGCAAAACATCATTTTACGGTGTATAACAGTAACTGGCCGTATCCTTTTCCCCGGTCAGAGTCGGCATGGTGGTTCATAAGTGGAGGTGTCAATCCACTTCCGAGTACTACCGCGTCCTATTGGGGGCACGTGTTCGGGGCGGGACCTTACACTGTCCTTTCTGACGAAAGTGTAGAAGCGGCGTTTGCTTTCTTGGGAGGTGATTCAATTGACGATATGTTGCTTAATGCCGATCGGGCACAAGACTTTTGGGATTCTCACTTTACAAGTAAAGCTAGGGCCCAGTTTTTGCAGATTGATTCAGAGGCCCCTTTGGATTTATATGTTAATGGTCAGTTGACCATAGAGGATTGGCAGCCAGAAGTTGCAACGAAATTTCTACCGATGGAGTTTGGTGATTCGGTGGTGGAATTGAGGAAAACAGGGAGTTCCAAGAAATCTGATCCACTTGTTTCGGCGAGGGTAGACTTTGATCCGACAGGTCGTTATCAGGTTGTATTCTTTGGAAACTCTAAGCGGTTCATGGTGGCGGCAGATGCCCGCCGAGTCGCGGTGTCCGAGAATAAGGTAGAATTCCGAGTGGTGCATGGGATCACCGATGTCGCTGATTTGGAGTTACGTGTTTTGGACGGTGACAGCCATGGTCAGATAAGAACATTACAGGTTTCAGCAGATGCGGTATCCGGTTTTACAGAGTTGGAACCGGGGTCGTATGCGATTCAGTTATGGGATCCGTTATCAAACGTATTACTGGGAACCTATAATCTGGATGCAGACTTGTTTGCGGGCAGGAGTTTCGTGTTGGTGATGAGTGGCTCGGCATCGTCAGGAGTTAACTTGAAAAGTTTTTGCCCGGATGGTACAGAGCTTGGTTCTGTTACCGAAACAAATACGGTTACATCCCATACGTTCCCATCCGAATTGGTTTTGCACGGAAATTACCCAAATCCATTCAATACATTTACACAGGTTCGTTTTGATTTGCCGGTGTCGGCGCACATTACGGTAGAAGTAATGGACATGATTGGCCGACTTGTGTGGGAAGGATCGAAAGAGTATATGGAAGCCGGATACAATCGCCAATATCAGATCAGTGGAGACGGATTTGCCTCAGGAATTTATCTATATCGCCTTCTGGCAGATGCTCCATCAGGGAAATTGGCACAGTCCGGCAGGATTGTGTTGGTGAGATAGACGGAAGAGATTGCCATGATGGGCAACGCAATTCTAAAATTGGCACTGCTATTGGCGGGAATCGGTTTGAGTGTCTCCAGCCGAACGGCAGCACAGGTTCAATTTCCTGGCCCAAGCGCAGATGTGGTTCCGAACGTTGTTCTAGTACAGTTCACGGACGGCATATTTCCAGTGGGTAAGCGATCAGGATTAGTGCTTTTTGATGCGATTGCCAACACCCATGGCGTTTATGCGCTTGTTCCCGCATTCCCATATCTGCAACGCACTGGGATTTCATGCGATAATGCAGGAGAACTGTCAAATGTCTATCGCGCACATTTTTCGGAGGCCACACCTCCAGAGATATTGGCTTTGGCCTTTGAAAGTGATCCTGGTGTTGTGTATGCGGAGGCCGAATATTATTACAAAACTACAGGTTCAGTGGGCACGAGCGTCCCAAATGATCCAGACTATAATTACCAGACTGCCTATATGAAAAGACTGCAGTTGGAAAAGGCATGGGATGTGGTAAAGGGAGAGCAGGGAGAAGTGGTGGTCGCCATTTTGGATAGTGGTACCGATTGGCGGCACGAGGACCTAATCGCGAATGTATGGACGAATTCAGATGAAATTCCAGACAATGGCATTGATGACGACGGCAACGGTTATATAGATGATGTGCATGGTTACGATTTGGAGAATCGAATGCCCTATACGCCCAGTGTGACGATCGACCTGACATCCAATAATCATGGTACCGCAGTTGCCAGTGTAGCTTCGGGGGAGAGCAACAATGGTAAGGGGGTGGCGGGAAGTAGTTGGAACGCTGCATACATGCCGTTGGGAGCAGATTGTGGAGGTGGTGGGATCTGCCACATTGCTGAGGGGATTTTATATGCCGCTGCAAATGGCGCAGACATCATAAACGGCAGTTTCTCCTCTAGAAGCTATTCCAGAACCAATCACCTTGCCGTGCAATGTGCGATGGAGATGGGAACTCTCTTTGTTGCCGGTGCGGGGAATAATCGCACCAATAATGATGCCATACCAAGTTACCCGGCAAGTCTCAATGAGACGCTTGCAGTTGGCGGTACAGAAAAAAATTGGGATCGTGTCGTGTTCAATTATGGCTCTACTGTTGACGTATTTGCATCTGCAATTGACGTAGCTACGGCTGTTCCGAATAATCAATATGAACGAATTAGTGGCACATCTTTTTCCTCACCAATGGTTGCGGGAATTGCAGCTCTGGTAAAGACTCGGTTTCCGCGTTTCTCTGCAGAACAGGTACGGGAGCAACTCAGATACACCGCCGATACCATTGAAAGTTCAAATTCTGGGGGATTCGAGGGGCTATTGGGTCGTGGTAGAGTTAATGCGTATTCAGCTGTACGGGCACCGGTTCCAAGTGCGATCCGGGCAGTTGGAGTTGAGCGAAGAGGTTCCACAAACGATTCGTCTCCATCCTTTGTTGTTAAAGTGGAAAGTTACTTTGGAAATGGAACGAATCAGTCTGCATCCGTTGAGTTGGTGGATGTACCTTCGTATATGGGATTTGAGTCAACTTTGCAAAGGATTGATTTTCCTACCGGAGCAGGTGTAGGCAGTGTTACGTTTCCATTTAGTATTCCAGGTGATATTCCCTACAGAGTAACTGATTTGATCGAAATCAGAATAACCCATGGTGGTGGGGTCGAGAAGCTAAACCACAGGTTTGAGTCACGTTCCGGTGAGACACTCCCTGTTTATAACGTAAATGAGGACACGTGGTTGTTAGGCTACAGTATAACCTCGGAGGGGAATTTGGGGTATTTGGATCGTTGGGGACATAGTGCTGGAATGGGGATCTACATAGGTACGCTTAGTAAACCAATTGATGAAGCGGGACTAATTATAGGTACCAGTCCAAATCAAATATCATCGTCCGTGATCGGATACAAGGGGAGTCATGTTCTCACGCAGCCAGTCCACTTTAATCGTAAGCCAGGCACCAAGATGGAAGTCTATGCATCCGACGCAAACGGGATAGTGAGTACAGAGGTAACCCTTTCGGATTCGAATGCTCCCAACCCGATTGAGGTGGAGATCTTGGAGGAGACACAATTTGTGACGGATGAGAATGATCCTTCGGGGGGATTCATCATCGTAAAGTATACGATCACCAACCCACACAAACATTGGATTGACAACCTACATGTAGGTTTATACATAGACTGGTTAGTATCACTTCGTTGGAATGAGGATCAGCCGAGGTTTGATGTTGAACGGCAAGCCATTTACCAGATCTCGGCTGAACCGGGAGTTATCTCCACGGCATCGGGCATTAAGGTTCTTTCAGAGGACTTTGATATTCGCTATGGAGCATTACTCAACTATGGTATTTATCCTGGTCTTACATGGAATGAGATTATTTGGGAATACCTGAGTGGAGAGAATAGACTTGGATTTCCCACGGCGGATAATTGGTCAAGTATTGCAAGTGTGGGTCCTGTTCGGTTGGGGCCGGGTGCTCACGAGGAAGTGGCGTTTGCCCTTGTAAGTGGAAAAGATGAAGCGGCATGGTTGAAGCTGGTAGACAGGGCAGTAGACTACTGGGAAAATGGAGTCCGCAGTTATTACGGAAATCTACAGATCATAAACAACACTGAGAGCCAGTTGGAACTGTATTTGGACGATGCACAGGATGTCCCCAATAGAATTCCTGCGAGATTCTCTTCAGATTATATCTCCATCCCTGTGGGGCCCGCGCGACCACGTGTTGATAATTCTATGAACGACCTTTCGCTGGTATCCAATCTTGAAGTGAAAGGAGATTCCAGTTATCAGATCATCTATCGCAGTAACGCTGATCAGAGTCAGATTCATTCCACGATAGTCTGCTGTGCACGGGATCATGCAATGTCTGAGGATATTGTTGCTCTTCGTGTTGTCCATACCCTGACGGGACAGCCCGATTTAGGCTTTCGATTTATTTCTGATCAAGGTTTTGTTTATGCTGTTCAGGTAGCCGAAGGTGCAGCTTCTTCGTACATTGATATACGTCCAGATATATATTCATTAGAGGTCAGTAAGAATGGTAAGCCTTGGCTGCGAAATTCAGAGATAGATTTTACAAGTTTGGGAGGCGAGGTTCTGCTTATCACGTTGGAGTTGAGTAGTCTTGGACTACTTATTTCCGCGTATGGGGCTAAATATGGTCGTAAATTGTACGCAGCTTCCATTTTTGAGGAAATCCCATCGATTAGTACAGAGCAACCAAAGCTACCACCTGAGTTCGTCCTGCACGGAAACTATCCCAATCCCGTCAATTCAAGCATGCGGATACACTTTGATTTACCCTACTCGGCTCGCGTATATCTGGAGATTGTGGATCTTCTGGGCAAGTGCGTTCGTGAGGTGTTCGCTGGCGAAGTGGGTGCAGGCTTTGATGCGTCTATATCTGTGGACAGTCAAGGGCTTAGTTCGGGGGTATATCTATATCGTCTGACAGCACAGTCGGATGTCGGGACGTTTACGAATTCAGGCAAATTCATCGTGATCCGGTAACATAGACTGTATTACCGGGAGAGCCTCTTGCAAAATCCTTCGGTAGGGGTTTTGCAATGGTTGGGGTGATGGATAGACCAGAGAAGTCAAGTCGTATGTTTTTTCTTGGTACGGAGGAAAACGGTTTCACCTTGGATTCTTACGGAACTTCCCACTGAGCCTTGGAGACACAGTTGAGCCTCTTGCAAAACCTCGAGATCGGGGTATTTTTAAAAATCCTGATCTTTTGTGGTTCTGATTTTGGTGGTTTGACTCGGGAAGGGGAACCGGATAGATTCCATTCTGGCCTCCGCTCTGAACAGGCTCAGAATTCTCTATTATTCGCCCGAAAACCAGGGACGGAATCCTCCAAATTTCGTACCTTTAGGGAGCACAAATTCCAACAAAAAAGGAGGGGTCCATGTCTCTGGTTCAAAAGGTTGTGTATTAACCTGACTTCGGTGGTTTCGGTTTTTTGAGGTTCAAGACCTTTGTTTCCGTGCGTTGTGGGCGGATTTTTTCGGGTTCTTCCGTGTAGTACTCAGTTTTTTGTTTGTTAGCTTTCCCGTTCGTATATTTGGAGA
>VXRJ01000009.1 GCA_009838525.1 Acidobacteriota bacterium
ATCAGCGACAGGCCCGCCTCCCCGCCACCGCCCTCGACGAACTCCACTTCGCGTCCGGTCAGGTGCATGCAGACCTGATGGAGCGGAATCACCAGCGCGCCGGCGCCCGGGTGGTAGGCCGACGCCTGCCAGTTGTGGCCGCCGTAGAGGCTCGGGCAGGCGGGCACCCGGTCGCCGACACCCGCGTCGCGGATGTCCTGCCGGTAATGGACGCGTCCCGTCTCCCGGTCGATCGACTCATAGATGTCCTGATAAACCGTCTCGCGTAGATCGACGAGCGCGCCGGTCCGCCGGTCGAGCTTCCAGAGGATGCCGTCCTTGCCGATGGTGAACAGCCACTGGGCGCCGTCGGCGTCGACCAGCACCCGCTCGTAGACAATGTCGAGATCGAGGGTCTCGCCCGGTGCATGCTGGAAGTACCACTCCACCTGCCCGGTGCGCGGATTCAGGGCAAGCGTCGAGTTGGTGTAGAGCGCGTCCTGCCGCGTCGACATGCCGCGGCTCGCCGCCACCCAGGGCTTCGCCTGCGCCGTGCCGATGTAGAAGAGGTCGAGCTCCGCGTCATAGCTCCCCGGGATCCACATGTCGCCCCCGGCCCGCAGATAGGGCGGCGTGTCGCCCCACGACGCGTCGTTGGGATCGCCCGGCAGCGCGATGGTCGACGTGCGCCACAGCTCCTCGCCGGTGTCGGGATCGTGGCCCGTGATGAAGCAGGTCTGCTCCTTGTAGCGCTGGCATCCATTGATGCCGCTCACGACGACGCCGTTCGCGATGACCGGCCCGCCGAACTGCATGAAGCCCTGGGTGTAGTCCGCCTTGACGGTACGCCACACCTCCGTCCCGGTCCGCGCATCGAGGGCGACGAGGGCGGCGTCGTAGGTCGCGAGGAACACCCTGCCGCCGTAGAGCGCAAGGGTGCGGGTCGCCCCGTACTGGGGCGCATCCTCGGGCAGCGGCGAACGGTATTCCCAGAGGACGGTCCCCGTCGCCGCGTCGATCGCCTGCACCACGTTTCCCGGGTTCGCCAGGAACATCACGCCATCGTGCACGAGCGGCGTCGTCTGGTTGTTGCCTTCCCGGATCGCCAGCACCCACTGGAGCTGCAACTGATCCACGTTGTCGCGCGTCACCTGATCGAGCGGGCTGAAACCGTGGCTGTCGCGCGTCCGGCGCCAGCTCAGCCAATCGCCGGGTGGCGGGTCGGCGAGCAGGACGTCGGTCACCGGGGTCAGCCCCTCCGCCTCGCGGCTGACGAACCGCCTCGACCGCCGCCGCGGCGTCTCGCCCTCGCGCGCGGCCCGCCGCGCCTCATCGACATCCGTCTCCGAACCAATCAGGACACCCGCGTCGGCGGTTAGCGCCGTCCCACCCTCGCGCGCGCCGTTCACGTCGAGCATGTAGGCGACAAGGTTCAGGTAGACCGCGTCCGAGAGCGATCCGCCCAGCCCCGGCGGCATCTCGTCGCGGACGTAGGCGAAGAGCTCGTCGGTGGTCCGGCCCGCCCAGCCGTTCAGGAAGTCGACGCCGCGGAGCGGCGGCCCGTGCGACAACCCCATGAGCCCGGTCCCGTGGCACTCACCGCAACGGCGGGCATAGACGGACCAGCCGGCCGCCGCCTGCTCGGCCGTGAAGGCTCCGTCCGCCGCATCCTGCGGCCGCGCCGCGGCCAGAAGCGTGCCCGCCCCCAATACGCCGCGGGGTACCGCCGGAGTCGCGACGAGCGTGGCGGCGGCAATCAGCCCACCGGCGGCCAGTACGTGGAGCGGCCCGTATCTCATCCTGCGTCCACCACTGCTTCCGGATCGCTCAGCCGGCGGTGACTTCCTCGTATGCGGTTCCAATGTTGCGCGCGGGCTCGCCGGAGTAGTCCCCAAACCCCGGTAGCTGTTCGACCTGCGCGATCTCCTCGGCCGACTTGCCGCCGGCAATCCCCTGCTCGACGTACTCGAGGAGTCCGGCGAAGTAGTCGCGCATACCGAGCAGCACGCTCCCGGGGCCGGTAATAGGATGCCCCGGCCCCGCGTGTCCGAAGATGTAGGTAGTGTCGCTGTCGTGGTCCGCGACGACCTGCTCAAGGGTCGTAATCCAGTTGCGGATCAACGCACCGCCCGGGCGGTCGATGAACGGGTGACGGTGGTTGAACATCAGGTCGCCCATGTGAACGACATTGGCGTCCTCGAAGAAGATGACCCCGTCCCCGCCGGTGTGGGCCGGACCGTAGTGCCTTGCCGACACCTGTTGGCCCCCGGCGTCGAGACTCCAGTTCTCGTCGAATGTCTCGTCCGCGTATTCCTGGGCGGCCTCCGTGTCCCGCTGGACCGCCTGGCGCCGCTGCAGACCCGGCACGTTGGCGTGCGCGACGATCCGGTCGACCGAGGGCCGCAGCGTCTGGTTCCCGGCGGTGTGGTCACCATGGTGGTGGGTGTTGATGAGAACGTCGATCTGCCGGGGCGTGCGTTCGCCCAGGCCGTCGAGGAACATCTGGGCCGTATCCGCGAACTGGCTGTCGACCACCACGACGGCATCCGGGTTGATGAGCCAGCCCATCGTCCCGCCGCGGGCGGTGAAGATGCCCACGTCGCCGCGCAGGGCGGTGAATTCCGGCGTCGCCGGCGGCTGCGCGAGGAGCGGAACCCGGTGCAGCGCGGTCCCCACCATACCGACGGCTGACGTGACGATGAACTCGCGGCGATTCCACTTCATTTCGTGACTCCTCTCCTGCGGTGACCCGCCTACTCCGGCAGGGCGAACACATACAGGGCGTTGCCGCCCTCGGGCTGATAGATCTCCGGGCTCAGGTTCGCCGTGAGCGTGCGGAACACGCCGCCCAAGGCGGCGGGGACGGCAATGAACTGCCGCCCGCCCGCCTCGTACGTTATCGGGTAGCCGTGCGCCGACGCGGCGAGCCGCGTCTCCCACAGCACGTCGCCCGTCTCAATGTCGAACGCGCGGTAGTAGCGGGCCCCGTCGCCGGCGAACACCAGCCCGCCCGCCGTGGTAAGCGCCGACGTCAGAAACGGCGCCCGCTGCTCGTGGCTCCAGAGCTCCTCCATCGTCCGGACGTCATAGGCGGCCAGCTTGCCGGTGTTGCCGTTGCTGCCGGGCATCTCCAGTAGTTGGTACCGGCCCGCCGTTCCGCCGCCGCCCTCGATGAACTCCACTTCGCGGCCGGTCAGGTGCATGCACGCCTGGTGGAGGGGAATGACGAGGGCGCCGGCCCCCGGGTGGTAGGCCGACGCCTGCCAGTTGTGGCCGCCGAGGAGGCTGGGACAGGCGAAGACCCGCTGGCCGATCGCGATGTCCCGCAGGTCCTCCCGGTAGGTCAGCTCCCCCGTTGTCTTGTCGATCGACTCGAAGATGTCCTGGTGGACCGTCTCGCGCAGGTCGACGAACGCCCCCGTCCGCCGGTCGAGTTTCCAGAGGATGCCGTCCTTGCCGATGGTGAACAGCCACTGCTCCCCGTCGGCATCCACGAGCACCCGCTCGTAGACGATGTCGAGGTCGAGCGTCTCTCCCGGCGCATGCTGGAAGTACCACTCCACGCGGCCGGTGCCCGGGTTCAGGGCGAGGGTCGAGTTCGTGTAGAGCGCATCCTGCCGGATCGTCATCCCGCGGCTCGCCGCCACCCACGGCTTCGCCTGCGCCGTCCCGATGTAGAAGAGCCCGAGGTCGGGATCGAAGCTGCCCGGGATCCAGGCGTCGCCGCCCGCGCGCAGATACGGCGGCGTGTCGCCCCACGACCCGTCGTTCGGATCGCCGGGCAGCGCGATGGTCGACGTGCGCCACAGCTCCTCGCCGGTGTCGGGATCGTGACCGGTGATGAAACAGGTCTGCTCGGTGTAGCGCTCGCAGCCGTTGGTGCCGGTGATCAGCACGCCATTGGCGATGACCGGTCCGGCGTTCTGGCGAAAGCCCTGCGCGTAGTCCGCCTTCACCGTCGACCACACTTCCTCGCCGGTCCGCGTGTCGATGGCGACGAGCACCGCGTCGGACCTCGCCAGGAACAGCTTGTCGCCGTAGAGGGCCAGCGTGCGCGTCGGCCCGGCCCGGACGTCTTCCGGCAGTTGCGGGCGGTAGACCCAGATCACGTCGCCGGTGGCCGCGTCGACCGCCTGCACGACGTTCCCGGGATTGGCGAGGAACATCACGCCGTCATGCACGAGCGGCGTCGTTTGGTGGTTGCCGGGCCGGATCGCGAGCGACCACGCGAGCTTCAGGGCGCCGACGTTCTCGCGCGTTACCTGATCGAGCGGGCTGTAGCCGTGGCTGTTCCGCGTCCTGCGCCACGTCAGCCAGTCGCCCGGCGGCGGATCCGCCAGCAGCGCGTCGGTCACCGGGGTCAGCGCATGCGGCACCTCCCGGTTGACGAACCGGGTCGACCGCCGGCGCGGACGCTCACCTGCCCCCGCCGCGCGGCGGGCTTCCTCGACATCCGCCGCATCGCCGATCATCACCCCCGCATCCACCGTCAGCGTGCGCTCGCCGGGCACCGCGCCGTTCGCCTCCAGCAGGTAGGCCACGAGGCCGATGTAGGCCTGATCGCTGAGCGCGCCCGCCTGCCCCGGCGGCATCTCGTCCCGCAGGTAGGCGAACAACTCGTCGGTCGTCTGCCCCGCCCAGATGTCCAGAAACTCCACACCGATCAGGGGCGGCGCGTGCACCATCCCTTCCAGGCCGGTGCCATGGCACTCCTCGCACTGGACGCCATAGACCGACCAGCCGTCGGACGCCTGATCCGCCGTGAACGAGCCGTCGGCGCCCTGCTGCGCCGCGGCGGCGTGGACGGCCGGGGCCGGGCCCGTCCAGACCGTTCCGAACGCCCAGGCGGCCACCAGGGTGGCCGCAATGATCAAGGTAGTCGCGCGATGCGCCATGGTCGCTCCTCCCGGCTCCGCTCGGACACGCTGTGATCGGCGCCGCTCGCCCCTTATACCACTGCGTCCCCCGGTTGGCGAGCATCGGCATGCGACAATGGTCGCCCATGAAGAAGAAGACGCGAAAGACCTGCGCCGAGTGTGACCGCCACGAGACTGCGCCGCGCTGGATCGCAAGGCCGCCGGGCGCCCGCGTCAATCTGGAAGACAAGGAAGCGCTGTACCAGGTGCTCGCATGACCACCGGCATCCAGAAGTTCACCATCTTCGCCTGCGCCCTGCTCACGTCCTGGATCGTCGGGGCCACGGTGCCGCCCACCTGGATCGTTGACCAGGTGACGCTGGACGCGCGCACGGACGACGACGGACGCCTTTACTACCTGGCCGAGGGCGAGCCCGCCTACTTCGATCCGGTGCCGATCGCCGAGGCGCAGATCGATCCGGCGGTGGTGGACGGCTCGACCGACGTGCCGCCCGTGACCGAGGAGTTCGTCGTGGCGACCGAAACGCGCGACGGCCAGACCGAAACGGTCTACTACCAGCTCCGCGCGCAGCGGCACTGGGGCTACTTCTCGCTGCTGCCCGCCTTCGTCGCCGTGCTGCTCTGCTGGGTCACGCGCGAACCGGTGACGTCGCTCGGGGCCGGCATCGTCGCCGGGGCGCTGCTGCTCGGCCAGTACGACATCACCGGCGAGGTGCTGATCCCGTCGCTCTCGACCACCAACGCGGCCGGGATATTACTGCTCTACCTCTGGCTGCTCGGCGGGCTGATGGGCGTCTGGTCGCGCACCGGGGCGGCGCGCGCGTTCGCGGAGTTCATGACGCGGCGCTTCGTCCGCGGCCCGAGGAGCGCCAAGCTGGTCGCCTGGATGCTCGGCATCGTTTTCTTCCAGGGCGGGACGGTCAGCACCGTCGTCGTCGGCACCACCGTCAAGCCGATCGCCGACCAGCAGCGGGTCAGCCACGAGGAGCTCGCCTACATCGTCGACTCTACCGCGTCGCCCATCGCGTCGCAGCTCGCCTTCAACGCGTGGCCCGGCTACGTGCAGGCGTTCATCTTCGTCTCCGGGGTCAGCTTCCTCGCGACCGAAGGCGACCGGATCGCCTTCTTCTTCCGGAGCGTCCCCTTCTGCTTCTACGCGATCTTCGCCGTCCTCGGGACCTTCCTCCTGAGCATCGAGAAACCCCTGTTCCTCGGCAAGCGCCTGAAGGCGGCGATGGACCGCAGCCGCGCGACCGGCGAGCTCGACGACGCCGACGCCGAACCGCTGAGCGCGAAGGAGCTGCAGGGCGGCCAGGTGCCGGAGGGCTACAAGCCCCACGTCCTCGAGTTCTTCCTGCCCCTCATCCTGCTGATCGCCGTCGCCGTCGGCACGTTCATCGCCTACGGCTCGCCCAACGTGCAATGGGCGTTCGGCGGCGCGCTGCTGCTCGCCTCGGCCATGGCGCTCGGCAAGGGGATGGCGCTCAAGGACCTCCTGGCGGGCTATCACGACGGCATCAAGGGCGTCGTCCTCGGCTCGGTCATCCTGCTCCTCGCCATCACCATCGGCGGTATCAGCGTCCAGACCGGCGGCGGGGTCTTCCTCGTCGATCAGCTCGGCGGGAACATCCCCTACTTCCTGATGCCGGTCATCCTGCAGGTGATGACCATGGTGATCGCCTTCTCGACCGGCACGAGCTGGGGCACTTACGCCGTCGCGTTCCCGCTCGCGATGCCACTCGCCTGGGCCGTCGCCAACGCGCAGGGGCTCTCGCATCCCGAGCTGTTCATGACCGTCTGCTTCGCCGCCGTCATGGACGGCAGCGTCTTCGGCGATCAGTGCTCGCCCATCTCCGACACCACCGTGCTCAGCTCCGTCTGCACCGGCTGCGACCTGATGGACCACGTCAAGACGCAGATCCCGCAGGCGACCGTGGCGGCGCTGATGGCGTCGCTCTGCTGGACGTTGGTCGCGTTCTTCACGGCGTAGCGCAAGGTGCGCCGCCGGTGCGCCGGCCTGGTGCGCCGGCCTCCAGGCCGGCATCCTCTCAAACCGGCACCCCGCAAACGCTAGAACTTCAGCGTGACCGTCGCGTTCAACGTCCGCCCCATCAACCGAATGTCGTTCTCGATGATCTCGTCCTCGATGACCTCGAACTCCTTGTACCAGACGTTCTGCCGGTTGTAGAGGTTGAACAGGGTGAGGCTGAACACGCCCCGCATGGCGTCGCGGAAATAGAACTCGCGATTGATCGCCACGTCCAGGCGGTGGTAGGCGGGCAGCCGGCCGCCATTCTGGGATCCGGTGACGACGCGGTCGATGGTCCCGCCGAACGGAAGCTCGACCGGTTCCAGGCCCACCGGTTCCGTGTACGGCTTGCCGCTCGCGTAGATCCAGGTCTGGGAAAGGCGCCAGTCACCCATCTGGTGCAGGTTGACGAGCTTGATTTCGTGCCGCTGATCGTGCGTGGCGGGAAACGGCGCCGCCTGAAGGTCGGGGAACTGCTCCTCCACCTGGCTCAGGGTATAGCTCACCCATCCCGTATGCCGTCCGGATTGCTTCTGCAACAGCAGCTCGGCCCCGCGGGCAGTTCCCGTGCCCTGGTAGAAGAAGTCCTCGTAGTCCACGTCGTCGGAAGCACCGGCGAAACGGGGCGCGAACTGCGTCAGGTCCGTCAGGTCCTTGGTGAACAACTCGAAGTCGACGAGCACGTCGCCCCGTTCGTAGCTCGCGCCGCCTATCAGATGCGTCGCTTCCGCGACAGGCACCGTCGCACCGTCCGACAGGCTCCAGAACTCGCGGTTGCCCTGCAGTACGTCCTCGCGCGTGATGCGGTTGGTGAACTGGTAGTAGCGCCCCGCCGCCGTCTTCAGCTTGAGCTCATCCGTCAGGAAGAGGGTGGCGGCGAAGCGCGGCTCGGTGTACCAGCCGTTCGTCCGGTCGAAGTTGGTCGCGCGAATCCCGGGGACGAGGATCAGTCTCGATCCGATCAGCCAGCGGTCCTGGAGGAACGCCGCCGCCAGCCTTCCTTCCTCGTCCCGATTGAGCACGCTGGCGAGCACGCCGGCGCCCTCCCGGACGCCCCGCCCCGGTCCGGACATCAGGTTGTAGGAGAGCCGGTTCCCGGTAACCTCGACCCCACCTTCCAGCGTGTGGCCGACGCCGATCGTGATGGGCACGGTGGCCCTGAACGTGAGGTCCTCCACCTGATTGCCCTCGGAGGATGGATTGTCGTCGGAGCCGATTTGCCGGCTTCGATCCCGGACATCCCTGAACAGGGAATAGCCCAGGGAGACTTCGCTGAGCACGCCGGGGCGCCATTGCCGCGACCAGACGAGGCCGACGCCGGTGTTGCCGGAATCGCCCACGTCGGTGATGTCGAGAGTACCGCCGGGATCGAGCCCGCGTTCCGCCGGGTCGATGCCGCGCGCCAGGAGCCTCTCGAATAGCCCCTCCGGAACCTGAAGGGACCGGGAATTGTCGAGGTTGTCATTGCCCTTGTAGAGCGAGAGAGACACGGAGTCGGACGCCGACGGGTTGAAGAGCAGCTTGCCGTTGACGTCGTAGAAGCTGGACGAAGGCTGACTGCTGAAGGTCGAGAATCGCCCGCCGCCCCCCGGCCCGAACCCGCCGCCGCCCAAGGGG
>VXRJ01000010.1:0-36509 GCA_009838525.1 Acidobacteriota bacterium
GGGCGGTGGTGGTGGACGGTGCCGGCCTGGAGGCCGGCGCACCCGCCGGCGCACCCGCCGGCGCACCGGTCAGCGCAATGTCACCGACCGTGAGTTCGGCGCCGATGATGAGGTGGACGCCGAGTTCCTGCGCCTTCATATGGGCGCGGACGACACCGTGCACGCCATCGCAGTCGGTCAGCGCAATGGCGGGCAGGCCGAGAGCGTGGGCCTGCTCGATCAATTCCTCGGGATGGCTCGCCCCCTGGAGAAACGAGTAGTTGCTCTTGCACCAGAGCGGGACGTACGCCATGAGCCCGCACCCGGCTATTCCACCCGCCCCTGGCAGCACCACCGGCGGCGCGCACGGTCGTAGTAAATCCAGAGCAGATCGTCGTTCCGCATCCGGGCGAAGTAGTAGTCGCGACTGACCGGCATCCGCCACCATCCGCCGGCGATGCGGTACGGCCCGGCGCGCTCCGCCACGTGCCCGGCGGGGAGTGGGTGCGGGATAGCGTAGACCCGGCGCACCATCGGGACGTCCCGCCCGACGGCAACCGCCGCCGATACGGGCGGAGCGGTATCGTCCCTGGCGACGGCGGAACGCCGGCGCACCATGACACTGGCGGGCAAGGGAATCGTATGGACCGGTTCCCAGGCAAAACGCGCCTCCGGCAGGTGACCTTCGGCAAGGCGCGCCCGTGCGACGGCGGCGTCGCCGAACCGGGCGCGGACGCGGGCAAGCGCACGGTTCGCCGCCGAAAGGTCTCGCGGCGGCCGCTCGACGAAGAGCCCTTCCTGCACGGCTGCGGTCCGAACCGATCGCCCGGCGACGCGAAGGTCGACGACGCCCCTCTCGAGCGCAATCGACTCGAAACGCAAGCGGACCAGCGTCATCAGTTGCGCGATGTCCAGCGTCGGCGCGGCGGGACGGACCACCTCGGTCCGGACTCCGCCCGCCAGAAGTTCCGTGCCGGTGAAACTTCCATCGAGCCTGAGGTGCAGCGTCAGCTCGGCCAGCATCTCGCGCCGTTCGGCAGCAGCAGCTAGCAGACGGTCGACCAGGCGCTTGGCGGCAAACAGCAGACGGGTGACGTCACTCTCCGGCTGATCGAAATCGTGCCGTGCGAGCAACGGCTCCGGTGAACGGATCGGCTGCAGTGGCGGATTGAGATCGCCCGACGCGCGCCGGTGCAGGAGGTGCGCGTCAGGTCCGAAGCGGCGGCGGACGCCTTCGGCCGGCAACTCGAGGAACGCGCTGACGGTCCGGACCCCCAGTTTCTCGAGGCTGTCGATCAGCGCCCTGTCCAGACCGAGGCGATCGAGCGGCGCCTTTCCGGCGAGCGCCCGTTCACCCGCGCGGTCGCGGATCACGGCGATCCGCCGTTCGGTGGACGCCAGACGCCGGGCGACCGCGTAGGTGCCGAAGCGGGTGAAACCGACGGCCACCGTCGTCTCGCGGTGTCCGTCCGCCCGAAGCGCGGCAGCGATTCGCTCCGCCCAGTGGCGGGGCGATCGATAGAGGTGCGACAGGCCGGAGGCGTTCACCCAGAAAACGCCCGGCGCGTCGCGCGACGGCTCGACGTCGGGGCTGAACTGGCCCAGCCGCCCGGCGACCGCGTCCAGATTGTCCGCGCGCGCGCCGGCGCCCCGTACCTCAACGCACGCCATCCGGTCCACGCCGATGCTCCTCGTCGGTCCAGCCGGGACCGCGCCGCTTGTCCTTGAGAACCTCCACCCGGCAGGCGTACCGGCCGTCACCCCGGCGGATGCGCCGCGCCTGGCCGCGAACCGTCACGAGCGATCCGAGCGACGGTTGCCGCTCGGTCTTCATCGTCAGGCAGAGCACCAGAGCGCCATGCGCGATCGCCTGCTCCGACAGCCGGCTCTGCACGGCGAGCGGCAGGCAGGGGTCATCCTCCACCAGGTCGAGCACCAGCAGGCCGAACGCGCCGGAGCGGGCGAGTTGGTCGGCGGCGCGCAGCCGGTCGCGCGCATCATCCAGCCGGATGACCGGCAACGCCGCCAGATCGATGCCACCGTCCGCCAGGTCGGGGGGATAGAAGACGCTGCCGGGACGCGTCACCCAGGCGACCGGTTCCCCCTGCTGCTGCACCTCGCGCACGAGGCGGCAGGCCAGAGTGAGCGACGGCGCCCCGGCGCCGCCCGAGAGCTCCGCCAGGCAACTGCCCAGCGCGGCGCGGGTCCATCGGCCGGGCGCGGGCGACGGCATCCGGCTGCGCTGCGCCCAGGCACGCGAACCGGAGGCGATGGCGCGCAGGTCTGCAACGGTTTTCACGTTCGCCACACGCATCACAATGTCCGCCGCACTTCGATCACCCGGCCGAGGATGACGACCGCATCGGCATCCAGCTCGATCGGATCGAACGCCGGGTTCTCGGGACGGAGCGTCACGCGTCCGCCGCCGCGCGCCACGAAGGTCTTCACCGTCGCGTCGTGATCCACCAGCGCCACGACGATGTCGCCGGTCCGCGCGGTCGGCTGCCGGCGGACGATGACGGTGTCATCCGGAAGGATGCCGGCGCCAACCATGCTCTCGCCCCGCACCCGTAGCGCGAACAGTTCGTCCGACGCCGCGCCATGCGCGTCGACCGGAAGGTAGCCGTCCGGATCCTCCACCGCTTCGTCGAGCACGCCGGCCGGCACGCGGCCCAGAAGCGGCACCAGCCGGGTCCGTGGCGGCTCGTCACCGGCCCTCCCCGGCAGCCGGTAGCCGCGCGCCCGGCCGCGGTCGACGGTCAGGCGACCCAGCTCGACCAGCCGCTCCAGGTGCGCCCGCGCGGTCTGAACCGCCCGGAAACCGAATGCCGCCTGCACTTCACGCACCGTCGGCGGCCGGCCGGCCAGCAGCCGGTCCCGCACGAATGCGAAAACCTGTTCGCGAGTCTCCCCCCGCGGTGTTCTGCCCATGGCAAACATGGACTATAGCATACATTTGTCTGTTTTAAAACCACCTCCCAGGAAACCTGCGAAGCGGCCGGCAGGACGCGCGCCGGGAAGCGAACAATTGCGGCTTGCGGAGGCTCTCGCTTCTGTGATAAAAGTCACGAACGGTTCTGTCTTTTTTCGCGAAGCAGGAGAGATCTTCCATGGCGTTCAAGCGCACATTCGTCGCTCTGCTCGTATTCGGCGTCGCGGCCATCGTCGCCGCGCCCGGCTTTGCCTCGGAGAACGAGGTGGAAGCCGACGTGACGTACTACAAGGACGTGCTGCCGATCCTGCAGGCGAACTGCCAGTCCTGCCATCGGCCGTCCGGCTACAACATCAGCGGCCTGATCGCGCCGATGTCGTTCATGGACTACGCCGAGACGCGTCCCTGGGCTCGCGCCATCGCCCGCAAGGTGGAAGCACGTGAGATGCCTCCCTGGTTCGCAACGGCTCCGACGGGCGTCTTCGAGAACGAGCGCGGCCTGACCGACGACCAGATCGACACCATCGTGAACTGGGTCGAGGCGGGCGCGCCCGCTGGCGACATGACCGACGCGCCGCCAGCGCGGCAGTGGGCCGAGGACGCCAACGACGGCTGGTCGCTCGGCACTCCCGACTTCGTCGTGTCGATGCCGGAACCGTACCTGGTCGAGGACGACATCTACGATCTGAACATCACCT
This sequence comes from Acidobacteriota bacterium, assembly GCA_009838525.1. Classification (NCBI taxonomy): domain Bacteria; kingdom Pseudomonadati; phylum Acidobacteriota; species Acidobacteriota bacterium. The sequence goes on from VXRJ01000010.1 coordinate 3,610, forward strand.
TCTACACGAAGATCTCGGAGGATCTCCTGCCGGAGGATGCCTGGGTCAGGGGCTGGGAGCTCCGCGTGGGCGACAACGCCATCACCCATCACATGTGTTCGTCCGTCCTCTCGCCCGACGCCTATCTGCCGGCGGAGGCGGTCGAGGACGAGGGGGCCGACACACCGGACAGCCGCCTGCTGAGTTGCGTCGCCGAGGGCGGCGAGTCGGGAATGCTGCCGGAAGACTTCGGCGTGCTGATCGAGAAGGGGTCGAGCATCTCCTTCAACATGCACTACCACAAGGAGCCGGCGGAGGGCTCCGGCGCCTGGAGCAGCCCGCAGGTGGGCTTCTTCCTCGCCGACGCGGAACCGAAGTACAAGGTGATCAACGACGCGATCGGCAACCGCAGCTTCGAGATTCCACCGAACCACCCGAACTACCGGGTCGGCTCGTCGCGTGTCCTCGACACGGACATCTATGTGCTCGACCTCTGGCCGCACGCGCACACGCGCGCGCACGCCTCGCGCTACACGGTCACCTATCCGGACGGGACGGAAGAGCTGCTGCTCGACGTGCCCCACTACGATCAGGGATGGCAGGTGACCTACAAGTACAAGGAGCCGAAGTTCCTGCCGAAGGGGACGCGTATCGACGTCGACTTCTGGTACGACAACACGCCGGAGCGGGCGGCGCGCGAGAAATTCAATTCGAACCGCTTCGTCGGCTACGGCCCGCGGACGGACGACGAGATGCAGCTCGGCTTCATCGGCTACGCCAAGATTGACGATGCCGAGGCGATGCCGACCACGAACAACAACAACTGACGGCAGCGGGCTGACCGCAGCCGGTTCGTCGTGACGCTTCGAGGGCGGGGCCGGCAAGACCCCGCCCTCTTTTTTTGCTTTGCCTGAGGAGATCTCCTGATGCGCGCAACCCGCCTCATCCCGGTGCTTCTGCTGGCTGCCGGTGTGACCGCCAGCGCCCCGGCCGGGGCGCAGACGCCCGAGCCCAGCGAGGAAGGCGACGGCCTGCTGCACGCCATGCTGGTACTCGAGGCGCAGTCGATTGACGTCGCGTTCACGCCCGATCTGTCGGCGGACGACGCGGCGAACCGGACACTCCTCGACGGCACGGCCGGAACTCGCGTCCGCATCGGCACGATCGAAGGACATCAGGCGCTGAGGATCGGCGAGCTGGCGCCCGACCTGGAGGCGTTGGCGGAAACCTATCGCGCGGCGGCGGCCGTCGCGGCGGCGGCCGCCGCGGCGGACAGTGACTCGAACGAACCCGACACGGACGAGGACGAGGCGGACGAGACCGAGGCAGAGGCCTCCAACGCTGAAGCTGAAGGAGCGGAGGAAGCGCCGCCCGAACTGTGGCTTGCGCGCGAAGCGCACGGCTGGCGCCTGGAGGTGGTCGGTTACGAAGATGACGCGGACGGCGAGATCCGCGCGATCCCGCTAAGCCACCGCGAGTCGGCCGAGGCCGCACCGGTCCTGACCGCGTCGGCGATGATGACGAACACCGAGGAAGGCCAATTGACCCTTCGTTGGGGGCCCCACGTGTGGAGCGCCGACTTTCGCTTCGATGAACTGCCGGAGAGGCCGGGCACACCGCGCGTCTCGGGCCGCGGCCAGTCGCGCGAAGCATCCACCGACACGACTGCCTTCTCACGCGGCGTCACCCTCGCCGAGCGGAACGAATCGGCGTTGATCCTGCCCGGCGGCGAGCGGATCTCCCTCCTCTACTGGAAGGGAATCGATGTCGAGGACGAAGACTACAGCCGCTTCGAGGAGACGGCGGACGGCGACGTGGTCGAGCTGGTCCGCGCCGCACCCGTCCGGATCAAGAGCGACGTCGGCCTCCGCTTCGGAGAAATGGACCTTCCGACCGGCAACCTCGCGCCCGGCTTCGCTGGCGCCTACGCCATCTGGCTCCGCCGGAGCGGCGACGGCTGGCGGCTCGTCTTCAACAACGAGCCCGATTCCTGGGGAACGCGGCACGACCCGGAATTCGATGCGGTGGAAGTGGCTGTCGACTACACGCGGGGCGACCGGTCATTCCGGCCGCTCGGTGGCACGCTGGTGCCGACCGGGGCCGACCGGGGCCGTCTGCTGGTCCACTGGGGCCCCCACGAGTGGACGGCTGACTTCACGATCGCCAGATAGCGGCCCGCGGCTATTTCGACACGCCGCTTGGCAGCTGCTCACACGTAGCAGTCGTCGAACCAGTCGCGCGACAGCGTTATGAAGGAGTCGGCCGTCGCGGCCAGTTGTATGCCTCGCCGCATTGAGACGCCGTACACCTTCTTCTTGTGTTCGCGAACGGCCGCGACGGCCAGCGTGAAGTCACCGTCTCTCGACAGCACATAGGCGGCGTCGAACTCGTCACGCTCAGCCATAACCACAAGATCCACCGCAAGCATCACGTCAACCGCTTTTTCGACTGTCACCGTCTGACGCCTGTGCGTCTTCCCGATCTGCATCAAGTGACGGTACACATCCGAGTCGATTCGTTGCGGGAGATTGGCCAAGTAGTGCAACAACTCGCGGGCAGCCGGATTGTCTTCGGGACGTTCTTCCAATCGGCCAAGGTGTGTCGTGATTCGCGGGTCCGTCCGTTCCAGTCCCGCAAGAAACTGGCGCTGGTCCCTGTACACACCGTGTTCCTTGAGTTCGTGGTACCAGTTGTTGCCGTCGATGAAGAGGACAGCCCGATCGGCCATGAAAAAAAGCCCCGGGGTGTGGCGAAGCCAGACCCCGGGGGTGATGAACACCTACCGCCCGTGAGCGGATGAGGCGTCTACGACGCTATCGTTCTGGAGCCCGCTACGTCAAGCCCCGCGTTCGTTGCTGCCCCGCCCCCTCTTCATCGACGGCTGGCCAACCTTCTCGCTTCCTTCCGCGTACAATCGATCTGTCGGCCGGAAACATCCGATGGACGTCGCCAGACCTGACCTCGCGCGGAAGAAGAAGCTGCGCCAGGGGCTCTACGCCGGTTCAGCGGCTGTGGTGGTCATTCTGATCACCGCCGGCGTCTCGCAACTCCAGCCGGCCGCCCCCCGCGTCGACGCGGACACGGTCTTCATCGACACGGTGCAGCGCGGCCCGATGGTCCGGGAGGTGCGCGGCACCGGCAGCCTGGTGCCGGAGACCATCCGCTGGATCCCGGCCGTGACCGACGGCACGGTCGATCGGATCGTGATCCGTCCCGGCGCCACCATCGAACCCGGCACGGTAATCCTGGAGCTGAGCAACCCGGTGCTCGAGCAGGAGGCGCTGGAGGCGCAACTGAACCTGGCCGCGGCCGAGGCGCGGTTCACGACGCGGCGGGTGGAGGTGGAACGGGCGCTGCTGGAGCAGCGTTCGGCGCTGGCCTCGACCGAGGCGCAACTGCTATCGGCGCGCCTGCAGGCGGAGGCGGACCGGGAGCTGGCGGACCAGGGTCTGGTGTCGACGATCCAGCTCCGGCAGTCCGAAGCACGGGAGCAGGAGTACGACACGCGGCTGAAGCTGGAGCGGGAACGGCTGCAGATGGCGACCGAGACGGTGGACGAGCAGTTGGCGGTGGAGCAGGCGGAGGTGGACCGGCTGCGGACGCTGCACGAGCTGCGGCTGCAGCAGGTCGACGCGCTGCGGGTGCGGGCGGGGATGCATGGCGTGCTGCAGCAGGTTCCGCTCGACGAGGGTCAGCGGGTGACGACGGGCACGAACCTGGCGCGGGTGGGCGACCCGACGCTGCTGAAGGCGGAGCTTCGGATCGCGGAGACGCAGGCGCGGGACGTGCAGATCGGGCAGCGGGCGCTGGTGGATACGCGAAACGGCGTAATCGAGGGTCACGTGACGCGCATCGACCCGGCGGTGGAGAACGGGACGGTGACGGTGGACGTGGCGCTGGACGGGGAGCTGCCGCGGGGAGCGCGTCCGGACCTGACGGTGGACGGGACGATCGAGCTGGAGCGCCTGGAGGACGTGGTCTTCGTCGGCCGTCCGGTGTTCGGCCAGGAGGACAGCGTGGTGAGCCTGTTCCGGCTGCAGGCCGACGGCGCCCATGCGGCCCGGACGCCGGTAAGTCTGGGGCGGGCGTCGGTGAGCGCGATCGAGGTGCGCGACGGGTTGCAGCCAGGGGACCGCGTCGTGCTGTCGGACATGTCGGCCTGGGACCAGTTCGACCGCGTACGGATTGAATGACGATGGACGAGAACAACCTGCAGCCACTGATTCGTCTTGAAGGGGTCTCGAAGGTCTTCTACACGGACGAGGTGGAGACGCACGCGCTCGACGGGGTGACTCTGGACATTCACCCGGGGGAGTACGTGGCGGTCTCCGGCCCGTCGGGGTGCGGCAAGTCGACGCTGCTGTCGATCCTCGGCCTGCTGGACACGCCGACGGCGGGGGCCTACACGCTGAACGGTCAGGGCGTGTCGCAACTGAGCCAGGCGGAGCGGGCGCGGACGCGGAACCGGGAGATCGGCTTCATCTTCCAGAGCTTCAACCTGATCGGCGACCTGACGGTGTACGAGAACGTGGAGCTTCCGCTGACGTACCGGGGGATGGCGCCGTCGGAGCGCGGAGAGCGGGTGACGGCGGCGCTGGAGAAGGTGGAGATGGCGCACCGGGCGAAGCACCTGCCGAGCCAGTTGTCGGGCGGCCAGCAGCAGCGGGTGGCGGTGGCGCGGGCGGTTGCGGGCCAGCCGTCGATCCTGTTGGCGGACGAGCCGACGGGCAACCTGGACTCGAAGAACGGCGAGGCGGTGATGGAGCTGCTGCAGACGCTCCACGACGAGGGCTCGACCATCTGCATGGTGACGCACGATCCGCGCTACGCCGACCACGCCAAGCGCGAGATCCACCTCTTCGACGGCAAGCTGGCCGATCCCGCCGCCTAATTCCGGCCTTCGGCGAGGCGCTGGGCTCGCCTGAACAGTCCGCTGGCGTTCATGCGGGCGCAGAGATCGAAGAATGCAGGGGTGGGACCGGTCCAGCGGAGCTCGTCGACGTTCCTGAAGACGGGCAGGTTGGTGCGGAGCGTCGCGAGATCCTTGAAGAGCCCGGCCTCCTCGCGCGCGTCGGCCAGGGCGGCGGCGAGGCGCTCGGCGCCGCGGATTCGCACTCTCCAGGCGGCGGCATCCGGCGGAATGTCCTCCAGGTGCGGGTACTGTGCGAGGATGGAGGCGGCCGACTTGGCGCCCCATCCGCGGACGCCCGGAAAACCATCGGCGGAATCGCCCACCAGCGCCAGGTAGTCTGGAATCGACTCCGGCGGGATGCCGAACTTCTCCCGGACCCCCTCAGCGTCACGCACCTTGCCGGCGCGGCGGTCGAACTGCACTATGCGGTGCCCGTCCACCATCTGCGCGAGATCCTTGTCGGGCGTGCAGATCAGGACCTTCCTGACACGCGCGTCGGCGGCCGCCCGCTTCGCCGCGGAGGCCAGGGCGTCGTCCGCCTCGTGCTTCACGGTTTTCCAGACGACGACGCCAAGCGCCTCGAGCGCCTCCTCGAGCGGATGGAACTGGTGGAAGAGGGCCGGATCGATGCCCTCGCCGGTCTTGTAGCCGGGCCACAGGTCATTCCGGAAAGACTCGATGACGTGATCGGTGGCAACCCCGACGTGCGTCGCGCCCTCCTCGAGCAGCGCGATCGTCGAGCCGAGGACACCGCGAACCGCACCCACCTCGTTGCCGTCAGCGTCCAAGGATGACGGGATCGCGTAGAAGTGCCGGAACAGCTCGTAGGTTCCGTCGACGAGAAATACGTTCACGCCGCCATTGTGGCATGCGCGACCGGCGAGTCGCCGCGAGTCGGTGGACGGCTACGCCCGCGTCAGGCGACGCCCTGCTCTTCGGCGGAAGGAGCGGTCGACTGCGGCGCGTCGCCACGGCGACGGCGGTTCCGCCGGGGCTGGCGCGGCTCGACGAACGAACTGAGCCGGTTGCTGAGCTGCGGGTCGCGCAGCTTCCGGAGAGCAGCCGCTTCAATCTGACGAATCCGCTCCCGGGTCAGCGAGAACTTCTCGCCCAGTTCCGCCAGGGTCGGCTCGGCGCCGTCGTTCAAGCCGAAGCGCATGCGGATTACCTCGCGCTCCTTGGGGCTGAGCGTGTCGAGCACCGATTCGGTCTGGCGGCGAAGGTCGAACGCGACTGTCGCTTCCGCCGGATTGACCGCCTGACGATCCTCGATGAAGTCACCGAACTGACTCTCGTCGCTGTCGCCGATCGGGGCATCGAGCGAAACCACCGTCTGGGCGATCTTCCGCGCCTTGCGGACGACGGAGATGGGCAGATCAGCCCGCTCCGCCAGCTCCGCCTGCGTCGGCTCGCGACCCAGGTCGCGCGCCAGCGTCTGGTTGGCGCGATTCAGCTTGTTGAGCGTCTCGATCATGTGGACCGGAATCCTGATGGTCCGCGCCTGGTCGGCTATCGCGCGAGTGATCGCCTGGCGGATCCACCAGGTGGCGTAGGTCGAGAACTTGAAACCGCGGCGGTAGTCGAACTTGTCCACCGCCCGCATCAGACCGATGTTCCCTTCCTGGATCAGGTCGAGGAACGCCAGGCCGCGGTTCACGTACTTCTTGGCGACCGAAACGACCAGGCGGAGGTTCGCTTCGGTCAGTTCCTTCCGCGCCTGATCTCCTTCGAGCGAGCCCCGGCGAAGCGCCTTCTGGATGGCCTTCAGCGAGGCGGGATCCTCGTGCTGATCCCTTAGCCGCTTCCGAATCGCATCCAGTTCGGCACGCGCTTCCTTCAGCCTTTCGTCGCCGGCGCCGCGATCCCGCAGGCGGTTGACGCGGCGCTGCGCCTGAGCGTGTTCGGCGGCCGCCCGCTCCACGATATCGAGCAACTCCCGGCGGACGGCGGGCGTCGACTCCAGTTGACGGATCGCCTGGGACAAGGCGATGCGTGCCCTCCCGATCTGCCACTTCTTGTGAACGTCGGCCCGCTGGCGACGCCTGCGAACCGCGGTGGCATGGGCCTCGCTCTTCGGCTGCAGCTTCTGCCGCTGCTTGCGGCCCTGCTCCGCGCGCTGCTCAATCCGTTCGACCGTCTTGAGTGCGGTGGCCACTTCCTCCGCGCGCGCCAACAGCCTGCGTGTCCGGTTCTTTACCGTCCGCTCGGTCAGCTCGGCGTCCGGCAGTATGACGGTCTCACGGAGCGAGCGCACCCCGTCCAGCACCTCCTGCGCGATCGTGGGGACGTGGCGCGCCACGAGCATGCTGCGCGACATTGCGCGGGTGATACGGATTTCGCCCCGCTCGATCCGCTTTGCGATCGCCACTTCACCCTCTCGGGTAAGCAGCGGCACCCGGCTCATCTGGCGGAGATAAGTGCGAACGAGATCCTGTCCCTGATCTTCTTCGTGCGGGATCGGTTCCGGCGGAGTGGGCTGGGCGGCCCGAGACATGGCGGTCCGCTTGGTATCGCCATCGTCTACGTCGATCCCTTCTTTCTCGAGATCCTGCACGATGGCGGACAGATCCTGATCCTCCAGGTCGGACGGCGCATGCTCCAGCACCTGATCGAGCGAGACGTATCCGCGGTCCTGCCCGAGGGCTACGAGGTCCTTGACGATTTCTTGGCGTTCCTGTGTCAGCAAGCTGTGAACTCTCCTGTAGTCCTACGACGTAGCCGCGACGGCTTGACATGCCTGGCGGCCCGGTTTCGGGCCGATTCGCGAGCCCTCTACAGTTAGGACGCCCTCCAGGGGCAGTGAGTTTCAGTTAAACCTGTTAATAATATCGAATCCTTCCCTGAATTGCGACAGGAAAACGGCCATTTCACGCGCAAGATGACGCAAGATCGGCGATCTCCGGGCATCCCGGCGAAGAACCGCGCAGAATCGGGATAGAATGGCCGCCGGCGGGGCTCGTCCGGGGCCGCGCCGGATGCCGGAGCCACCCGGGAAAGTTCCTGGGAAAACGCCGCTCCCGGCCCGAGGAGAACAACCATGACGATTGGCGGGAGTTTGCTGCCGGAACTCGATCACGAGTTCGCCGGGGCGCGCACGACGCTCGAGCGGGTACCCGAAGACAAGTACGACTGGAAGCCGCACCCGAGATCGGGATCGATGATCTGGCTCGCGGGGCATCTCGCCAACCTCCCCTCCTGGGCGCCGCTGACCATCGCTCACGACGAACTGGACCTGATGCCCGAGGGCAAACCCATGGACCCGCCGCCGGAGCCGGCGAACAATGCCGACCTGCTCGCCGCATTCGACATGCACGCGGCGGCCGCCCGCGCCGCGATTGCCGGCGCAAGCGACGACGCCATGATGAAGCCCTGGACGCTGCTGCAGAACGGCAAGCAGGTACTGACCCTTCCGAAGATCGTTGTCATCCGGTCGTTCGTCATGAACCACCTCGTGCACCACCGGGCGCAACTCTGCGTCTATCTCCGGATGAACGACATCCCCGTGCCGCCGCTCTACGGGCCGTCAGCCGACGAAGCGCCGCCTGGGTTCTAGAATCCCGTGACGATGCCCACACTCCAGCCGCTCACGCCGGTGATCGGGGCGGAAGTCTCCGGCGTTGATCTGACGCAACCGCTGGACGAAGCAACGGTTGCGTGGCTGCAGGAGTCGTGGGTCCGACACCTGGTCCTCTTCTTTCGCGATCAGCCGCTGACTTTCGACCAGCACAAGGCTCTCGGCCGCCGCTTCGGAGCGTTGCACATCCATCCGGCGGCGCCCAAGGGCGCGGAGCATCCAGAGATTCTCGTCGTTCACGGCGACGACAAGGTGGACTTCGTCGCCGGCAGCCTTTGGCACTCGGACGTCTCGTGCGACCAGTTGCCTCCGATGGGCAGCATCCTCCGGATCGAACAGGTGCCGTCCTGCGGCGGCGACACGCTTTTCTCCAACATGTACGCCGCCTACGAGGGACTCTCCGACCGCATGCAGCGGTTACTGACCGGGCTGACTGCCATCCACGAGGGCGAGCAGTACTACCGGGGCCGCTACGGCGCCGGCACGCTGCGCGACGATGACTATCCCTCGGCCGAGCACCCGGTGGTCCGGACGCATCCGGTCACCGGCAAGCCGGCGCTCTATGTGAACGAAGGCTTCACGACGCGCATCAAGGACCTGCCGATCGCCGAAAGCGACGCCGTGCTGGCGTTTCTCTTCCGCCACTGCGCCCAGCCCGACTTCCACTGCCGGTTCACGTGGGAGCCCGAGTCGATCGCGATGTGGGACAACCGCTGCACGCAGCACCTGGCGATCTGGGACTACTATCCGGAAACACGGCACGGCTACCGGGTGACCATCGCCGGCGACGCCCCGTACTACGATCCCAAGCGGCCCTGAGGGCGCTCCGCGTCAGGCGCCGAGCAGCTGCACCACGGCAATCGCGACGGTTACGCACACGGCGGCCGCCAGCGTCATCGCAATGCCGACCTTCGCCATGTCCCGGATCGTGAAGTAGCCGGCGGAGTACGGCACGACGTTCGTCGGGCTCTCGGTCACCAGGATGAAGGCAAGCGTCGACGTGAACGCGGCGGGAGCCGCGATGGTCCACACATCCAGGCGGAAGTCCTGCGCGAGCGCAATCAGGATCGGCATGATGATTGCGCCGGTCACCGTGTTGCTGGAAAAAGCCATGTGCAGCGCGGCCACGACAAGCACGATGACGAACGGCTGCAGCAATCCCGGCACGTCCGGCAAGCGGCCCAGCAGCACTTGCGCCAGCCAGCGCGCTGCGCCGGTGTCGAACACCATCACGCCTAGCGAGAGACCGGCGACGATCAGGATGACTCCGCCCCAGTCCATGTCGCGCTGCGCCGCCTTCCAGCGCAGGACGCTGAGGCCCGGAAGAAACAGCAGCAGTCCCCCGCCGAGCGCCACCGCCTGTGGCGGAGGGTCGATTGCGCCGCCGGTCCAGGCGTCGAGAAGCGGCGTCGTCAGCCAGACCGTGATCGTGCCGGCGAAGACCACCAGGGTCCAGATCTCCAGCCTGGTCGGCGGGCCGAGGGCATCAATACGCTCCCGAATCTCCGCGTCCGCGATCGGCAGCCGGTCCAGCTCCGGCGGAAATGTCCGCAGCAGCAGCCACCAACCCGCCGGGATCATCAGCAACAACGCCGGCACGCCGTAGACCATCCACCGCACAAAGGAGATCTCGACATCCGCCAACTCGCGGAGGTAGCCGACCGCGGCCAGGTTGGCGCCGGCCCCGGCCGGCGTGCCAATACCCCCGATCAGAGGGCCGAACGCGCACGAGATCATCAGCGCCCGCCCGAAGTTGCTCTTGAGCGGCTCGAGCTTCGCGTCACGCAGCACGCCGACCCCAAGCGGCATCAGCAGCGCCGCCACCGCCATGTCGGTGATCCACATCGACAGCAGGGCGCCCACCACGAGGAAGCCGAGCAACACCCGGTCGGTCCGGGTGCCGACCCGCTGAAGCACGTGCAACACCAGCCGCGTGCCGAGCCCCGAGTGCGTGAATCCGGTGGAAAGAAACAGCACACCAATGAAAAACGTGACCAGCGGATTGCCGAATCCGGCCGCCACCACCGTCGGGTAGTCCGCAATCCCGAGGATGGGAATGAGCAGCAGGACGATCAGCGCGGTCACCGCGAAGGGCACCGCTTCGGTCACCCAGAGCGTGATGGCGAAAACCAGGATCGCCAGGCACGCCTTCCCGTCGGGAGTGAGGGCGATCTGTTCACCGGCCCGCACGACCGGGGACGGTTCCGGCAGCGCATCCACCAGCAGCATGAGCAGGAGCGCCAGGAGAATGGTGGCGGCGCGGGCGGTGTCGGTCATCGGCGGCTGCCCATCGTAGCGCAAGGCGCGCGCGCGGCCGGCTGATATGATTCTGACCATCACCGATGCACGACACGACCGACGCCACCGGGCAGCCCTCCGGCGCGGCCGCCGGCGCCGAATTCGACCCGACAGATCTGGAGAATCCAGCTCTCTACATCAACCGCGAGTTGAGTTGGCTGGAGTTCAACCAGCGGGTTCTCCTGCAGGCTGAGGACGCAAGCCACCCGCTGCTCGAGCGGGTGAAGTTCCTTTCCATCGTCGCCAGCAATCTGGATGAGTTCTTCATGGTGCGGGTGGCGACACTGCTCCGGAAGTTCCGAAACGACATGGAGGCGATCTCCCCGGACGGGCTGAGCACCGAGCAGCAGCTCGACTCGATCCGCGTCCGCTCGAACCGGATGATGGTCGACGTCGAGCGCTGCTGGTCCGAGACACTCCGCCCGCTGCTCGCCGCCGAGAGGATTCAGATTCTCGACCCGGCGGACTACACGACGGCCGTCAAGCGATACCTGCGCGACTACTACGAGCAGAACATCCACCCGGTGCTGACGCCACTCGCCTTCGACCCGGGACACCCATTCCCCTTCATTTCGAACCTGAGCATGAACCTGGCGGTAGTCGTCGAGCAGAACGGCCGCACGCGCTTCGCTCGCGTCAAGCTACCCGACGTTCTCCCCCGCTTCGTACCGGTCCCGGCCTCCGTGGTGGGCGAGAAGGGCGACACGTTCGCCCTGCTCGAGGACGTGGTGAAACTGAACGTCGCCCTCCTCTTCCCGGGTGTCGACGTGCGAAGCGCGTACCTCTTCCGCATCATCCGCGACACCGACATGGTGATTCAGGAGGACGAGGCGGACGACCTGCTCGAGTCGGTGGACCGGACCCTCAAGGAACTTCGTTACGGCGACCTGTCGCAACTGCTCGTCGAATCGGCGATGCCGGCGCGCGTGCTGAACATCCTGATCGAGAACTTCGAGATCGAAGAGGACATCGTGTCGCGCACGGATGGGCGGATGGGCTATTGCGACTGGAGCGCCCTGACCCGGCTGCATCGCCCACAATTGAAGGATGCTCCCTTCTCCGCCAGCAGCATCTGGGCGGCGGACGACGAGGGGATCTTCGACGAGATCCAGGAACGCGACCACCTGGTCCACCATCCGTTCGAGTCGTTTTCGACGGTGGAGACATTCCTCCGGGTGGCGGTGGACGACCCGAACGTGATTGCCATCAAGATCACGCTGTACCGCATAGGACCCAACTCACCGCTGCTGGATCTGCTGATCCGCGCCGCCGAGGGAGGCAAGCAGGTGGCCGTGCTGGTGGAGCTGAAGGCGCGCTTCGACGAACGGAACAACATCGTCTGGGCGAACCGCCTGGAATCGGCCGGCGTCCATGTCGTCTACGGGATGGTCAACCTGAAGACGCACTGCAAGCTCTGCCTGGTGGTGCGCAAGGAACTGGACGGCATCGTCCGCTACGCGCACGTCGGCACCGGCAACTACAACCGGGTGACTTCGCAGGTGTATACCGACTTCGGCCTGTTCACGGCGCGGCCGGGAGTTCTGGACGAGGTGACCGAGGTTTTCAACTATCTGACGGGCTACTCGAACAAGTGGAACTACCGCGAGCTGCTGGTCGCACCCAATCACCTGCGCAGGGCGTTCACGGAGCTGGTGGAGCGCGAGGCGGAACACGCGCGCGCCGGCCGTGAAGCCGGGATGATCATCAAGAACAATTCGGTCGCCGATCCGGAGATGATCCGCGTCCTGTACCGCGCTTCACAGGCGGGCGTGCCGATTGACATGATCGTCCGCGGCGTCTGCTGCCTTCGCCCCGGCATTCCCGGCGTCAGCGAGACGATCCGCGTTCGTTCCGTCGTCGGCCGATTCCTCGAACACTCGCGGCTCTATTACTTCGTCAATGACGGCCAACCCGAAGCGTTGATCGGCAGCGCCGACCTGATGGAACGGAACCTCGACCGCCGCGTCGAGACCCTCTGCTACGTTCGTGACCCCGGCGTCCGCAACCATCTACGCGACGTGGTCCTCGAAACGATGTTCTCCGACACCGATCGCACGATGGAACTCCAGACCGACGGCTCCTACCGCGCCGTCGCGATCGAAGCGGGCAACGAGCCGATCAATGCGCAGGAACAGCTGCTCGAAACCTACACGCGCCGCCCGCAGGACTAGCGGCCCGTCGAGCCGGGCAATCTCACCGTCCTACCTGCCTCCGAACCGGTAGACGAGACCGACGCCGAAGCGTCGCGTATCGAAGTGGAAACTCGGCACCGAGGCGTCGCCCGGCCCGATGGGGAGCTCCGAAAGCAGCGTCTCGCCAAGAATGGCGGTGGCAGGCACGCCTCCCAAACGAGTTCGCCTCCAGTCGCCGAGGAGACGAACCGCCAGAGGCCCGGTGATATCGACGTCTATTCCGCCACCCACCTGAAGGGACGGGCCGGTGTCCGAGAGATCGACAAACTCGGCGCCGAAGAAGTTGACGTCGCTCGTCACCCGTTCCATGCCGATCAGGAACCTGGCAAACAGCATGACGGGACGTCTCGGGTAAGCGACGCGCACGCCACCCATGACCGTCGCGTTCTGCCCGGCGACTTCAAGGGCATCCCCCGCCGGCAGGAAATCGAAGCCGCCCAGGTCGGGCAGTCCGATGGTGACACGGTTTCCCGCCACGCTGACTTCGCCGACGATGGCGAACCCCCGCGTGAGGTTGAAGCCCCCGGAGAGGAACCACCCCTGCGGATCAAGCGGACCCTCGGAAGTGGGGCGCTGGTAGCCACCGGCGATCTCGGCCCCGCCCGCGGTCTGCGCAACCGCCGGAGTCACGCCGCACAGGAGGACGGCGACCGTGAGCGCGTTTGGGACTACACGAGCTGTCGCCATCTGCCCTCTTTGGCGTCGAGGAGATGCGTCACTATGGCGGTTCGCGGCGCACCGGTTCTTCCGATGTGCTGTGGCTCACTAAGCTATCCTACCGTCTTCGTCATGTCAGGAGTATTGATGCTTCGTTACTGCCCGGCCCGTCGGATTCTCTTGGTTGTTGCCGCCGTTCTGGCCGTCGCCGCGCCAGCCGCGGCTCAGAGCCCCGACGGCGAAGCGCTGTTCGAGGAACACTGCGCCGCGTGCCATCTCGGTGACGTGGTGCCGCGCGCGCTGGCCATCGACAACATGCGGGCGATGACTCCTGCCGCCATCGTCGGAGCCCTGACCGATGGGGTCATGATGCAGCAGGGGGCGGAGTTGAGCCCGGCGGAGAGGAGCGCCGTGGCGGAGTTCATCACGGGACGCACCGTTGAAGCGGATGCGGGCCCTGCCGCCGGCGCCTGCGTGGCGGGGTCCGCCGCCGACTGGGCGGGTCTGGACGGAGGCGCGCAGTGGAACGGCTGGGGCGTCGATGTCAGAAACGCGCGGTTCCAGCCGGCCGAACATGCTCTGCTGCCGGCCGGCGACGTCCAGCGGCTACAGCTCAAGTGGGCGTTCGGCTACGCCGACGTGGCATCCGCGCAGTCGCAGCCTACGGTTGTCGGCGGGCGCCTGTTCGTCGCGAGCGTGAACGGTGAGGTCTATGCGCTGGACGCACGGACCGGCTGCACCTACTGGACTTTCTCGGCGCAGAGCGGCGTCCGGAGTGCCATGACGGTCGCCCGCTTGGCGGACGGCCGGCATGCACTCCTGTTCGGCGACTTCAACGCGAACGTCTACGCCCTCGATGCCGGGACCGGCGAGGAGATCTGGCGGCGGGACGTTGACGACCACTCGGGCGCCCGAATCACGGGAGCGCCAGTGCTCCACGAAGACCGGCTGTACGTGCCGGTGTCGTCACTGGAAGAAGTGCTGGCCGCGGACCCGGAGTACGCCTGCTGCACGTTCCGGGGAAGCGTTGTGGCGCTTGACGTCGACACGGGTGACGTGGCCTGGAAGACCTACACCATCGCCGAGACGCCAGCCCCACGCGGGCGCAACCCGGAGGGTGCGTTCCTGATGGGACCGGCCGGGGCCGCCGTCTGGTCGGCGCCGACCATCGACGCCCGGCGGCGACTCGTCTATGCGGCGACCGGCAACGCCTACACCGAGCCGGCCGCCGACACGAGCGATGCGATCATGGCGTTCGATCTCGATACCGGCGCCATCCGCTGGACCAGGCAGTTCACCCCGGGCGACGCGTTCATCATCTGCCGCCCCGGCAACCCGAACTGTCCGGAGGAGAGCGGCCCCGACTTCGACTTCGGTGCCTCGCCGGTACTCGTCACGATGTCCGACGGCCGGGAGCTGCTCGTCGTCGGGCAGAAGTCCGGCATCAGTTTCGGCCTCGATCCGGATCAGGACGGGGCCATCGCCTGGCAGTACCAGGTCGGACCAGGCAGTGCGCTCGGCGGCATCGAATGGGGCTTCGCGGTGGACGACGAGAAGGCGTACTTCGCCAACTCGGGCTTTCTGACGCCGGAGCCGGGCGGACTGGCCGCCGTGCGCCTCCGGACCGGCGAGCTGGTCTGGTATTCCGAACCGCACGCGCCGGTCTGCGACCAGTGCAGTCCGGCCCTCCTCGCGGCGATCACGGCGATTCCCGGCGTCGTCTTCTCCGGCGCCATGGACGGCCTGTTCCGCGCCTACGACGCCGACAACGGCGCGGTCCTCTGGGAATTCGACACCAACGGCGACCACGCCACGGTGAACGGCGTCCCGGCCAAAGGGGGGTCGATCAACGGGCCGGGCCCGGTCGTCGTCGACGGCATGGTTTACGTCAACTCCGGCTACGCCGCGTTCGGCGGCCGGGGCGGCAACGTCTTGCTGGCGTTCGGCGTCGACTGATTCCACGTACAATTGACGGGACCGCGACGTCGTTACAGGCAGTCTCAGACACATAACCATTGACCGCACCGACACCGTTAGCACTGCAGCCCCCTCTCGCAGAACCCCAGGATTCCCTTCCGGAAGTCTCAATAGAGCAGCTACCCGAGAACCTCCGCACCGCCGTAGGCCACCCGGGCTGGACCTCGCTGATGCCGGTTCAGGCGCGGGCGATCCCGTACCTGCTGGCGGGGCGCGACCTCGTGATTCAGGCACGCACGGGAAGCGGCAAGACGGCGGCGTTCCTTCTTCCGATGCTGGAACGGCTGGACGCTTCCCGGAATCGGACACAGGCCCTCGTGCTGGTGCCGACCCGTGAACTGGCACGCCAGGTCCAGTCGGACGCCGAGATGCTGTGGGAGGGCAGCGGCCTTCGCTCTACCGCCGTGTACGGGGGGGTCGGCTACGAGCCGCAGATCAAGGCGCTACGCGAGGGCGTGCAACTGGTGGTCGCGACACCCGGACGCGCGCTCGATCACCTGTTGCGCGGGGCCTTCTCGCTCAAGGATCTGACGACGCTCGTCTTCGACGAGGCGGACCGCATGCTGTCCATGGGGTTCTACCCCGACATGAAGCAGGTGCAGACGTACCTGCCGGGCAGACCGATCCACACCACCATGTTCTCCGCGACGTTCCCCGCATCGGTGATGAAAACGTCGCGCGAGTTCATTGCCGAGCCGGAGTTCCTCACCCTCAGCCGCGACCACGTTCACGTCACAGACACCGAGCACGTGTTCTACTCCGTCCCACCGATGGACAAGGACCGCGCGCTGGTCCGGATCATCGAGACGGAGAACCCGTCGTCGGCGTTCATCTTCTGCAACACGAAACAGAACGTTCACTACGTAACCGTCGTGTTGCAACGGTTCGGTTACGACGCGGACGAGTTAAGCGCGGATCGGTCGCAAGCCGACCGGGAACGAATCCTGAAGCGGGTGCGCGAGGGGAAGCTCCGCTTTCTCGTCGCGACCGATGTGGCGTCACGGGGGCTGGACATTCCGGAGCTGTCGCACGTCATCCAGTACGAGCCGCCAGAGGACGCCGAGGACTACGTCCACCGCGCGGGGCGGACCGGCCGGGCGGGAGCCGCCGGGACGGCCCTGTCACTCGTGACCGAGGCGGAGAAGCTGGGGCTCGATCAGATCGCGAAGCGGTACGGCATCGAGTTTCAGGCACGCCCCCTCCCGTCCGACGAGGATGTCGCGGCGGTAGCGGCCGAACGGTTGACGACGCTGCTCGAGGCGCGACTCCGCGAACGGGACCGGCTGCGGGCCGAACGGAGCCAGCGTTTTGTGCCGCTCGCACGCCAACTGGCCGAGAACGAGGATGAATCGCGGATCATCGCGATGTTGCTTGACGACTATTATCAGGAGACGCTGCACGCACCATCCGCCGAGGCGGGCGTGGAGCGGCCCGATTCGATGCGGCTTCCGCCGAAGAAGCGCACGTCGGATTCGTCCGGGCCGTCCGATGGGCGGCCGCGCCGCCGGTCGCGCCGCAGCGGGCGGTCCCGGCGCTAGCGCACCCTTGCGGGCGCGTTGGAAGTTTCGCTGGCGCGAAACTCCTACGGAGCAAGCTCCTGGCGGGATGGAACGACGGTTAGAGTAGATAGACGACCGAGGAGATTGATTCAGATGACGACTACGGCCATCGAAACGGAAACTACACACCCCTTCGAGACGGCGGCCCTTGCCGGCCGCGTCCCATTCAAGGTGACGGACCTCGGCCTTGCCGAGCAGGGCCGGCATGAAATCCGCCTTGCCGAGCAGGAAATGCCCGGGTTGATGGCCCTCCGGCGCGAGCATGCGGGCCAGCGCCCGCTCGCCGGCGCAAGGGTGATGGGCAGCCTGCACATGACGGTGCAGACCGCCGTGCTGATCGAGACCCTCGCCGATCTGGGAGCCGACGTCCGCTGGGCGTCATGCAACATTTTCTCGACGCAGGATCACGCCGCCGCGGCGGTTGCGGTCGGGCGCCCCGAGACAGGCGGCACGGCAGAGACACCTTGCGGGATTCCGGTGTTCGCCTGGAAGGGAGAGACGCTCCCCGAGTACTGGTGGTGCACGAACGAGGCGATCGTCTGGCCCGACGGCAGCGGCCCGAGTCTCGTCGTCGACGACGGCGGCGACGCGACGCTCCTGATCCACAGGGGCTACGAGTTCGAGCAGGCGGGAGCAATCCCGGCCTTCGATCCGTCGTCCGAGCCGGAGGAATGGGGTGTCATTCTCGACCTGCTTTGCGAGATCGCGGCGCGCGACCCGCGGCAGTGGCGCCGCATCGGTCCCGCCATCCGGGGAGTCAGCGAGGAGACGACCACCGGCGTGCACCGTCTCTACGAGATGATGCGCGACGGCACGCTGCTCTTCCCGGCCATCAACGTCAACGATTCGGTCACCAAGAGCAAGTTCGACAACATCTACGGCTGCCGCCATTCGCTGCCGGACGGCCTCGCGCGCGCCACCGACGTCATGCTGGGCGGCAAGGTGGCGGTGGTCTGCGGCTACGGCGAGGTGGGGAAGGGTTGCGCCCAGTCGCTGCGCGGCCAGGGCTGCCGCGTCGTCATCACCGAAATCGACCCGATCTGCGCCCTGCAGGCGGCGATGGAAGGTTACCAGGTGGTGACGCTGGAGGAGATGCTGGAGACCGCCGACATCTTCATCACCTCTACCGGCAACCGCGACATCATCAGCGCCGCGCAGATGAACCGGATGAAGGACAAGGCGATCGTCGGCAACATCGGCCACTTCGACAACGAGATCGACATGGCCGGCCTGAAGTCGTTCCCCGGCATCGATCGGATCCCCATCAAGCCGCAGTACGACGAGTGGCGCTTCCCGGACGGCCACAGCGTCCTCGTCCTCGCGGAGGGGCGGCTGCTGAACCTCGGATGCGCCACCGGGCATCCAAGCTTCGTCATGTCGGCGTCATTCACTAACCAGGTGCTCGCGCAGATCGCCCTGCACCGGAACGAGGGTGAATACGAGAAGCAGGTCTACATGCTGCCGAAGCAGCTTGACGAGAAGGTGGCCCGCCTCCATCTCGACGCTCTCGGCGTGCACCTGACGGAGATGACGCCCGAGCAGGCCGCATACCTCGGGATTCCGGTCGACGGACCCTACAAGTCCGACCACTACCGCTACTAGAGCCTCCGGCCGTTTGACGCTGCGCAGGCGCTTGACGGCAGTAAACCCAGGTTCCTGCTGCTGAAGGACATCGACCTTCCACCGGCCCGACCAGTTCGGCGGCGGCGCGGAGCGCGCCGGGGCGCGGTTCAGGTCGGCGGCCGACCGGACGCGTCCTCAGTTCGACGGCCGGCGGCGACCCGTCGGACGCTGGCCGAGGGCGCGCTGCATCACCTCGTACTGCACCGCCGTGATGCGGCCGATCGCCTCGATCCAGTAGGCCGCGTTGTGGCCTCCCGGCTGCTGCATGTAGTCGAACGGAATGTCCTCGTCCATCAGGTAGCGCGCCAGCTCGCGAGCGCCGCTGATCAGGCGGTCCTCGGTGCCGCAGTCGAGATAAATGTGCGGAAGGTCCTCGCGCGGGACCTGGGTGATCAGCTTGAAGGGATCGTAGGCGTCGGCCTGTTCCGGGGTGGCGAACATCGTTCCCTGGGGCGTCCTCTCCACCTGGCTGCTGAAGCCCTCGATGCCGATGAGCGGGTTCGGCTGCCGCCGCCGCTCCTCCTGCTCCGGCGTCAACTGGCGCGGCTGGCGGGGCGGCATCTCGCCGCGCATCCTCGCCGCCGCTTGCCGGCCGTACTCGAGCGCGCCGCTCGTGCTGCCGATTGAGATGAACATGTCCGGGTTGCGCAGACCCATCGTGATCCCGCCGAAGCCCCCCATCGACAGCCCGGTGATGGCTCGTCCCTCGCGGCGGGCGATCGTCCGGAAGTTCCAGTCGACGTGGCTGACGACGTCCTGAATGACATGGTCCTCCCAGTTGTTCTTCTGGCCGCCTTCGTTCTCGGCCCAGTTGACGTACCAGGAGTTGCCCACATCCGGCATGACGATGATCAGGTCGTGGTAGAGGCCGGCATAGAAAGGCGCGCCGTTCGAAAGGCCCCACGCAGTGTAGTTCTGCGTCAAGCCGTGGAGCAGGTAGAGCACCGGGTAGCGCTCCGTTGACGTCTCGTAGTCGTCCGGCAGCAGGATGTTGTACTTCATGTCCCGATCAACGGCCGGACTGTAAAACTCCACCGTTTGGAGTTCCCGCTCCGCCGCCGTCGCCGCCCCGACTGACGCCGCGAGAACGAACCCGACCGCCGCCGCCGTCCCCCGCATGAATTGCCGTCTCAGCATCCTTTTCCTCCCGCCCTGTCGCAAGGCGCGCCGTTCCGGCACCAGTGTATGCTTTCCTCTTTGCTTTGCGTTACGACGGAGGATTCCTGATGCGACACGTCCGCAACCGATCTGACGCCCGCACGGGCTGGGTGCTGGCCCTGGTGGCCGGCCTCCTCTGCGCCTCCATCGGGCTGGCCGCGCAGGAGGAGGGGACCCGGAACGGGGAATGGCCGAGTTACGGCGGCGACCTCGCGCACACCCGGTACTCGCCTCTCGATCAAATCGACGGCGGCAACTTCAACGACCTCGAAGTGGCCTGGTCGTTCCGCACCGACAACTTCGGGCCGCGGCCGGAGTTCTTCCTCCAGGTCACGCCGCTGATGGTGGACGGCACGCTCTACGCCACGGTCGGCACCCGGCGGGCGGCGGTCGCGCTGGACGCCGCGACCGGCGAGCTGCTCTGGTTCCACCGCTACGACGAAGGTGAGCGGGGCGAAGCGGCGCCGCGCCGGCTGTCGGGCCGGGGACTCACCTACGTGGATGACGGCGGCGACGGAAAGATCTTCTACGTCACCCCCGGTTACCACCTCATCGGGCTGAATGCGAAGACCGGCCGGCGCCTGTCGGACTTCGGCACCGACGGCATCGTCGACCTGAAGACGCAGCTCGATCAGGACATCGACCTCGTTACCGGCGAGATCGGCCTGCACGCCGCCCCCGTCGCGGTCGGCGACACGATCGTCATCGGCGCCGCGCACCTCCCGGGCGGCGCCCCGGCGTCGATGACCAACGTCAAGGGGTTCATCCGCGGCTACGACACGCGTACGGGCGACCGCAAGTGGATCTTCCACACCATCCCGCAGGGAGACGAATTCGGCAACGACACCTGGGAAGGCGATTCGTGGCGCTACACCGGCAACACCGGCGTCTGGGCGCAGATGACGATCGACCCGGAACTGCGCATGGCCTACCTGCCCATCGAGATGCCGACGAACGACTACTACGGTGGGCACCGCCTCGGCGACAACCTCTTTTCGGACAGTCTTGTGGCGGTCGACCTCGACACGGGCGAGCGGAAGTGGCACTTCCAGATCACCCACCACGACGTCTGGGACTGGGATCTGCCGGCGGCGCCGGTGCTGACCGACATTACCGTCGACGGCCGCGAGATCAAGGCCGTTACGCTCCCGACCAAGCAGTCGTGGCTCTTCGTTTTCGACCGGGAGACGGGCGAGCCGGTATGGCCGATCGAGGAACAGCCGGTGGCCCCCTCAGACATCCCGGGAGAGCGGCTCGCGCCGACGCAGCCGCACCCGACCAGGCCGCCCGCCTTCGATCAGCAGGGGATCGGTCCGGACGACCTGATCGACTTCACGCCGGAGCTGCGCCAGCGCGCGCTCGAGGTGCTGAACCGTTTCCGCTACGGACGCTCGATCTACACCCCGCCGTCGGTCGGGTCGGCCGACGGGACGTTCGGCACCCTGCAGGTGCCCGCCTCGACCGGCGGCGTGAACTGGCCGGGCGGCTCGTTCGATCCCGAAACCGGCATCTTCTACCAGTTCTCGAAGACCGAGGTGACCAACCTCGGCCTGGTGAACGATCCGGAACGGTCCGACATGAACTTCATCCGCGGCCGGGCGGAAGGAATCAGCGCGCGCGACGAAGCGCTGAATGTCGAGGGTATCTCCATCATCAAGCCGCCGTGGGGCCGGATCAGCGCAATCGACCTGAATCGCGGCGAGATTGTCTGGCAGGTCGCGCACGGCGAGACCGCCGACAACATCCGCAACCACCGGCTGCTCGAAGGGGTGGACGTTCCTCGCACCGGCCGGCCCGGCCGCGTCGGAACGCTCGTCACCAAGACCCTCGTGATCGCCGGCGACGGCGGCTCGTGGACGAATGAAGACGGCGAGACGGGCGCGATGCTCCGGGCCTACGACAAGGCGACGGGCGAGGAGCTGGGTCAGGTCTGGATGCCGGCGCAGCAAACCGGGTCGCCGATGACCTACACGGTCGACGGAAAGCAGTACATCGTCGTCGCGGTGAGCGGTGGAGGCTACGGAGGCGAGTTCCTCGCTTTCGCCCTGCCATGATCGTCGGCGTTCCGAAGGAGGCCTTCCCGGGCGAGCGGCGCGTCGCAATCGTTCCGGGAGTCGTCCCCGCGCTCGCGAAGGCGTCGCTAGACGTCCTGATCGAGCCTTCCGCGGGCGACGAGGCAGGCTTCCCGGACGCCGCCTTCACAGAGTCTGGAGCCCGAATCGCGGCGTCGCGCGCGCAACTCTTCGCCGATGCCGATGTCGTGCTGCAAGTACGCAGCCCCGGTGCGGCGGGCGAGGCCGGCCGTGCCGGCCTGGAGCAGCTCCGCGCCGGCCAGGCCATCATCGGGCTGTCGGATCCGCTCGGCGAGCCCGCCGCCGCCCAGGCGGTGGCCGAGCGGGGCGTCATCGCGTTCTCGATGGAGTTGATCCCGCGCATCACGCGGGCGCAGAGCATGGACGCCCTCTCGTCGATGGCGACGATCGCCGGCTACAAGGCGGTGCTGCTCGCCGCCGCGGCGCTTCCCCGGATGTTCCCGATGATGATGACGGCGGCCGGCACCATCACCCCGGCCAAGGTGTTCGTCGTCGGAGCCGGCGTGGCTGGGCTCCAGGCCATCGCGTCGGCCCGCCGCATCGGCGCGCGCGTCGAGGCCTACGACGTCCGTCCCGTCGTCAAGGAACAGGTCGAGAGCCTCGGCGCGTCGTTCGTCGAACTGCCGCTCGAGACCGAGGGCGCCGAAGATGCGGGCGGTTACGCCAAGGCGCAGGACGAGTCGTTCTACCGGCGGCAGCGCGAGACAATGGCGCGCGTCGTGGCGGCAAGCGACGTCGTCATCACGACGGCGCTCATCCCGGGGAAGACGGCGCCGACCCTCGTGACCGCGGACGCGGTGGCGGGCATGTCGCCCGGCTCCGTGGTCGTCGACCTGGCCGCCGAGCGGGGCGGCAACTGCGAGCTGACCCAGGGAGACGAGACGGTGGTGACCGACAACGGGGTGACGATTCTCGGCCCGACGAATCTGCCCGCGACGGTGCCGTACCATGCGTCGCAGATGTACGCGAAGAACATCTCGACCCTCTTGCTTCATCTCGTAAAAGATGGCGAGCTGGCGCTCGATATGGAGGACGAAATCACGGCGGGCACGCTCGTGTCGCGCGACGGAGCGGTGGTGCATCCGCGCATCCGCGACCTGCTCGGCACGCCCTCGCCGTCCGGAGAGTAGCCATGGACGTTCTCATTCCGCTTCTCACGATCTTCATGCTCGCCGTCTTCGTCGGCTTCGAGATCATCACCAAGGTTCCCCCGCTGTTGCACACGCCGCTGATGTCGGGGAGCAACGCGATCTCCGGCATCACGATCATTGGCGCCCTGCTGTCGGTCGCTTCCGGCCATGAGATGGCGCGGATTCTCGGCTTCGTGGCGCTGGTCATCGCGACGATCAACGTCGTCGGCGGCTTCCTGGTGACCAACCGAATGCTCAGCATGTTCCGCAAGAAGGACTGAGGTCCGAAACCAGACGACCGTGGACAGCACCGTCATCAACCTCATCTACCTCGTCGCCTCGGTCCTCTTCATCCTGGGGATCCGCGGGCTTACGCACCCGCGCACCGCGGTCCGCGGCAACCTGATGGGGGCCACGGGCATGCTGCTCGCCGTGGTGGCGACCCTGCTGGACCAGGAAATCTTCGGCGCCGGAACCGAGGCATTCATTTGGATTGCGGCCGGCGTCGGCCTCGGCGCGGCAATCGGCGCGACGCTCGCGCTCCGGATCGCGATGACCGCGATGCCGGAAATGGTGGCGCTGCTGAACGCGTTCGGCGGCGGCGCCTCCGCCCTGGTCGCCGGGGCGGTGCTCGTGAGCGAGCCGGATCCGGCGGTGCAGACGACCGTCGCCACCGTCGCCTCGGGCCTGATCGGCTCGGTCACGTTCTGGGGGAGCCTGGTCGCCTTCGACAAGCTGCGCGGCCTGCTGCTGCCCGACCGGCCGGTGGTCTTTCCGGGCCAGCAGGTGCTGAACGCCGCGCTCGGCCTCGTTGCGCTGGGTTGCGGCGCCCTGGTGGTGGCGGACGCTGGGATTGGCGGCCTCAGCCCCGTCGGCTACTACGCGGCGCTCGTGGGAGTGGCCTCGATCCTGGGCATTCTGCTGACGATCCCGATCGGCGGCGCCGACATGCCGGTCGCCATCGCGCTGCTCAACTCCTACTCCGGCCTCGCCGCCGCCTCGACCGGCTTCGTCCTCAGCAACAACATCCTTATCATCACCGGCTCGCTCGTCGGCGCCTCGGGGCTCATCCTGACCCGGATCATGTGCAAGGCGATGAACCGCTCGCTCGTGAACGTGCTCGTCGGCGCCATCGCGGAAGGGGGCGGCGCCAAGGCCGACGCCGATTCGGTATACGCGGGGCGGGTCAAGAGCACGTCCGCCGAAGAGGTGGCGATGCTGTTCGACGGCGCGCGCCGGGTCGTCGTCGTCCCGGGCTATGGCCTCGCGGTGTCGCAGGCCCAGCACCAGGTGCGCGACCTCGCCAACCTGCTCGAGGAACGCGGCATCGAGGTCGAGTACGCCATCCATCCGGTGGCCGGCCGGATGCCGGGGCACATGAACGTGCTGCTGGCCGAGGCGGACGTCGACTACGACAAGCTGAAGGAGATGGACGCCATCAATCCCTCGTTCGAGCAGACCGACGTCAGCCTCGTGATTGGCGCCAACGACATCGTCAACCCTGACGCCCGCAACGATCCGTCGAGCCCCATCGCGGGCATGCCGATCCTCAACGTCGATCAGTCGCGGACGGTCGTGATCATCAAGCGGAGCCTCTCCCCCGGCTTCGCCGGCATCCCCAACCCGCTGTTCGCCGCCGACAACTCGCTGATGTTCTTCGGCGACGGCAAGAAGGCGGTGCTGGACCTGATCGCGGCGGTCAAAGAGGCATAGGGCAGCATTGAAGCAGGAATTCTGTAGTACAAACAGTCATGCGGCCTGATAAGCTCTGTTCTCCGATGCGAAGCGACTACCTCTTCGCCACGCCGTCCACTTGGTCCGGGATCGCGCGCCTAGTTGACTTGTTCGGCGTCTTCGACAGCTACAACGACAGCGCCGCCGATGATCTGGCCGATGCGCGGGCAATCTACAGCGACTGGCACATCGTCGGCCAGGATCTCGCCGACACCATGATGAGGTTGGAAAGTGAGCCGACGACGGACCAACCGCCAATCATCGAAACTGCCCGCGCAGCGGACGGACACTGAATCCGCACAGCCGCCGAATCGGGACTCCGAAGGCCTCGAGCGGGTTTCGGAGCACGTCTCGATCTCTCAGTCGTTCCAAGGCCCCCTTCCGCCTCCTGGATTGCTCGCCAAGTACAACGAGGCTTTTCCTGACTGCGCGGAGCGGATCGTGGCGATGACCGAGCAGCAGGCCGCGCACCGTCACGCACTCGAATCGCGCGGAGGAACGGAAACAGAAGCGGTCCGACTTTTCGTCGCCTCAGCTTCAACTTCCATACGACGCGCCGACCCGACAGGCAAATCGCGAACGTCACCCGGAACGGCGGGACCGAACGTAGCCAGTGTCTTGGAACTGCGACAGGGGGCGGAAGCAACCACGCTGAGACTTCCATGAACCGAGCACCGGAGCGATCGGACACTGAGGCCCTTGAGATGCGCCATCGCCGCGGTTATGAGCGCCATCCGGTCCGGCCGGATGAGTTCGGCGACTGGGAAGCGGAACAGGTGTGGCCGATCGATCCCGCGTGGATGCCTCGCGCGAGGCCGGCGCCGTCATCACGACTTTCGAAACCAACCGTTTGATGTAGGCACAGTGGCGTTTCGGACCCTTGATGTATGGGGGAGGCAGGTAGACTTGTGGCCGACTGGAAACGTCGCAGGAGGTTCCCATGCACTTCGTGCTTCGCCTCGCCACAGCCCTCGCGCTCGGCTGTCTCGTCTGGTTCGTCTCGGCTGACTTGAGCGTATCCGCACAGTCGTCGACGACGAATCCTTACCGCGCCACGTTCGGTTGGGAACAACTGCCGGAGGGACGCGTTCTCGGCACGGTGAGCGGCGTGTTTCCCGACCCGGACGGCCGCCACCTCTGGATACTCGACCGCTGCGGCGCGAACGAGTGCGCGGGCACCGATCTCGACCCGATTATGAAGTTCGACCTAGAGGGCAATCTGGTCGACAGCTTCGGGGCCGGCCTGTTCGCGTTCCCCCACGGCTTCTTCCTCGATCACGAGGGATTTCTCTGGGTGACCGAGGGGGGCTCGCACGGCGATTCACGCGCCGTGGCGGGCGAAGCGATGGGGA
This sequence comes from Acidobacteriota bacterium, assembly GCA_009838525.1. Classification (NCBI taxonomy): domain Bacteria; kingdom Pseudomonadati; phylum Acidobacteriota; species Acidobacteriota bacterium. Next base: position 29,848 of record VXRJ01000010.1, read on the forward strand.
TCGGGCACCAGGTCCTGAAACTGAATCAGCAGGGAGACGTCGTGATGCGCCTGGGCGAGGCGGGCGTCTGGGGCGACGGCCCGAATCACTTCAATGGACCGTCCGGCGTGGTGGTCGCCCGCAACGGCGACATCTGGGTCTCCGACGGCCACCGGGGCGGCAACAACCGGATCGTGAAGTTCTCCGCCGACGGCACGTTCTTGCTGGAAGTGGGGGGCGGCGTCGGCTCGGAGAGCAAGGAAGCGGCCCGCTTCTCCGACCCGCACGACATCAAGATGGATTCGCAGGGCCGCATCTACGTCGCGGACCGCGGCAACAGCCGGATCCAGGTGTTCAACCAGGAAGGCGAGCTGCTCTACATCTGGACCCACTACGGCAAGCCGAGCGGACTGTTCATCGACCGCAATGACATCCTCTACGCAGGCGACGGCTTGTCCGGAATGGTCCGCACCGGCCCGCCCGACAACTGGCGCAGCAACCTGGGCTGGGAGAAAGGGATCCGGATTGGCGACCTGAAGACCGAGCAGGCGTGGGTCACCCATTTCATCCCGCAGCACGACGAGGACGTGGGCGCCGGCATCGAGTTCCTCGGCGTCGACTTCGACGGCAACATCTATGCGGGCGAAGTGAGCCGACGCCGGCTGGTGCGCTACGTCCCGCACCGGCCGTCGGAGCTGATCCGCACGCAGTAGGCAACGTGCCGGAGCTGCCGGAGGTCGAGCGTGGGCGCAGGCTCGCGGAGGACGTGGCGGCAGGGCGCCGCATCGAGGCGGTGGCCTGTACCGACGACCCGATCGTCTTCGCTGGGGCCGAGCACGAGCAGTGGCGCCGCGCGCTCGAAGACAAGCGGGTCGTAGCCGCCCGGCGCTGGGGCAAGCAACTCTGGCTGGAGTTGGATGCGCCACCGCATCCGCTCTTTCACTTCGGGATGGCCGGCGGATTCAAGACGCCGGCGTCGGTCCCGCTGCAGCTCAAGTCCGGACCGCGCGAGGACGCCTCGGTCTGGCCCCCGCGCTTCATGAAGATCCGGCTCCGGTTCGACGACGGCGGCGAGCTGGCCATGACCGACGGGCGACGGCTGGGGCGCCTCCTGTTGCGCGAGAATCCAGAGCAGGAGCCGCCGGTCTCGAAGCTCGGCTTCGATCCCCTGCTCGCGATGCCCTCGGCGTCCCGCTTCTCCGCGCTGGTGCGGGCACGCGGCGCTAACCTCAAGTCGCTGCTGCTCGATCAGTCGTTCGCGGCGGGCGTGGGCAACTGGATTGCCGATGAGGCGCTCTTCCAGGCCGGTATCGATCCCCGGCGGCGGGCATCCTCCCTCACCGACGCCGAAGCGCGAAAGCTGGGGGGCAAGCTCCGGTCCATCGTCAGTCGGGCCGTGGGCGCGAACGCGGACGACTCACGGTATCCCCGCACATGGCTGTTCCACCGGCGCTGGGGCAAGCGCGACGACGCCCGCACGGCGCGCGGCGAGCCGATAGAGCACGTGACCATCGGCGGACGGACGACGGCCTGGGTGCCTCTGCGGCAGAAATGACCCACTGCGACGGGCGCGCCTAGCGGAGGAGTACGGCCAGCCCGACTGCCCCCGATCAACCGAACAGCCAGGTGCCACCCGTGACGTAGAAGGCGACGAGCGGCAGCTTCCCCAACGCGACCGCCACGAGGAAGCGGCCGAAGGGCATCCGGAGCGACCCCGCCACGTAGCAGATCACGTCGGTGGGGATGATCGGAAAGAGCGACCAGCCGGCGACGATCCAGAATCCCCGGCGCGCCATCTGCGCCTCGAGCCAGCGAATACGCTCGGCGTGCTTCCGCTCGAACAGCTCCGAGAGGCCGAGGAAGTCAAAGAACCAGTAGACCAGCCCCGACGAAGCGACAACGCAGCCCAGCGAGATGGCGAAGACCGTCCAGTAGCGGTCCGGAAAAAGCAGCGTGCCTACGACGACCAGCACCGTGCCGGGAATCAGGGTCACCGGCCGCGCGAGGCTCACGACGACGTAGCCGACCAGCACCAAGGGTCCCGACTGCCGGAACAGGGCGACGAGGTTCGACGGCTCAATAAGGTCCGGCCGCACCGCGTAGAGCCCGCTGAGCCCCACCGTCACGACGAGCCAGAACCCGAGGGCGATGCGCCGGCTGGTGGTCATGGGCGGCTCGAAGCCTGCGGATGGCGGAGCGGCGAGCGCTCACCCCGGAGGTTGATTGGCCGGAACGAGGCGCGCAAGGCTGGTCGCGTCACGCACGAGGAGGCCGTCGGGTAGCGGGACCGGCATCGCCCACGTTGCGCCATTCGCGACGTCGTAGTGACGCACCACCGTGAATGCTTCGGCGTCCGGCGCCGCGACGAACAGCTCGGCGTCGCTCGTCAGCAACAGGAGATCGTCACCGGCCATCAGAACGGAAGCATGCTCCCCTTCGCGTCCCTCGCTCGCCCAGCGTACGTCGCCCGTCCCCGCGTCGAGGGCGACGAACTGGCCGCTCCGGGTCGACGAATGCCCGTAGAGCGTGCCGCCCGCCAGCACCGGTGAGGTCATGTACATCGTGACGCCGACGTTGCTCCAGGCGGGCACCGCTTGCCAGTCATTGCCCTGGCGCCGGATCGTGAACGCGTGAGTCCCCTGCCGCGAGCCCGAGATCACCAGGTGCGTGCCGGTCCAGACCGGGGTCACGGTGTTCTCGTGCCATTCGTCGATGAAGGGGACGCTCCACAGCAGCTCGCCGGTCGCGGCGTTGAGGCCGACGAGCGACGATTCCGTCAGCGTGACTACCTGGCGCTGACCCTCGACGTCGACCACTATGGGCGAGGCATACCCGGGCCCAACGCCGCCCCACGCCCAGATCTCGCGGCCCGTCGCCGGATCCAACGCGAGCACGCGGCCTCCCGCGGTATCGCTTCCTATTTGGACGAACAGCGTGGCGCCGGCGACCAGCGGCGACGCGGCCGTGCCGCAGAAGAGATCCGTCACGCTCACCGACGCGGAGTAGTCGTTCCGCCACTCCAGCGCGCCGGATGCGGCATCCCAGGCCGACAGCACCCCGCCGGCGTCCAGCGTGAACAGGCGCCCACCGTCGACTGCCGGCGTCGCGAACGGGCCCCGGAGCTCGACCGGGGCGATGGTGTTCTGAACGAAGCCGGCCGGATAGTCCTGTTGCCACAGTTGCGCGCCGCTGGCGAGATCGAGGGCGGTCACGATCTCGCGGTCGCCGTTCCGGCTGTGGACGAAGACCCTGCCGCCAGAAGCCACCGGCGACGAGTAACCCTCGCCGACCGGGACTTCCCAGGCGCGGGAGAACGCCTCGGGCCAGGTCTCCAGCGACTGCGTGGCCGGGGCAATGCCGTCGCGGCCGGGTCCGCGCCAGCCGGCCCATTCCTGGGCCCACGCCAGCGGGCCGACCGCCAGCACGAGCGTCGCGGAAACCACCCACCGCGCTGCGTGGACCATTCTGCTCACCTTGCGTGGTCGGCGATCAGATGGGCTGTCACCGGCTTCTTGGCCATAGAGTGAGTCCAGCACCGTTGATCAGGTGCGAAGTCGCGGCAGCTCCTCACCGGCTGGAACGAACCGGAGGGCGACCCCGTTGTTGCAGTAACGCTGGCCGGTCGGCGGCGGGCCGTCCCGGAAGACATGCCCCTGGTGGCCGCCGCAGCGGATGCAGTGGTACTCGGTGCGGGGAAGGATCAGCTTGAAGTCGACTCTCGTGTCCACCCGGCCCGGGATGGCGGCGAAGAAACTGGGCCAGCCGGTGCCGCTCTCGTACTTCGCGGACGACTCGAACAACGGCAGGTGGCAGGCCGCGCAGATGAACGTGCCCTCGCGCTTCTCGTGGTTCAACTCGCTCGTCCCGGCCGGCTCGGTGGCTTCACGGAACAACACGCGGTAGGAGTCGGCCGGCAGCAGCGCCTGCCACTCGTCGGCCGGTTTCTCGAGAGGCGTGAACTCGGCGTCCGCGGACGCCCGGCTCACCGTCTTCTGCTCGCCCATCGTCAACTCCTTGCCGGCCCCGCAACCTGCCGAGCCGCTGTTCAATACCGGAACAGAATCTGCAGCTTCGTGAACAGCGCGCGGTTCTTCCGCTTCAGCGTCCGGAACGGGTAACGCTCTTCGTCGATCAGATCCGCTTGCTGATAGTGGTCATCGTAGCCGACGTAGAAGACGGTCAGCGCGTTGATGCGATAGGTCGCCAGCAGATTCAGCGCGAGGGTGCCGTGGAATGAGTTGTACTCCGTGATGTTCCGGAGCAGCAGGCGGTCGGTGAAGGTCAGCGTGCTGAACGCCCGCAGGATCTGCACGTTGAACACCTCACCGGCATGCGGGCCGGGCCGGACGTCCGTAAACCGGCTGGTACTGAGGTTGATCTGCGACGTCAGCCGAGAGCTGGGCCGGACGGTGGCGAACACTCGCGCGCGCGATCCGCGGCCCAGGTACGGGTTGCTGACGTCGTAGAAGATCTCGTCGCCCCAATTGAAGCCGCCACCGAGCGAGAAGAGCCGGCTTGTACTGACATTGGTGCGCACGTTGTAGTTGTTCCGCCGGAAGCCGACGCCGCCGTAGCGCTCGAACGCGCGCGTCCCGCCAACGTCCAGGCTTACGTTGCGGGCGAACTGGAGTTCGAGCTCAGCGCCCGTCAACTCGTCCTCGCGGACACCGGCGTGGTTGTAACCCAACTCGTACTCGAACGACGGACCCCAGTTGATGAGCCAGTGCTCGGGCCACCATCGGTAGCCCACTTCGCCACCGACCATTCGCTGATCGACCCGCCGAACGAACCCGACGTCGGTGTGGAAGTCGGGATAGATGTGCGCCGTAAAGGCGGACGCCTCCAGGTTGCGGCCCTCGTGCTCGAAGAGTGCGCCGAGCATCGGGCCGCCCTTCTCATCACCATCCTCGTTCCTGTGCGCCGACTGGACGGCGACGAAGTTGAAACGGCTGGCCTGACCCAGGCGGAACTGGCCGTCGACACCACCGACCCGACTGTAGCCATCCAGGAACTCGCGGCCGGTCGCCACGACTCCGAGGTGCGATTCGCGGTAGAGGTCGTACCGCGCCCGCCCCACGATGAACTGCGCGTTGCGCCCGTAGGCCGGATCCGCCGGGTCGTCCCGCTTCCCCGGCGCTTCATCGTCGGCCACGAGGAAGCCCATCGTCGTCCGTCCCACCTTGCCGGTCAGCTTGCCTCCCACGTTCGGGTCCACAATGGTCCGCGTGTGGATCAACTGCACCGGCGAAGTGAACTCGAAGATGTCCTGGCCCTCCAGGAAGAAGGGACGCAGTTCCGGGAAGAAGAGCGGGAAGCGCTGGTTGACGTCGATCTGCGCCTCGTCCGACTCGATCTGCGAGAAGTCGGGATTTGCGGTGAAATCAGCGGTGAGGTTCGACGTGATGCCGTACTTGAGGTTGACGCCCCCCTCCGGGCTGGTTCCCTGGCCCACCCAGTCGCCCGACGCGTCGTCGAGAGAGCCGTACTGTATGGCGGTGAACGTCGGGAGGATTTCCAGGTTCCGGCTGGTCGACAGATCGGTCATCCCCTCGAGCACACCCATCTGCGCCATGAAGCTCTGCACGTCGCGCGACATAGGCGCCCAGACGATGTTCTCCTGGTTCTTCCCCTTCACCTCGCGAACGACCTGAAAGCCCCAGCGGTGCTCGACGCCAGGCGCCTGCTGCGGGTAGCGGATGCTCTTGAAGGGTATGGCCATCTCCGCCGTGTAACCGTCGTCGACGATCTCGGCGCCGCTGTAGAAGAGTGTGTCCCACGACCGGTCGGCGATCGGGATCGGCCCGCCACGCAGGTTCGACGCGTTGATGACCCCGTCGCCCTGCACGTTGTAAGCATTGAGATCGAAGTCGTAGCAGCGCTGCTGATCCATGAACGTGTCGATGTAGATGGTCATCAGGTCGTCCTGCCACGACGTGTCGCGATCCACCCGGTTCGCACGCAGGATGCCGGGATCCTCGTAGTGCAGGTAGAAACCGAAGTAGATGTGGTCGCTGTCGTAAGCGATGTAGATCTCGGTGCGCTCCGTCGCCGGCGCGCCGTCGAGGGGCGACTGCTGCACGAACTCCGTCAGGAGCGCCGCCTCGAGCCATGCCTCGTCGTCCAGACGGCCGTCGATCTCGGGCGGGGTGTCGATCCGCGCCGCCCGGACGCGCGGACGGTCCGCGAGCGCGCCGTATTCCGGATCCAGCGACGGAGGCCGGGTGTCGTCCGCGAGCACCCGGTTGGGCCCGAACGACGCCGAGCCGTCCGCCTCCTCCACCGACTGCGCCGCCGCGCCGCTGGCGGCGAGGAGGGCAATCGCGAGTGCAGCCATAACACGACCGCAGAATGTCCACATGGGATCCCTAGACGGAAGTTCCAGGCCGGGAGTTTCCACCTAGATCTTATCTCGGAGGCACTGCCCCGGCCGGGACCGCCCGTTGCGGTTGGCGCAGGGCTCCCGTCTCGTCTAGGATCGTTGGCTCCAACACGACCAGCGCAATCGCTCCGACGCCGACATCCAGGAGAACACACCGTGAAGTCGAGCCACGAAACCGCCGCGGGGGGGCCGCGGGCCCGGGGGCGGGGGGGGGCGCCCGGGGGGGGGCCGCCGCCGGCGCGCGGGGGAAGCGCCACCCCCCCCCCCGCCGCGCCCGGGGGGGGGGCCACGCGGGGGCCCCCCC
>VXRJ01000010.1:36519-316020 GCA_009838525.1 Acidobacteriota bacterium
GTGTGTTTTGGTTCTCCCCACCCCGCCCGCGCAACGCGCCCCCCCGCCCGCACCGCTAACTACGTATCTGAGTCAGCCCCCCCCGGCCCGCCGCCGCGACCCGGAAGCCGGGTCGCGTGACCCTGACTGCCTGTCTCGCCACCCTTGCCGTCGTGATCGGCGCCCAAACCGCCGCTGCGCAGGACGGCGGATGGACGCACTGGGGCGCCGACGAGCGGAGCTCGCGCTACGCACCGCTCGATCAGATCGATGCCGAGAACTTCGGCGATCTCGAGGTGGCCTGGGTGTGGCGCGGCGACAACTACGGACCGGATGTCGACCGGCTGATGCGCTCTACGCCCATCTACGCCGAGGGCAAGCTGTTCGGCGTGGCCGGCTACCGGCGCACCGTCGTGGCGATGGATCCGGCCACGGGCGAGACACTATGGACCTTCCGGGAGCCTCCCACCGTCCGTTGGGAGCGTTCGATGCGGAAGAACTACGGCAAGGGCGTCTCCTACGCGCAGGTGAACGGCGAGGGCCGGATCTACGTCGTGACGCCGGGGTTCTTCCTGCACGCGCTCGACCCCGACACCGGCTATCCGATTGAGGATTTCGGCGACGGCGGGACGGTCGATCTGCTGGCCGACTTCGGCTACGAGTACCACCCCACCGACGGCATCCCCTCCGAGGTGGGCTACATCACGAATTCGTCGCCCCCCATCGTGGTGAACGACGTCGTCGTCGTTGGAAACTCGCATGAGCAAGGCTATCGCCAGACCCGCCAGGAGAATGTTCCCGGGCACATCCTCGCCTACGACGCCGGGTCGGGCGACCACCTCTGGAAGTTCAACGTCATCCCGCAGTCGGAGAGCGAGTTCGGCTTCGATACCTGGGAGAACGACGCGTGGCGCTGGACCGGCAACGTGTCGGCGTGGGCGCCGCTCTCGGCCGACTCGGAGCTGGGCCTCGTCTACATCGTCACGGACCCGCCGACCAACGACCACTACGGCGGCTTCCATCCCGGCGACAACCTTTTCTCCACCAGCATCCTGGCTCTCGACGTCCGGACCGGCGAACGGCGGTGGCACTACCAGACCGTCCACCACGACATTTGGAACTACGACAACCCGACCGCACCGAACCTGATCGACATCGAAGTGGACGGTCAGACAATTCCGGCGATCGTCCAGACCACCAAGCAGTCGTACGCCTACGTGCTGAACCGCGAGACGGGTGAGCCAGTCTGGCCGATCGAGGAGCGTCCGGCCCCGCGCGGCCACGTGCCGGGCGAGTACTACGCGCCGACCCAGCCGCACCCGACGAAACCGCCAGCCTACGAGATGCAGGGGATCAACGAGGACGACCTGATCGACTGGACGCCGGAGCTTCGGGAGCGCGCCCTCGACATCCTGAACCAGTACGAACACGGCCCGCTCTTCACGCCGCCCCTCCACCGCGACAACGACCGCGGGAAGCGCGGCGCGCTGCTGTGTCCGGGCGGCAACGGCGGCACGAACATCCTGGGAGGCACCGCCGTCGACCCGACGACCGGCATCCTCTACACGGCGCACATCCGCTCGTGCGGCTCGCCGTTCCTCGTGCCGGGGGCCGAAGCGGATGCGAACGATCCGAACCCGGTCGGCCGCACAGTCGCGGACTGGGTAAGCGGCGATGGCGGCGGCGGCCTGCGCATCGAGGGGCTCCCCATCTACAAGCCGCCCTACGGCAGCATCACCGCCATCGATCTGAACCAGGGCGAGATCCTCTGGTCGATCCCGAACGGCGATACTCCCGAGCGGTTCCGGAACCACCGTCTGCTGCAGGGCGTCGACATCGGCAATACCGGCCAGCCGACCCACGCCACCGTGCTCTTGACCGACACCCTGCTGATGTATGGCGAGGGACGCGGAGGCGAAGCGAAGTTCCGTGCCGTCGACAAGGCGACCGGCGAGCAGGTTGGCGTGGTCGACATTCCGGCGCCGACCAACAGCATCCCCGCCACCTACATGCACGACGGGAAGCAGTACCTCGTGATGCCCATCAGCGGCGGACCGGACCGGCTGCCGGGGTCGCTCGTCGCGCTGACGCTTCCCGACTAGCGGGAACCACTACTCGTGGCTCTACGCGAGACGTGACTGCGCTACGCTCGCCGCTCTCGACCTGCACACGGGCGGCGATCTCCGCATCGGGGAGTGAAATACAGCAACAACCAGCTTGTTAAAGACTGGCCGCCATTCATTAATATAAGCTGGTGGCGTAGTTGCCTTATATTGAGACTTCTACCAACAACATTAAGTATGGATCGCAAGGCGGGTACGGCCACCGTGCTGGCGTTCATGGCGCTGTTGATGCCAGCCGCCGTCGCTCAGGAAGGGGAAGCCTGGCGCAAGTGGGGCGGCCCGAGCGGCGACTTCATCATCGCGGAAGCGCCGCGCTTGGCCACCGCCTGGCCGGAAGCCGGACCGCCCGAGATCTGGAGCCGTCCGCTGGGCGCCGGACACTCGGCCATCATCGCGGGCGCCGGCCGGCTGTTCACCCTGTACCGCGTTGCCTATGGCGACGGGGGCGAAGCGCCGTGGAGGGCGGAGGAAACGGTCATCGCGCTCGATGCGGCGACCGGCGAGACGCTGTGGGAGTACTCGTATCCGTCTGACGTTCAGGACTTCGGCCAGGGCGCGGGCCCGCACGCGACGCCGCTCCTCGAGAACGGCCGGCTCTTCACCATCGGGACGAACAAGGAACTGCACGTCTTCGATCCGGCGACGGGCGGGTTGCTCTGGACGCGGAACTTCGTCAGCGATTTCGGCGCGCCGCCGTTGCTCATTCGATCGATGATCAAGTCGGGCTACGGGGCGAGCCCGCTGGCCTACGGCGACACGATCATCATGCAGGTGGGGGGACCGGGGCAGTCGGTGATGGCGCTCCGGCAGTCGGACGGCGAGGTGGTCTGGCGTAGCGGCAGCTTCCTCGTTTCCGAAGCGCCGGCCGGCCTGATCACGGTCGATGGCGAGGATCAGGTGGTGGTCTTTGCGGGCCAGGCAGTGGTTGGCATGAACCCGGCGGACGGCGAGGTCCTCTGGGCGCATCCCCACGACGCGGGAAACGACTTCAACTTCCAGGTGCCGCTCTGGAGCGACGAGGACGACATCCTGTTTCTCTCGTCGGGCTACATCGCGGGGAGCCGTGCCCTCCGCCTGATCCGCGACGGCAGCATCACCCGGACCGAGGAGCTGTGGTACGACCCGCAACTCCGGTTCACGTTCCTGAACCCGCTTCGGCTCGGCGACTTTGTCTACGGCACGAGCGGTCAGGGCGCTACGGCGATCATGACCGCGACGCAGGTGGAGACGGGTGAGACCGCTTGGCGGCAGCGCGGCTTCAGTCGGGCAAGCCTGCTGCATGCGGACGGCAAGGTGATCATCCTGGAGGAGGATGGCGATCTGTCGCTCGCGGAGATGACGCCGTCCGGGATGACGACGCTCTCAACCGCGCCTGTCTTCAACACGCGCGCCTGGACCGTGCCGACGCTGGTGGGAACAACGCTCTATGCCCGCGACCGCGAACGAATCGTCGCCTTCGACTTGGCGGAATAGCTGATCGCAGGGCTGGGGCTGGCGACCATGTTGCGCCGGCCCGCGCCTCCTAGCGCTGCTGCTCGGTGAAGTCCTTGCAGGGCATCGCCCAGGTGTCGCACGAGCCCACCGGCTGATCCTTCAGATAGACGAGGCGGTTCACCGTCTCTCCCTCCGGCGTCGTCGTCGTCACCTCGATAGTCAGTTGCTGGCCGCTCGCTTCGAGCGACATCACCTCGTGCATGCGCGTCTGGCCCTGCGTTCCTTCGGCGATGAGGCGATCACCCTCCCAGCGCGACGACGCGCGCATCGTCGTGTCGCGCCCGACCGGGATGGTCCCCTCGGTGCCGGGGGTCCACGACCACGCCTTCAGTCCGTTCGTCTCGGTCCCGACGATCAGGGTGCCGTTCGCCGCGTGCGTGATGAACAGCCGATCGATCGACGCGCCCCCGCGCCCGCCGCTGAACGCTGGCGGAGTGATCCGGCTTGCGTCCCGATCCAGCGTCCAGTAGCCGGAGAAATCCGGTGCCTGGGCGGAGACGATGGCCGGACCGGCGGCGGCGAGGACGGCCAGAACGATGAGTGCGAAAGTGCTCCGCATCGGGCGGTACTCTACCTGATGGATGCGTCGGGCGCGGCGGCGAGCGGCACCCGGTCGACGTGTGCGTCGATGGTTGCGATGGTGGCGTCCGGGAGGCCGAGATGGGTTTTCTCGTTGGCCCAGGCGTCGTGAAACCGGGCAACGGTCTCGCGCGCCGTGTTGAGCACGATCGTACGGGGCAGGGAGGCCCTGTCGGCGAGGCTGCGCAGTTCGTCGATGGAGAACCGGGAAAACTCCTTCGTGCGGACACACTTCAACGCCATCGTGTCGTCGGGGAGGTACGCGATCGTCGAGACGTAGTCGTAGGCCGGGGCAAGCGCCGCCGTTCGACCCTCGCGGTACACGAGCGACCAGTTCTTCAGATGCATGTCGGCGTTGCCGATCAGCGCGTTGAAGACCAGTCGCCGGATGAACTCGGTGATACCCGGCTCTCCCGTTTCGGTCCAGATTACCTCGGCGATGTTGCGGTAGCTGGCGCGTCCGTACTTGTCTTCCGGGTAAACGCCGAAGACTTGCGCGAAGTCCTCGGCGTGCACGGCCCTGCCGTCGTCCGACCGGTCGAAGCGCCGGACCGCGAACGCCGTAGCGCCCAACCGGGTGATTCCCTCCGGGAGGTGGGCTACATCCCGAACGGGGAGCAGGCGGGTTTCCGGGACATCGATCCCGACGCGCCGGGCGAGCGTCATCATCGCCTGTTCGTTCTCGGGAAGCCCGTCAAAGGTCGGCGAGGGCAGCTTGACAATCCAGGAACCCCCGACCCCACGGGCCGGGATCGTGAGTCCGCCGGCCGTCCCGGCAACGGCGGAAAATTTCAACTGCACGCCGGCGAGTGAGAACCGGAACGGCCGGTCGTCGCGCGGCTGATCGTTGGACGACCAGTCGCGCTGCTCCCGGTCCGGCGCCGGGATCGGCGGAGCGGCCGCCGGGCGGACGGTCACCGCCCCTGGCAGGTCGTCGCCCAGCGCCCAGAGCAGAAAGAACTCGCGTTGCGACTTCACGCCGGCGCGTCGTGCCAGGTAGTCGCGCAGGGCGCCTTCCGGCAACAGGTTCGAGAAATAGGGGAGAAGGCGTGGACGTGTGGGCGGATGGTCGGTAAGCAGGCCGCCCAAATCGTCCTTAAAGGCAAGGCTCAACGTGTTGCGCCCGGGATCCTCGATGTAGTCGCGGCTGAACGCGAAAGCCACCCGGTCGTCACTGAGGCGTGTCAGGGTACCGATCGGCTCGCCGTGGAGCCGGACCTCCAGCAGATCAACGTCGGCCACGGGCGGCGTCCTCGTCGTCATCCAGACGATAGGCTGGCCTCGGCCGCGACCGTGCCGAAGGCCGACCGTCAGCTGATCGGTGCGACCGGATGATGTCGCGGACGGCCGGCGCCAGTGGGCGCGGAACCAACATCATCTCCAGGTCGAGGACGCGGGCCAGTTCGATCAGGTTCGGCAGGCGGACGTCTACCGCGGCGTTCTCAATCCTGGAAATATGCGCCTGCGTGAGTCCGCTTCGGGCGCTCAGTTCGCGCTGGCTCATACCCTTGGCGAGCCTGGCGGCCTTGAGTGCCTGCGCCGTTTCCGTCAGCGATCCGGCCATATTCTATGCAGTTTAAAGCATCAATATAGATTTAGATATAGTTTACGTTGTTGCAAGTCAACAAGATGTCGGACCACTAGGGGGCCACGGTTGGGGAATCACAGAACGCCCGACAGGTGTGACGACGTATGCGAACTGTTGCGCGATGGTCCTCTAGCAGAGATCGACTTCGGGCCAGCCAGGGATCAACTGACTAGGGTGCGGACCCTGCGGATCTGCTAACACCTATTCGTAGTCGCTGGCCGCCATCGAGAGACGGGCCACCTCTGTCTCGTTCCGGACCACGACGTGCTGGTTGGCGAAGGCGGGATGGGCCCAGAGGACCGGCCGGTTGTCCCAGCGGCCGGAGGCGCCGCCCTGCGTCTGCATGTTCGGCGTCATCAGCAGGGTGCGGTCGATCTCCTCGTAGCCGCCGGGGGTGAACCGCGCAATCAGCAGCTCACCGGTCTCGTTGATGACCAAGACGCGGTCTTCGTGCTGGACGAGGTAGGAATTCCCCCACCGTTCCAGCGGCGTCATGTCCCAGGTGGACCAGAGGTGCTCGCCGGTCGCCGCGTCGACGCCGCGGAACTCGCCGTAGCCACTGAGGCCGTACATCACGCCATCGACCATCACCGCGGTGCCGAGCGTCGCCCCTTGCGGCGGATGATCGGTCCGATCGGGGTTGGCCCCCTCCCAGAGCGGCCTCGCCGCCGGCCGGTCGGGATTGAGGGCCAGCATCAGGCCGCCGTTCTCGATCTGCGACACCAGCAGGTAGCGTCCGCTCCGGACCGGCGTGCTGATCGTCAAGCCGCTCGGGACCACGAACTCGTACTCCCACCAGGCCTCGCCGGTCGCCGGATCGAGCGAGGCGACCCCGCCGGCGTGCCAGACGATCAACTGCCGGACACCGCCCTCCTCGATGACGATTGGCGACGAGTAACCCGGCTCGTACCTCGCCTCGATGGCACGCCACCGTTCCTCGCCGGTCGCCCGATCGAACGCCACCACCATCGCGTCGGGTTCGCCGCCGAGCTGCGCGATCAGCACGTCCCCCTCGACCAGCGGCGCCTGCGAGACGCCGAAGGCGGGAACCGTCACGTCGTAGTCGACGGTGGTGTCGACCCGCCAGACCAGACCGCCGCTCGCCACGTCGAAGCACGACAGCATGCCGGCCGCGCCCAGGATGTACACGTGGTCGCCATCCACCGTCGGTGTGACCCGCGGCCCGTTCGCGAACTTGATGTGGATGTTCCGGTAGGTGGCGGGCCATTCCGCCTGCCAGAGCTCGGCTCCGGTCTCCTCGTCGAGCACCAGCAGCCGCTCGTGGCCATCCATCGTCCGGCTGCCGGGCGTCTCCTGATAATCGAGAACGAAGACCCGTCCGCCGGCCACCGCCGGACCGGCGAACCCGCCGCGGATCGGGACCCGCCACGTGGCGCGCAGGCCGCCCTCCGGGAAGCGGTCGATGATGCCGGTGTCGCGCCATATGGCGTCGCGGTTGACGCCGCGCCACTGCGGCCAGTCCTCGGCCTGGAGGGCAACCGTGAATCCGGCCGCGGCGGAGCAGAAGGCAGCAATGGCAACAGCAATGAGACGTGTGCGTGCGTTCGGCATGGTGTGGATTGAATCGCGTCAGACGGAAAGCCGGTCGAGCGGTCCGGTCACGTCGATGAAGTCACCCCGCTGGCCGCGGACGAAGCCGAGGCCGACCTGATCGACATCGAGCCCCATCGCGCGCGCGACGCTCACCAGCAGTCGCTGGTGCGGCTGGCCGCACAGGTTCGTCGAACCGCGCGCGATGACCTGCGACGGCACCCGCATCTCGGCGGGAGTCGTGTGCGGCCAGTAGAGGTACCGGCCGGTGGTAAACGCCCACTCGCCGCCGATGAGCACCGGGCAGTAGTGGCGGTAGCCGTGCCAGCCGTCCCCCAGCTCGGAGCCCCAGACAATGAGCGTGTGGTCCATCACGGATCCGCCATCCCCTTCCGGGATCGCCTCGAGCGCGCCGACGAGGCGCGCCACCTGGCGGGCGTGATGCTCCACGTAGTCGGTCATCGCGGCGTACTTCGCCGGATCGTCGTAGATGTAGTGCGCGATTCCCTTGTGCACCTTGTCGCTGATGGCGGCGGCCCCGAACTCGGCGGTAGGCATCTCGCCCAGCGTGAGGGTGGCGACCCGCGTGATGTCGCAACTGAACGCGGCGGCGATGATGTCCGCGAACGCATCGAAGCGGCGATCGTACTGCTCGAAGGCGGCGGCGGGCCGCGACGGGGCCTCGCAGTCAAGCGTGGCGAGCCCTTCGAGCCGCCCGCCGAGGCGCTCCACCAAGCCGAAGTGCGAATCGAGCCGCGCCCGCGCGGCGCCGTGCATGCGTGGGGCGAGGGAGCGGTACTCGCGGTGCGCGAAGTCGAGCGCCATCCGGCGGCGGGCGCCAACCGCGTCGCCCGACGAGGCGGGGCCGAAGACGCGGTCCCACGCCCCGGGTGGCGTGTTCTCCACCGGCAGGCGCATCCCGCCCGGCGTATAGGCGATGGGTCGGCCCGCCTCGAGCGCCGCATCGACGGACAGCTCGAGGGACGGCATCCGGTCGGGCCGCGCGATGTGCGCCGCCACGAGCTGATCGAGCGAGGCCGATGTGGATCGCGTGTCGCGGGCCGCGAAGTTGGCGTTGTTGCCAGTCCAGGCGTGGATCCAGCCCCGGTCATGACGGTTGCCGCCGGTGTCGAGCTCCGCCGTCGCGAGCGAGAGGCCGTCGAGGGCGAGGATCCGGCGGCGGTGCGGGAAGAGCGGCGCCAGCGGCTGGCTGAACGCCGACACGTCGAGCCGGGTCAGGTCGAGTTCCCACGGCGCCGTCTCGGAGACACCGTCGGCGCGCATGCGCCACGTCTCGTACGGCCAGCCATGGCAGTGGCTGACAAGGACCAGCCGGCGCGGCGGCGCCTCCTGCGCGGCCCACGCCGGGAGCGCACCGCCCGGTAGCGTCGCCCCGAGAGCGCCGAAACCGCCGATCCGGAGCGCCTGCCGCCTCGTAATCATGGATGGTCCTCCGGGCCGCCGCCCGCTACGGCCGTCCGGAACAACTCGCTGCCAACGATGGCGATCAGGAGATTCTTGATCGAGTCGTCCATCCGGAAGCGCGCCTGCAACTCCCGGACCTCGGCCGCATCGCCGGCCAGGTGATCCCCGAGGGCGTAGCGCGTCCAGTGCTGGACGTAACAGTCGCGCACGCGGTCGCTCCGGGCGAGTTGCCGCGCCAGGTCGACCCCATCGGCAAAGGTGACTTCTTCACCGCCCGCCAGGCGGAAAGAACCGCTCGCATCGACCGGCCGGCCATTGTCCTCCGCCCGCCAGCGGCCGATCGCGTCGTAGTGCTCGAAGGCGAAGCCGGGAGGGTTGATCCGCTCGTGGCAGGTGGCGCAAATGCGAGATCTGGTCGCCGCCTCGGTCCGCTCACGGTTGGTGCGTTCTGCGGTGAGGGTATCGGGAGGAAGCGCCGCCTCCGCCCCTTCGACGGGCTCGCCGAGCGGCATGCAGGCGAGTCGTTCGAGGACCCGGACGCCGCGCAGGATCGGACCGGGCTGCACCGCATACGCGCCGAGGGCGAGGACCGACGGCAGCGTGAGCACGCCGGCCCGCTCCGTCTCGGGGAACGACGCGGGATAGAGCGTGAGCGTCTTCTCCCGCCCGATCGAGGCGACGACCAGCTCGATCGGCTTCGTGACCGGCGGGCGCCCGGGGATTCGTCTAGCCCCGTCGCCGTAGATGGGCGCCGTCGCGTCCGACAGGTAACCGTGGTTGTCAGTCATCAGGGCCGTGAACGTGCCGGCGCCGTCAAAGACCGTCCGTTCGACGAACAGTTCGGTTTCGTACTTCATCGAGTGGCGCACCGGCCCCATGATGGCGGGCCATTCCAGGTCGTCGTCGCTCGCCGTCCTGATGCGCGGCGCGATGCCGAAGAGCGGGCCGAACGCACGGCGCGCGGGAGCGATCAGCAGCACGTCGTCGGTTCCGAGCCACTGGTGGTGGAACCGGACGATCGCGGGGCGCGCCTTCGGATCGTCGAGCATGCGCCGCGCCTGCCCCTCGACCTCCGCCCGGGTGCCGAGGCGGCCCGCCTCGGCCGCCGCGAACAGCTCGTCATCCGGCATCGAGTCCCAGAGGAAATAGGAGAGGCGCGAGGAAAGCGACCATGGATCGATGGATGCCGTCGAGCCAGCCGACGCCGCGCCGCCGACGGTGGGCCGCCCGGTCCGGAAGTGGACCGGCGGCGCCTGCAGAATTCCCGCGACCGTCAGCGCGACCGCCTCGTCGAGTGGCCCGGCGGCCTCGTTCTCCCTCCAGAACGTCTCGAGGCGTTCCCGCTCCGGGTCATCGAGCGGGCGGCGATAGGCGCGGCGCGCCAGGCGCTCGAGGCTGGACCAGGCGCATTCCCGCTGCGCGTCTCGTGGGAGCGACTCCCAATCGTCGCAGGTAAAGAAAGTGGGTGAGACCAGCGCGAACGAGGCGAAGTGCATCGCCGCGAGGTGCAGCTCCTCCACCTGGTAGGGCGAAGGGGCCTGCCCCTGCACGATTCCCTCGAACCCGTCGGTGCCCGCCTCGCTCGGAAAACGCCACGGCCAGACCGGGGGCGGAGGCGGCGGCGCGAATACGCCCTTGCTCGGTTCGCGCACAGGACTGAGGGCCGCCGCGAGCGCGGGGCGCTCCGGCCAGAGCTTGCCGTCGCGCGGAAAACCCAGCAGGTCGGCGATCGTGTTGTTGTACTCGGCCGGCGTCAGGGCAAGCAGCGGCGCCCCGGCCGGGTCCGGCGACTGGGCGGCGGCGCCCGGCGGCACGATCGCGCAGGCTGCCAGCGCCGGCAGAAGGCGCCGAAAGAGCCGCCAGATGGCCCGCATCGCGCGATTATAGCGGGGCCATCGGGAAGACCAGGACGATGGAAAAGCCCCAGGGGGAAGCGTCGTCGAGCCACATCTCGTTGCCGATGACGTCGCCCGCGCGCGGCAGTCCGGTGGCGACGTAGTCGAGCGATCCTTCCACCTCCACCCCCTTCAGCCAATTCCCCTCCGGCAGCCAGTTGAAGATGAGAAAGGCGGTATCCAGCTCGAAGTTCAGCTTGTGCGTGTAAACGCTCGGGTCGCCGGGCCGCTCGCCCGAGCTGAACTTGTCGACGATGTCGAAGTGGCTCTCCACCCAGCCGCCGGTCTGATCGCCGGTCAGCCAGTCGATGTTCAGTTCGAACTCGAACTCGATGCCGTTGTCGCGGAACGTCCCGCTCGCGCCAGTGAAGGGGTGGGTGTCCGTCTGGCCGGCCGGCGTGAAGATCGTCTCCAGAGTAAAACCGATCCGCGGAATCTCGGTGGGGATGCCCAGAGCCAGGATCAGCTCCGGCACCAGCTCCGTCGCCTCGCGGACGGGAGGGCCGACCGGGTTGCCGGCGGCGTCCAACTCCTGGACGCGCCCCCCGCGGCCGAGCGGCTCGAAGGTGAACGTCGGCTCCACCTTGAAGTCGGGCGTGCAGAAGACGCGGCAGGGCGGATCGTCCTCCTGCGCCGCCGCCAATGCCGGCCACGCTACCAGGATCGACGCCGCGACCCATCCCCCGATCACGGCGCCGCTCACACGTTTCGTCCTCATCCTCCCGATAGTCTTACACTGGCAGTCAATGACCGGCACTCGCCGAGGCGTCCTGGCGCTTGCCGCCGCGCTGGCGGCCGGCTGCGGCACACCGTCGCCGCCGCCACTCGATCCTGCCGACTACCCGGACGAGTACACCGGCTCCGCCGCCTGCCGCGATTGTCACCTAGAAATCCACGACCGGTGGAGCGAGACGCTGATGGCGAACGTCCTCGTCGATCCGGCCGAGCGTCCCGATGTGATCCTGGGCGACTTCGACAACCCCCATCCCCTGGTGACGTTCGGTCCGGACGACGTGACGTTCACCTACGGCAGCAAGTGGAAGCAGCGCTACTTCACACAGCGGGGGGACGACCTCTTCGTCCTCCCCGCCCAGTGGGACGTGCAGAACGGCGAGTGGCGGCGCTACGGGCCGCGCAACGAGTGGTGGGTGGAGCACTATCCGGAGGACCAGATGGAGCGGCCGACCGGCCCCCTCTGCGACGGCTGCCACTCGGTGAACTATGACCTCCCGACTCGGACCGTCACCGAGTGGAACGTCGGCTGCGAGGCGTGTCACGGCCCGGGGCGGGAGCATGTCTTCGACCCGGTGGCCGAGACGACCGTCAACCCCGCCAGACTCGATCCGGTCCGCGCCACCGACATCTGCATCGCCTGCCACTCGCAGGGCCAGCCGCATGGCAACCCGATCGACGGGGAATACGTCGACTGGCCGGTCGGCTTCCGGCCCGGCGAACGACTGAGCGATTTCTGGGAGCTCGACCCCGCCCATCTGGGCGAGGAGACGGTCACGCACTGGCAGGAAGGCTCGGCGCACAAGAACCGGATGCAGGGAAACGACTACGTCGGGAGCATGATGTACGTGAAGGGCGTCACCTGCACGGACTGCCACGACGTCCATGGCACCGAGCACGACGCGGACCTCATTGCGCCGGGCAACGAAGTCTGCACGTCGTGCCACCAGCCGTATCTGCAACCGGGGCCGATCGGATCGCTCGAGTACCACACGCAGCACGATCCCGAGGGCGAAGGCAGCGCGTGCGTCGCCTGTCACATGCCGCGAATCGCGCGCACGATCGCCGACGTCAACGTCAGCAGCCACACGTTCCGGTTCATCTCGCCCGCGGACACCATTCGCTACGGCATCCCGAACCCGTGCACGTCGTGCCACACCCACGCGGACGAAACCAACGAGTGGGCGCTGGAAGCGTTGCGCGAGTGGCCGCAGGTCTCCCCCTGGCGGGTGGCGCCGTAGTGCCTGAGTGCGCCGGCGTCCATGGTCGGTGCGCCGGCGTCCACGCCGGCATCTGGTGAACCCATGCCGCTCCACCCGCAAATCGTCCACTTCCCGATCGCCCTGATCGTCACGGCGGCCGTAATCGACCTCGTCGCCCTGGGAACCGCGCGCGGCTCGACGCTGCGGCGCGTCGCAACCGGTCTGTATCTCGCCGGCGCCGCGACGCTCCTCGCCGCCTACTTCACCGGCCGGAACGACGCCGAGCTGGTCCGCATCCCCGGCCCGGCGCACGCCCTGGTGGACGAGCACTGGAACTGGGCGCTCTGGACCACGATCTACGCGGGCGCCGTCGCTCTCGCCCGCGCCGCCCTCGAATGGACCGGCCGGATCGCCCCCCGAACGGTCTGGCTGCCGATCGCCGCGGCCGGCCTCGCGACCCTGGTCCTTCTCTACCAGACGGCCGAGCGGGGCGGGCGGCTCGTATACGAACACGGGGTCGCCGTCGCCGCTCCGCGGTGACGCCCAATCGACCCGCCAGGGTCCACGCGCACTGGCACCTCTAGGAGGCCGTGTGAAACCCCGCGTGACATCGAGAGCGGTGAGGCGCCCGGCTGCAAGGCACGAATCAGCTCAGCTCGTCGAGGAGCCGTGAGACGGGCAGCGCTTCTACACTCTCGGCCATCCGAAACTGCCGGTCGCCCGGATACACCACGTACAGCCGATGAAGCTCCAGCGTCTCGAGAGCGGATCGCATCGACGGCGTTAGGCGCGGCGCGGACGTGCGCTTGATCTCGAAGCCATAGCGGTGGCCACCCAGGATCGCGAAGAGGTCGAGTTCCGCGCCGGTGTAGGTGGACCAATGGTAGTAGTCCTCCGTCCTCTTGCCGGTGGCATGGACGATCTGCTGGATGACGAACCCCTCCCATGACGCGCCGACCTTCGGGTGCGAGGCGAGCGTCTCGCGGTCGTTCAGATCGAGCAATGCATGAAGGATGCCCGAATCGGCAATGTACACCTTCGGCGATCGAACCTGCCGTTTGCGGACGTTCTCGAACCAGGGACGGACTTGCCGCACCACGAAGTGCGAGGTCAACAAGTCGAGGTAGCGGCCCACCGTCGTGTGGGAAACGCCGAACGACCGGGCGAACTCGGCGGCGTTCCAGAGTTGGCCGTGCCAGTGGGCGAGCATCGTCCAGAACCGGCGCATCGTAACGGACGGCAGCGGATTGCCGAACGCCGGCAGGTCGCGCTCAAGGAACGTCCGGATGAAGTCGTCGCGCCAGCGGCGGCTCTCCCCGGACGATCGCGCGACATAAGACCGCGGAAACCCACCCCTCAGCCAGAGCCGATCGATGTCGCGCACGTCGCGAAGTCCGAAACCGTCGAGGTCGTGGAAGGCGACGCGCCCTGCAAGGGTCTCCGACGTCTGACGAAGCAATTCGGGCGACGCGCTGCCGAGAACCAGAAACCGCGCCGGCGCCCGCGGTCGGTCGGCCAAGACCCTCAGCAGCGGAAACACCTCCGGCAGGCGTTGAATCTCGTCGAGGACGACAAGCCCGCGAAGCCGTGGCAGTTCCAGGCCGGGATCCGCCAACCTGGCTAGATCTGCGGGATCCTCAAGGTCGAACCAGGTTGTAGATCCGCTGCGAGCAGCGACGAGTTGCCGGGCTAGAGTGGACTTCCCAATCTGCCGGGCGCCGAGCAGGGCGACGACGGGAGACGCTTGCAGTAGCTGCGTCAACCGGCGTAGATGGTGCGGCCGTTGGACCTGCATAGATTGAATTATGAGCGCTGCGTGTTCATTTTTCAATGTAACTACGCGGTTGTCGCGCCCGTGCGACGATGGTACGCTCGACTTCCGTGAGTGGTAACTCTACGACCCGTGTCATGCTGGGCGCCTTGATCGTCACGATGGGTTTGGCCGCCGTCGCCGACGCGCCGGCTGACGCCGCGCCGACGCAAGAGCCCGCAGCAGAGCGACGCCCGCTCAGTCCGCCCGGTCACTCAGCCACCCAGGTGGGCGGCACGTTCGACCCAGTACAGTACGGCTATCTTCACGGCCCCTGGATCGATGTTTATTACGGGCAGCCTCTCAAGCGCGGCCGCGACCTCTTCGGCCCGCCGGACTGGTCGGAAATGCTCAACGACGGCGCTCCGGTGTGGCGAGCCGGCGCGAACGAGACGACGCGCCTCGTCACCCAAGCGCCGTTGATCTTCGGCGGCACGCGGATCGAGCCGGGCGAGTACACGCTGTTCATCGACCTGGCGAATGACGGTTGGACCTTCATCGTCTCGACCTGGCCCGCGCAGCGAGGCTACGACGCCGAGAACCGGGACGCGCTGTTCGGGGCGTTCGACTACACGGATGATCGCGATGTGCTGCGGACGCCCATGGAGCTGGAGACCCTGCCGGTCGCCTTCGAGCAGCTCTCCTGGCAGTTCCTCGACATGACTCCCGAAGGCGGCCGCCTCGCCCTGATCTGGGACACCCGGTTGGCGTCGGTGCCGTTCACGATCGCCGCGGAGTGATACAGTCGGAGTGATGGCGCACGCCGCGCTCCACTTCGCGATCGCCCTGCTGCTTGCGCTTCTGCCGGGGGTGCAGGCCCTATGCGTCGACAGTTGCCTGGAGTTGCCGGCGGAGCTATCGCGCACGGAAGATCCCGCGTGCCATGACGCGCAGGCGAACGACAGCGGTACGCACCATCCGGAAGCCCCCGGTTCCGAAACCGGGTGCGACCATGACGATGCCTCGCGCACGCGGCCGGTCGCCAAGACCGGGATGGATCGCGTCGATACGCTGGCCGTCGTCGTCCCGACGATGCCGCAGGTTGCCGGCATCCCGCTCGTCCTTCCGGTGATCACGGATCGCGCGCCCTCGCCTGCACTGGATTTCGGCGGGTTCCTCACACCGCTTCGCTGCTGATCTCTTCGTCCGTTCCCGTCTCGGTTTTCGTTCAGCCGAATCGACCGATTGCCGGCGTTCGGGCGTTCAGCCCGTTCGCTAGGGAGCAGACCGATGAGAACCAATCGACGACAGTTTCTCGGCGTGACGCTTGCAGGCGTCGGCGCCGCGGCGGCTTCGGCAGAGCCGTCGACCGGCGCGGCAATCGCCAGCGCACCGGCCGCGGCGACGGCGGCGACAGCGGCGACAGCGGACGAGGATTCAAGACCGCTGCCGGTGGTCACCCCCGACCTGCCGACGCTGCAGCCACGCCGCATCGACGCCGACGGCGTGAAGGAGTTCCACCTGGTGGCCGAGCCGGTCCGGCGCGACTTCCTGCCGGGCCGCCCGGTCGACTGCTGGGGCTTCAACGGCACCATGCCGGGTCCGACGATCGAGGTGACCCAGGGGGATCGCGTCCGCCTCGTGGTGGAGAACCGCCTGCCGGAGCTCTTCGCCATGCACTGGCACGGCTTCGAGATTCCGATTGAAATGGACGGCGTTCCGGGTCTGACGCAGGACCCGATCGCGCCGGGTGAGACCTTCGTCTACGAGTTCACGTTGCATCAGCACGGGACGTTCTTCTACCACTCGCACATGGCGATGCAGGAGATGATGGGCATGATCGGCCTCTTCATCATGCATCCGCGCGAGGCGTACGCGCCGCGCGTCGACCGCGACTTCGGCCTCATCTTCCAGGAGTGGGCGCTACGGCCGAACAGCAACGTCCCGAACACGCTGGAGATGGACTTCAACTGGTTCACCATCAACGGCCGCGCCGGGCCGGCGACGACACCGCTGCTGGTGAGGCGGGGCGAGCGGGTCCGGATCCGGATGGTCAACCTGGGGATGGACCACCATCCCATCCACCTGCACGGCAACACGTTCGAGACGGTCGCAACCGAAGGAGGCCGCATCCCGCGCGCGGCGTGGCAGCCGGGCAACACGGTGCTGGTAGGCGTCGCCCAGGCGCGGGACGTCGAGTTCGACGCCAAGTACCCGGGCGACTGGATGCTCCACTGCCACCTGCCGCATCACATGATGAACCACATGGTGGCGATGGTCGGCCCGATGCAGATGCGTCACGGCACCTCCGACGATGCGCCGCAGGTGCCGGGCTTCCCGCAGGACATGTTCATGGCGATGGACTCGATGGTGGAGAAGCCGGAAACACGCGGCCTGCGCCCGACCTGGACCGGCGGAATGATGGGGATGATGACGCTGGTGCGCGTCCTGGAGGACGACCTCTACGACGCCATTCAGGCCGACATCACCGCCCGCCGGAACGGGGAGGTGGCGTGATGCCGCGGCCCTGGCTAACCGGCGCTGGCGCCGTCGCCCTGATGATGGTCATCGCCGCGTCGGCGCCGCGCGGCGCGCAGGCGCAGCCTTCAGGCGAGTCGCTCACGCTTGCCGCCCTCGAGCAGATGGCGCTCGCGCAGAACCCCACGCTGGCGCAGGCGGCGGCGGACGTGACGGCAGCGGACGCGCTCGCCCGGCAGGCGGGGCGATGGCCCAACCCGTCGATCGGGTACACGGCGGACGAGGTGAGCGGCGGCCCGGTTATCCGTTGGGGAGAGCACGGCGTCTTCGTCGAGCAGGTCTTCCCCATCAGCGGGCGCCTCGGAGCCGACCGCGCGGTGCGGCGGGGCGAGGCGGCCGAGGCGCGCGCGCACGAGGCGGCGCAGCGGCAGCGCGTCCTGACGATGGTCCGGCTGCACCACCGTGAAGCGGTGCTGGCCGCCGAGCGGGTGACGATTCGGGACGAGCTGGCCCGGCACGCGGCCGACGTGGTGACGACGACCCGGCAGCTCGCCAATATCGGCGTCGTCGACCGACCGGATCTCCTGGAAGCCGAAGCGGACGCGCATGCCGCGCAGGTGGCGGCGGAGGCGGCGCGGCACGACGAGTGGCGCATCTGGCGCGAGCTGGGCGTCGCGGTTGGCGACCCGTCGCTCCGGCCAGCGCCACTTGCCGCCGATCCGGCCGCGTTGCCGCCGCCCGTCGACGAGGGAATGGCGCTGGCCGTGCTGCTGCGCGACAGCCCGGAGCTGCGGGCGGCCGAAGCGGCGGTGACGCGGGCGGCCGCGTCGGTCGTGCGCGCGCGCAAGGAAACAAAGCCCGACCTGGTCGTCCGCGCCGGTCCGCGCTACAACCGCGAGCTGCTCGACCATGGCCCGTCGCCGGTCGGCATGGAAGCGTTTGCGGATGTCGGTGTCACCATTCCGCTCTGGAACCGCAACCGTGACGGCATCGCGGCGGCCGAAGCGGAACTGACGCGGGCGCGCGCTGAAGTGTCGCGCGTCGAGTTGGATCTGCGCGCCCGGTTCGCGGGGGAGTATCAGACCTACGCCGCGGGGGCGGACGATGTCCGCGCCTACCGCGACGAGATCGTCCCGCGGGCAGACGAGGCGCACCGCCTCCGCCTGGAACGCTACCGGCAGATGATGGCGGAGTACACCGACGTCCTTACGGCCCGGCAGCGTCTCTTCACCATGCGCGAGATGTACCTCGACGCTCTCGGCCGGGCGTGGCGCGCCGCCATCCTGATAGACGGCCTGCTGCTGGAGGACGGCCTGATGTCGCCCTGATCGGGTGATCCGGCGTCTGCCTGGTGCGCCGGCCTCCAGGCCGGCACTGGCTACGACTCGCTGCCGAACCGCTGCGCGTCGGACGCCGCGTAGTGCGCCATCATCCGGTCGAGGTTGACGGTCGCCTCGAGCCGGTCGACCACTTCCGCCAGCCGGCCGCCCGGAATGACGCAGGTCATCTCTTCCGGCCGCATGCCGGTCCGGGCGCGGCTCAGGGCGCAGCCCACGCTGGCGGCGACCGTGCCCTGCTCCTTGGCCATCGCCACGATGTGGCACTGCGGCTTCCCTTCGAACACCACATCCGGGCAGGCGCCTTTGAGCGTCATCAACGCCAGGCCATTGACTCGAAGCAGCACGACGTCGGGCGTCACCGCGGCTTCGGCCAAGGGTCCGTAGACCACCGAACCCGGGCGCTCCGCGACGTGCGGGAGACCCATGACCGCGGCCTGGTCCACCCAGCCGGCCGCAAGGACCGCCTCGACGTCATCCTTCGCCGCGGCCTCCTCCAGCGTCATGAAGCCATGCGTATAGCTGCCGACGCTGCAGTTGGCGTGGTCCGCCGCCTCCGTCGCAAACGTCCCTTCCGCGCCGTGGATCCAGAAAACGCAGCCGGCCGGGACCTGCCCGGTCCGCCCGCGATCGTTCGGTTCCGGATAGTCCGGCGTCACCCGGTCCGCCGGAGGGGTCTCTCCCGGCGCATGAAACGAGATCGCCACGGGCGCCCCGGTTGGCTTCAGCGCGGCTACGAGACGTTGGTTCAGGCTCTTCCAGTCAGTCGATGTATCAGACATGGCGCCCATGATACCCGAGCGGCCCTTGGGCATACGGCGGCCGGGCCATTGCAAATGTAAAATCATATATTGTATTTGCACAATTCAAAATGGGCGCCGCGTACTTCCCCCGCACCCTCACCACCACTATCCGCCGAGCGCTGCGGACATTTCCCGCCGTGATCGTCACGGGCGCGCGGCAAACGGGCAAGACGACACTACTGCGCGAGGAGTTCGGCGCGACCCATCGTTACGTGTCGCTCGAGCGTCCGGACGTGAGGGAGGTCGCACGCGACGACCCGACCGGCTTCGTTGCCGACGCCGGTCCTCGCGCCATCCTGGACGAGATTCAGTACGTGCCGGAACTCCTTAACTATGTCAAGGAGGCGATCGACGAGAACCGGCGACCGGGCTCCTGGCTGCTGACCGGTTCACAGGACTTCACCCTGATGCGTGGCGTCAGCCAGACGCTGGCGGGACGCGTGGCCGTGCTCCACCTCGATCCGCTCTCGGTGGCGGAGATCGCAGCCGCCCGCAGCACGCCCACGCTCGCGCGCCTCGTCGCGGGGCGCGCGATCCGCACCGTCGCGCCGCCACCCGACCTGGGCGACTGGCTCCACCGTGGCGGCTATCCCGAACCCCGCCTCAATCGGCGTGTCGATCGCGATCTCTGGATGCAGAGTTACGTTCAGACCTACCTGGAACGCGATCTCCGTAACCTGGAGCAGGTATCGGACCTGGAGACGTTTCGCGCCTTCTTCGCCCTGACCTGCGCCTCGACCGGGCAGGTGCTGAACCTGGCCCGCCTCGGCCGCGACGCGGGGGTGACCGGACCGACCGCCAAGCGCTGGCTCAACCTGTTGGTCGCGAGCCGCCTCGTAGCGCTGCTTCCCCCGTATCACCGCAACTTCGGCAAGCGGATCCGGAAGAGCCCCAAGCTCCACCTAGTCGATCCGGGTCTCGCCAGCTGGATGCTCGGCTATCGGACGGTCGACGCGATCCTACAGGGCCCGGCCCTCGGCGCCCTCACCGAATCCGCCGTCGTCGCCGAGCTCCTCAAGGCGGCCCACAACGGCGGCAGCCCACCCCGCCTCTTCCACTGGCAGAGCGCCAGTCTCGAAGTGGACATCGTCGCCGACATCGACGGTCGCCTATACGGCATCGAGGTGAAGGCCACGCGCACCCCGACCCTTCGGCACGCCGACCACCTCGCCCGTTGGTGTGAGCTGACCGGCGGCAGCGGCCTCCTCGCCTGCCGCACGGATCGGGTCCGCTCGCTCGGCAAGGGAATCCGAGCCGTCCCCTGGCACTTCTGCGTGGCAGCAGGCTGACTTGCGCCAGCCAGCGATCACTCCACCCGCACGAAATCGCGAGCGTCAGCCGGTGAGTCGAAGATCTCCCGCAGGCGCGTGCAGCGGTACGCGAAGACGCGCCGCAGGTCCGGGGCGACAAGGAAGCGATTCACCACGCGGCCGCCCGGAACGGCGTAGGCGACATCATCCTCCGCCACCGTCATGCCGACCTCTTCCCGGAAGCGGTGTTCGTGGCGCCACACCAGGTAGGGGCCGCGCTCCTGCTCGTCAACGAACCGGCCCGGCGGCTCCCACGCCGAGATCCGGCTGGTCCACCGGATCGGGATCCCCCGAAGGCGCAGCCGGTAGTCGATGGTCAATCCTTCGCGCATCTCGATCTTGCCGGACGTCAGCACATGGAACCGGAGCCAGGGCGGTGTTATGCGCTCCAGATTGCGGGCGTCGGCAAAGAACGGGAAGACCTCGCTCAGCGGGCGCCTCAGCCGGATTGATACGTGAAGCCGGTGCGTCTTGCGGGCCACTACTTTCAGCATAGCCCGAGCGATTCTTCGGGTTTCGTGGCCAGCGATAGGCTGTCCGAGGCGGGCCGCGCACGGTCGGAGGACTACGTGGCCCGCGCTGCTTGTTCGACGATGGCCTGCAGCCCCCGCACACCGTCGGTCAGGCACGCCGGACCGGGCTGCAGGATGATGGTCGACTTGATCTCGTGAACCGCGCCCGCACGTACCGCGTTGATCCGGTCCCAACCGGGTCGGGCAGTCACTTTCTCCGGCCGGAACTTCCGCCCGCACCACGAGCCGACGATGCGGTGCTCCTCTCCCAGGAGGTAGAACCACTCCGTGGTCTCCTCCGTCATGCAGACGATGCGTTCGGGAAAGCGGGGCTCGGACACCTGACGAGCGTACAGGAGTCCTGGAAGCAGCTGGCTGAACGCCTCTGCTAGCCTCGAGGGCTGGCGAACCAGCGAGCGCACCGGCTGCGGCTAGAGCCCGCGCAGGCCGAAGGGACCGCCGACCCCGCCGACCAGGCAATGTTCATTTCAACTTGAGAGAGGGATAATCCGGCGTCCGCGGCGTCAGCGTCCGGTTCGCACAATCCGCGATCAGGTCCAAGCCTTCCAGAACGATCTGCCCGATCAGCGGCTCGCTCAGCGGCGGGCCCACGACGCACTCTGTGACCATGAACCGATCGCAGACCTCGATGGCGACGGGACCTGCAACCGGCCGCTCGTCCCTGCGCTCGTCCGCGTACGTCACGATGGCCGTTCGGAGCTCCTCCAGTCCGAGCCGTTCGACGACGTTCTGAGGCAGCACGAGCATCACCGCGCCCGTGTCGACGACGCCGTCAACGTGGGTGCGGCGCACAGGTTCCGTCCGGAGTCCGCTCCTGGCGTTGCTCCGGTCCACGTAGTTTTCCAGGCCGACATTGACGACGATTTCGCCCACGGCACCCCCTCTTCCCATCGTAGCCGATCAGGATTACGCCACCGATTTCATCGGGGATAATCGAACCGATGTTCGTGCAGACGATAACGAATGTGCGGTTCCGGTAACGAGTCGCCACGCGAATTCTGATGCGCTATCTGGCCCTCGACCTGGAGGTCGGCAAGCGAAACGAGCGAATCAACGCGCTGGCAGCCGTCGATTCCAACGGCAGGTCCTTCGTCCGCACCAGGCTCAAGCAACGCGAGCTTGATGGCGCCCTGCGCGACCTCGACGATTTCGCCGAACCGGCGGACGTCATCCTCGGCCACAACCTGATCCACTTCGACTTGCCGCACCTGCGCGCAGCGGCTCGTCCGCGAACGGCGAAACGATCCGAAGCACGACGCCCGGCTCGCGCTTACGCTCTTCGAAGACGAACGCACCGAACTCGGCAAGGTCGGCGCCGACCTGCTGCTTACTTGGCATTGGCTGACGTCACGGGATGGCGACCTCGTGGCGTTCGATGCGTTGTTCAGGGCGTTGCGGGAGTCTTGGGAAGTCGTGGTGCCTGAGCTGATCTACGACTCGCGAGGGAGCAGGCAATAGGAAGAACCGCGGCCCGACCCTGAAAGCTCCGCGGCGTGCCCGTGCCACATGCTGCCGAACGGACTGAAGTTCCGCAGTCCTATGCAAAGGGTCCGGCCGAAACACCCGCCAGTCGCTCGACAAATCACCCGCTGAAGCTTCGACAAATCACCCGCTGTAACGTCGACAAATCACCCGTTAGGGTTGCGTGGCGCACCGCTGCCGGAGTACAACCTGTGCCAGAAAATTGGGCTGGTTATGACCTACCTGCCGCGAATCGTCGATGCCGAATTGGCCGATCTCCTGAAAGCCGCCGGAGCGGTTCTCATAGAAGGGCCCAGGGCAACTGGGAAAACGGCCACCGCCGCCCGGGCGGCACTCAGCGAAGTGCTGCTCGACGTGGACGACAATGCCAGACGAATGATCGGCGTAGACCCGGCAATCGTTCTGGACGGTGAGACGCCGCGGTTGATCGACGAATGGCAACTCGAGCCGATCATCTGGAACCACGTCCGCAGGGCGATTGATCGCCGCGGCACCCCCGGCCAGTTCATTCTCACCGGTTCCGCCGTGCCCGCCGACGACATCGCCCGGCACACCGGTGCCGGACGTCTTGTTCGCCTGCGCATGCGCCCACTGTCGCTTTACGAAAGCGGGCACTCCAGCGGGGAGATTTCGTTACGACGGCTGCTCGACGGTGCGGAGCAACGGACGCCGCAATCGGAAATGTCAATCGCCGCCCTCACCGAGTTCGTCTGTGCAGGCGGCTGGCCGGGCCACGTCGGCAAGGCTCTGGCCGGCGTCCTCCGCCTGAACCGCGGCTATCTGGACGACGTCCGCCGTACCGACGTATCGCGGGCCGGAGCCAAGACGCGCGACCCGGTGAAGGTGGGCCGTGTCCTGCGCTCGCTGGCGCGCAACGTGGCGACGCCCGCCTCCCTGTCGACACTGGCTGCCGACGCAGGCGACGACGACCAGGCTCTCAAGACCGATACTGTGGCCGAGTACTTGGACGCACTCGAACGACTCATGGTGGTGGAAAACCAGCCGGCCTGGTCACCGCACTTGCGGTCGCGCACGACGCTCCGACGAACGCCGGTCCGGCACTTCGTGGATCCATCACTCGCAGCCGCCGCCCTGAGTGCCGCCCCGGCGCGCCTGACGGCCGACCTCCAGTTCCTGGGACTGCTGTTCGAGTCTCTGGTCGTCCGCGACCTGCGTGTCTACGCCCAGAACACCGATGCACAGGTCTTCCACTACCGGGAAAAGGACGGACTGGAAGTGGACGCTGTGGTCGAGGCGGCGGACGGACGCTGGGTGGCGTTCGAGATCAAGCTCGGCGAACGCTGGGTAGACGACGGCGTGAAGAACCTGCGCAGGCTCGCCCAACGCATGGAGCAGAGCGACCACGGGAAGCCCTCCGCCCTGGCGGTGATCGTTCCCAGTGGATACGGCCACGTGCGCCCCGGGGAAGTAGGAGTCATACCCATCGGAGCCCTCGGGCCCTGACGGCCTCCCGGCGCTTGCTTATCGAGACGACGATCCTCGTATCTTCCCGCCATGCCCAGCTTCACGTGCCAGGTGTGCCAGACGTCGTTCACTGTCGCTCAGGCCGTGCTCGACAAGTACCCCGGCTGGCAACCGAGGTATTGCCGGATGCACTCGCCGAAGAAGCGCCCCGGCGCGCGACGCGCTGGCCGGACCGGTCCCAGTGGCGGCACGAACCGTGGCCGCACGCTGCGAGAAGAGAACCTCACGCTCGCCGAGGTCCTCGCCAAGTACCCGGAACGCACCGGCGCCGGTTCGGGCGTGTTCACCGACGGCAGCGCCGTCCCGAATCCCGGCCCCGGCGGCTGGGGCGTGGTCTGGGTCGAGGACGGTCGGATCGTCCGGCAGGCGCACGGCCACGACCCGAAGACGACGAACAACCGCATGGAGCTGCGGGCGCTGATCGAGGCGTTCACGATGCTGCCGGAGGATGCCGACGTGGGCGTGCTCAGCGATAGCGAGCTCTGCGTGAACACCATCACCCGCTGGGCGCCGGCCTGGGAACGGGCCGGCTGGAAGCGGAAGGCGGGTCCCATCAAGAACCTGGAACTGGTGCGAGAACTGCTCGCCCTCTACCGCGCGCACCCGGGCTGCAAGCTGCGGTGGACCGCTGCCCACACCGGTAATCGCTGGAACGAGTACGCGGACAGTCTCGCCACCGCCTGGATGCGCTCGACCCTCTAGCAGCCCGTGGCAACCACACCCGGACCCGGAAGCCCGAAGCGAAAACCCGCGCGGCTTGCGATCCGCCGTCTCCCGTTACGACAGGATGCCTCGGATGGGATGGCCGTCGACGTCGGTCAGCCGGAAATCGCGGCCGCCGAACCGGTAGGTGAGGCCGGTGTAGTCGAGACCGAGCAGGTGGAGCACCGTGGCGTGGAGGTCGCGCACGGTGTGGGCGTTTTCGACCACGCGGTAGCCGTACTCGTCGGTCTGGCCGTAGATGAAGCCCTTCTTGAGGCCGCCGCCGGCGAGCCAGAGGCTGAAGCCGTAGGGGTTGTGGTCCCGGCCGTTGGTCCCCTGGATGAACGGCGTGCGGCCGAACTCGCCGCTGAAGATGACCAGCGTCTCGTCGAGCAGGCCGCGCGAGCGCAGGTCCTTCACGAGACCGGCAACCGGCTGATCGACGGTTAGCGCATTGGCGGTGTGGCCCTCTATCAGCTTGGTGTGCTGATCCCAGGGATTGGCCGCCTGCCCCATGCCGTCGGTCCCCACCATCGTCAACTCCACGAAGCGGACGCCTCGCTCCACGAGGCGGCGCGCCACGAGGCACTGGCGGCCGTAGGCGGCGGTCGACGCGTTGGGTGAGTCCATCCCGTACAAGCGCTGGGTCGCCTCGGTCTCGCCGCTCAAGTCGGTAAGCTCGGGCACCGCCGTCTGCATCCGGTAGGCGATCTCGTAGTTGTCGATCGCCGCTTCGACCCGCGGCTCATCGCCGGTCCGGTCGAGAAAGCCGCGGTCGAGGTCGTCGATCACCGACAGCCGGGCGCGCTGCGCATCGTCCGATTCCGCCGGCCGGACGTTGTGCAGCGGCGTCGCCTGCCCCGGGTAGATGAGCGAGCCCTGGTGGACCGCCGGCAGGAAGCCGTTGCCGTACACCTGGATGCCGCCGAGCGGGATGCCGCCGCTGCCAAGCACGACGAATCCCGGCAGGTTCTGGTTTTCGGTGCCGAGGCCGTAGGTGATCCAGGCGCCCATGCTGGGGAAGCCGGTGAACGGCATGCCGCAATGGAAGTAGAAGTTCGCCTGGGCGTGCTCCATGAACGGCGCGGTCATCGATCGGATGACGGTCAGCTCGTCCGCCACGCCGCCGATGTGCGGGAAGAGCGCGCTGACCGGGATGCCGCTCTGGCCGTAGTTGGTGAACTCCCACGGGCTGGGCCAGATGTTGCCGTCCTGATTGAACATCGTCCGTTCGGTCTCGAACGGCATGGGCTGGCCGGCCTCGGCGGCGAGGCGCGGTTTCGGATCGAAGGAATCGACGTGGGACAGCCCGCCCGACATGTAGCAGAAGATGACGTTCTTCACCTTCGGCGCAAAATCGGGCGCCCTGGCGGCCAGCGGACCGTCGGCCGAGCCGGCGGCAGGAACCGCCTGCCGCGCGAGACCGGCGTAGGCGCTGTCCGCCATCAGCGCGGTCAGCGCGAGCCAGCCGAAACCGGTGGACGTCTGCCGCAACATCTCGCGCCGGGTCAGGAAGGGGCGCACCGTCGGATGCTGGCGTGGGTCGAAGGACATGGCTGCTCCTACGGCACGAAGATGAACTCCTTCAGATTGAACAGGCTATGCGCCACGTCCTGCCAAACGCCGGCATCGTACAGCAGCAGGGACGTCTCGGCGCCGCGCTCGGCGGCCACTCCGTTCAGGTAGCCGACAATGCGCGCGCGCTCGTCTTCCGCCGGCGGCCGGCCAAGAGCCCTGACGAACATGTGGTCGATGCGTCCCTCGACCGTCCCCGCTTCTCCCTCGGCGAGACGCCGGCCCCACTCCGCTGCCTGCCCGACGACGAACGGGCTGTTGAGCAACGCCAGCGACTGCGCCGGAACGTTCGTCGTGTCGCGCTGGCCGCGCGTCGTCGCCGGCGTCGGCAGGTCGAAGACCGCCAGGAATGGGTTGTGCGAGTTGCGGCGGATCTCCTGGTAGATGCTCCGGCGGCCGTCGCCGTCCACCGGGCCGTTGTCGTCGAAGTCCTCGTTCGCGGACAGGGCCGAAGCGTAGTGGACCGGTACCGACGGGCCGTACATCTCGGGGTCCAAACGACCGGAGACGCTCAGCATCGCGTCGCGGATCGCCTCCGCGTCGAGCCGGCGCAGGTTGGCATGCTGCAGCAGGCGGTTCTCCGGATCGCTGTCCGTCGCCGCGGCCGACGGCTGGCTGTCCATCCGGTAGGCGCGGCTTAGGACGAGTTGACGGACGAGCTGTTTGACCGACCACCCGTCCCGGACGAATTCCGACGCGAGGTGATCGAGGAGCGCCGGATGCGACGGCGTATCGCCGAGGCGGCCGAAGTTGTCGACGGTGCGGACCAGGCCGTAGCCGAACAGGTGGCGCCAGACGCGGTTCACCGCAACCCGCGCGGTGAGCGGATTGTCGGACGCGGCGATCGCTTCGGCGAGACGGAAGCGTACCTGCCCCGGTTCGTCGTACGGACGCCCATCGAGTGCGGTCAGGAACGACCGCGGCACCAGATCGCCCAGGTTCGTGTGGCTGCCGCGGACGAGCAGCGGCTGATCGGGAGCCGCTTCGTCAACGACGCCCGGAGCCCGGCGCGCCACCGGCACGTCCCGTTCCAGCAGGCGGTACTGCGCGACCGGCGCCCGCAGCTCGACCAGTTCCTCCAACGAGCGCGGCAACAGGTCGGCGCGGACAAACTCGTCCAGGAAGACCGCCTGCTGTTCGGTCAACGTGTCGTCGCCCCAGGCGGCGACCGCTTCCGCGAGGCGCCGGCCAATCAGCGCCGCAAGCTCCTCCCGGTTCCCCGGCGCGCGGTCGTCCGCCGCGTCACGTTCGAAGAGGGAGCGAACCGGGACGACCGTCTCCTTCGGCGTCGCCCTTGTGTCGTGAAATACGATGCGGCTCGCCCCGATGGCCGACCGGCCGTCGGTGCGACGCACCGGCCGGTTCTGCGCACGGCCATCCTCGGGGTCGAGGATGAACATCGTGGCGTCGTCCTGCGTCGCGAACTCGATATAGGCGGTGAAGTGTTTCCAGAAGCTGGTGTCCCACTGCGCCCAGCTCATCGCGTCCTGCTTCGGGCTGTGGCGCAGGTGGTAGATGCCGCCCCGCGGGACCGCGTAGTTCTCGATGATCAACTGCGCGAAGCTGAGGTTGCCTCCCAGCACCCGGAAGCTGATGTAGTCGCTGTCGATCCGGAAGCGGGGCGTCTGGATGACGCCGGCGTGCTTGTCCGACAGCAGGTGCGTGTAGGCGCCGGCGGGGTAGATGCCGGTAAGCAGGTTGTCGCCCCGGCGTGCGATGGCGAATTCTCCGGGGCGGGACGGAACGGCGGTGCGGCCGACCCCGTGGCCGACGGTGGCGGCGTAGTCGTCCGGATCACTCAGGTCCCAGGCGGGTTCGAACTGCTCGGCATTGAACCGCTCGCGGTCGGCCAGTTCGGCTTCCCAGTGGGCCTCGACCTCGTCCCAGGCGTCCGGGAAGTCGGCCGCCGCCGCGAGGGCGCGCCAAGCGGCGAGGACGCTGCCGGCAACCCGCTGGGCCGCTTCCTCCGCTGCCGCGGCAGCCTGCGCCTCGACGGTCGGCGGTTCCGCGTCCTCCGCCGCCGCCGCCGCATCCGGCCCGGCCGCGTCCGGCGCCGGGTCGAGCATCGCCAGCAGTTTCCCGCTCACGTCCGCCGCGTCGCGGATCCAGCGGTCGGCCAGCGCGGCCCGGATCTCCGTCTTGAGATCCACGAGCGCGTCGCGGTTGGTTGCGAGCCGGTCGGGATCGTCGATCGCGCGCTGTGTCGGGCGGGCTCCATACAGGGTGCCGAAGAACGAGTAGTAGTCCCGCTGGCTGATCGCGTCGAACTTGTGATCGTGGCACCGGGCGCACGACACCGTCAGTCCCAGGAACGCCTTGGAGGCGACATCCACTTGGTTGTCGGTCCACTTGACGCGGTCCTCCCAAGGGTCGACGGGCTGATAGCCATGCTCGATCAGGCGGAAGTTGGCGGTGCCGAGGAGCGATTCGTTCGTCCCGGCGTCCGGATCGATGCGCGGCTCCGGAAGCAGGTCGCCAGCCAGGTGTTCGCGGATCAACTGGTCGTACGGAACGTCCGCGTTGAACGCGCGGATCAGGTAGTCCCGGTAGCGCCAGGCAGACGGGATATCGGGATCCCCTTCGCTCCCGTGCGACTCGCTGTAGCGGAACAGGTCCATCCAGTGGCGCGCCCACCGTTCGCCGAAGTGGGGCGATCCCAGGTAGCGGTCGACCAGGTCCGCCCACGCCGTCGGTGACCGGTCGGCGGTGAAGCGCGCGATCTCGGCCGGCGTGGGGGGCAGGCCGCGCAGGTCGAACGACAGCCGCCGGACGAGCGCCGCGCGGTCAGCGTCGCCGGCCGGGCTGAGTCCTGCGGCCTCGAGCCGCGCCAGGATGTACCGATCCTCTACCGTCGCCGGCCAGGCCTCGTCACGGACGGCCGGCGGCCCCGTCGCATCGACCGGCTGCCACGCCCAGTGCGTTGTGCGGCGCGCTTCGAGGTCGAACGGCTCGGAGGGATCGGGGGTGTCGGCCGCGGCGCGGGCCGTCGGCCAGGGAGCGCCCATCTCAACCCAGCGGGCGACGGTCTCGATCTCGGCGGCTTCGAGCGCGCCGGTCGGCGGCATCAGGACCGGGCGGCCGTGCAGCCGCTGCACGATCGGGCTGTCAGCCGGGCGGCCGGGAACAAGCGCCGGACCCGTATCGCCACCCTCCAGCATCGACTCGCGGCTGTCGAGCCGCAGACCGCCGAACGGCGTCGCGACGCTGGCGCTGTGGCAGGCGTAGCAGTTGTTGGCGAGGAGCGGACGGATCGTGGTCTCGAAGAACTCCGCCTGCTCCGCCGTGGGTGGCTGCACGGCCGGCGCCTGGGCCGCGGCCAGCCCAGCCGCGCCCGCGAATGCCGTCGCCACGGCCAGTGCCTGCTTCAGAAGCATCTCGGGCCAGTTGAATGCTGCCAGAGGGGCAATGTACTACCGCCGCCAAGTGGGAGCAAACCGTGCCCGGCGCCAAAAAAAGAGCGGGCGTCCCATGCGCCTCGTCATGGAACGCCCACCCGAAAGGGCTCCGCGGACAGGAGGGACAGTCCGCAGGCCCAAACTCGCGCTTGCAGTCATTGACGACGACGATTGCGAAAACGTTCAATCTGCCTCTCGCGCCGCTCTTCGAGTCGCTCCCGGCGACGCTCCTGCAACTCGTGCACCTCCTCGCGCTGCTCCGCCGTCAGAACCTCCAGAATGTCGGCGCGGAGCCGGGCCCGCCGGACCAGCGCGTCGGCCTCGAGTGAGGCAACGGCGGCGGCCAACTCCCGGATCCGGCCTTCCTCCACCGACTCGCCGCGCATCGCGTCCCGCAGTTCCCGCCGCGCATCGCGCATCGGCTCGCGCGCCTCGGCGGCCGCTTCCCGCGCCTCATCGCGGATCCGATCGATCCGTTCCTCCTGCGCATCGCTCAGATCGAGCCGTCGGAGCGGGAGCAGCCCGGCCCGGCCGGGACCTCCGCGGGCGCCGGGACGGAAGCCGCGCCGTTGCGTCTCGACGGCCGCCGCCGTCTCTTCCTCCGCAGACGCCGGCTCGCCGAACCACGCGAATCCGCCCTGCGTCAGGACCATCGTGACCCCCAGGGCAACGACCGCTCCCAGAACCTGCTTTCGTGTAACGTGCTTTCTCATCGTGTGCCTCCTTCCGTGCTGCCGTGCATCCTG
The DNA here is from genome assembly GCA_009838525.1 of Acidobacteriota bacterium. Classification (NCBI taxonomy): domain Bacteria; kingdom Pseudomonadati; phylum Acidobacteriota; species Acidobacteriota bacterium. Next base: position 66,684 of record VXRJ01000010.1, read on the forward strand.
TGCTTACCGACTGGTCCCGGGGAGCGATTCTTCCCGGTGAATCGACGGGAATAACGAAGGAGAAGCCGCGGTCTATGGAGAACGCCAGCGCGATACGGAACCATGATGATGATGACTGGCGTCGAGAGCGAACGATGGACGGTCGGGACGAGCCTGGCAGTGGCAAGCGCCTGGCCCGATGCCGGACGGCGCGACCGAACTAGGGTGACGACTGACAAGGCCGTCTGGGCGGCCGATCCAGCCGATGCCGAGCGCGTCGATCCGGATCGCGCCGACGTGGAGGCGGCGCGCGGCGGCGATGCCGGTGCGTTCGAGGCGTTGGTGATTCGTTACCAGGCGCGCATCGTCAGCTTCGCGGCAGCCATCGTGCACGACACGGGCGCGGCCGAAGACGTGGCGCAGGAAGCGTTCATTCGGGCTTGGAAGGGCCTGCGGAGTTTTCGGGGCGATAGCGCGTTCAAGACCTGGCTGTACAAGATCGCATCCAACGCCGCGCGGACGCATCTCGAGCGGCACGTCCGGCAGGCGCGCGTCGGCAGCGAGAGCCTGGACGACGAGGAGGCCGCGCTCCGCGCGGATGAGGTGCCGTCGGGGGCGACCGGCGTCGAGGAGACGTTGACCACCCGCGAAGCGATAGACGGCGCCCTGGCACAGTTGCCAGAGGACTGGCGGCTGGCGGTCGTGCTGCGCGACATCGAGGGACTCGACTACAAGGAGATCGCGGAGGTGACCGGCGCGCCGATCGGCACGGTCGAGTCGCGTATCTTCCGCGCACGGCGGCGGTTGCGGCCGCTGCTGTGCACGGTCAGATGACGGTCGTCCCGACGAGAACACAATGAGAGACGGGAGCGGAACCATGACGTGCGAACAGGCGGAGTCGTTGCTCGTGCGCGCCGCCGAGGGGACGCTCGATACGAAGCGGCAGGCTGCGCTGGATCTACACGTGGCCGGGTGTGCGGCGTGCCGCGACGAGCTCGACGCGCAGCGCTCGGCTCGCGCCCTGTTGGCGGCGCGGCCCGATGCGGCCGTGCGCCCCGGCTTTGCAACGCGAGTCATGGCCAATCTGCCGGCGCAGGATCCGGCTGGCGCGCTCGACGCTGCCGCCGTGGCAGGCGGCGCCTGGCTCGACCTGCTGAACTGGCGGGTCTGGACGATCCGGCTGGCTCCGGTCGCCGCGACGCTGGCGGTGGCCGCCACGCTCGGCTTCGGGTCCGCAACCAACGGTGCGGACGAGACTGCGGCGGCGGGCGAGGCAATCGCCTTCACCGACCTCGCCGCCGCGTGGGCGACCGACGACGGAGCCAACGACGCGGTGATGCGGCTCTGGCAGGACGAGGTGGACGCCGAGGGCGACGACCTGTTGATCGATCTGCTGCTTGCCGGGCAGTAGGGTAAGGATGACCGAGATGAGACGAGAGCTATGGGTCGCCCTGTTCGTCCTGGTGATCTTCGTAACCGGATTGGCGGCGGGCATCATCGTCACTCGCTCGTCACCGTTCGGATGGTTCGGTCCCCGTCCCCGACCGCCGGCCTTTGCCGGCCGGGAGATGTCAGGCCCGCCGATGCGCGGGCGCCTGATGCAGCGGATCTCCGAACGGCTCGATCTGACCGATCAGCAGGAAGAGCGCCTGGAGCAGGTGTTCGAGGCGCGGCGGGAACGATTCCGGGCCGAGCGGGAGGCAATGCGGCAACGGATCGAAACGGAAGAGGAGACGTTCCGGTCCGAGATTGCCGACATCCTGACTCCGGAGCAGCTCGAGACGTTCAACGCCGTGATCGTGCGGCTGGATGACGAGCGGCGGCGGCGCGGCGGATCGGGATGGCCCGGCGGGCCGGGCGGACGCGGGCCGCTGCGCGCGCACGCGCCGTGACCGGCGCGTTGGAAGTTTCGCTGGCGCGAGCGCGCCCGCCGGGCGCGTCGGAAGTTTCGCTGGCGCGAAACTTCTAGAGGCCGGGCCGCCGCCCGGCACCGGTAGACTTACCGCCCGTGGCCAACTGGGGAATCGCCGCGGGTGGGCTGCTGCTGCTCGCGGCGGCGGACCCCTGGTTCGCAGGCGTTGCCGCGGCCCTCGCCTTCCTGCTCTATCTGCTCGGCCGCGGCATCGGCGCCGCGAACCGCCGCGACCGGGTGAGCGCTGTGCCGGAGCTCTGCTTCGCGTTCGCGATCACGCTCTACCTGGCGCTTCTCATCTTCTACCGCTTTCCGGTTTCCGTTTCGTTCCTCGACTCGGCCCGCGGCGCCGACCTGGTGGAGTGGCGCGGTCCGTTCGACGGCGCACCGTTCGCGGTGCCAGGCCTGCTGGCGACGTTCGGCCTCTCGGTCTTCGTCTGGCATGGGCTCTCGTACATCGTCGACCTCTACCGGGGCAACGCGACGGCCAGCCGGAACCCAGGGCAGACGCTCGCCTATCTCTTCTTTTTTCCTTCACTCCTTGCCGGACCGACGCTGCGTTACCACGACCTCTACGCGCCGCTCGCCACCCGCGAGCCGAGCATGGCGGCGGCGGCGTACGGCGTGCGGCGGATCACCATCGGCCTGGTGAAGGTGTTGCTGATCGGCCGCACGCTGGCGGTTCCGGCCGAGGCGGCGCTCCGGGCGGCGCCGGACGAATTGAGCGCGACGCTCGCCTGGGCGGGGCTCGCCTGTTTCGGCCTGCAGGTCTACTACGACCTGTCCGGCGTCGCCGACATAGCGCTCGGCCTCGGACGGATGCTCGGCTTCCGGCTGCCCGAGAACTTCGACTGGCCCTATGCGGCGGATTCGCTCGACGGATTCTGGCGCCGCTGGAACGTAACGCTGGTCGCATGGTCCGGCACCTACCTGCGGGTGCCGCCGCTCCTCGCCTTCGTCGCCGTAGCCGCCTGGCACGGCGCCGCGGCGCCGCTCTTCGCCTGGGGCGCCCTCCAGGGCGGACTCGTCTGGCTGGAACGGACGCGCTGGTGCGGAGCTCGCCTCCGGCAACTGCCGAAGGCCGCGCGCCATGCCTGGGTGATAGCCGCAGTGACGCTCGGCTGGGTTCTCTTCCGCGCAGAGACGTTCACCGGCGCCGGATTCTACGTCGCCGCGCTTGCCGGCTTCGGGGGGGCGCCGATGCCCGGCGCGCCCAACCCGATCACCCTCTGGACGATGGCCGTCTTCGTCGTGGGCGCGGTGGGTGCGGCCCCACTCCTGCCGGCGGTCAGCCGCTGGACCGTGACGGTCGACGCGCTGGCGACGGCGGTGCAGATGATCGTCACGGCCGCCGTGATGTTCGTGCGGACGCGGCTGGGTGGACGGCGCCGCCGGTAGGCGGATGCGGCAACGCCGTGGCTAACGGGGCGCCGTGCTACCAGGGTTTCTCATCGCTGACGCGCCAGCGCGCCGGCTCGTGGTGCTCCAGGTACTGCCGCCGCGTGATCCATCCGAAGATCATCGCCTTTGTCAGCCACCAGTGATCCGGCCGGAGCGCAAAGTAGATGTGGGCCACCACCAGGCCGACCAGCGAAACCCCCACGAGACCGTGGAGGACGTACACCCAGCCCCACACCTGCTCACTCATGAGGTACTGGTTCGGCTCGAAGAAGGGGGTCGGAATCCGGAACATCATCAGGATGCCGGTGATGATCACCGTCACGCCCACAATGGTGAGGATCCAGTGGTAGAGCTGATTCCCCAACGGGTACTTCGCAGGCCTCGGCGCCGCCTTGATCTTCCCGGTCTCGCGCAGCATGAGCGCCTTGAACGCGGGGATGTCCTTCGGCCCGGCCCAGATTGACCAGAAGTCGAGCCAGACGGTGGTGTGCACGATGTGCCAGACGATGACGCCGGTGAAGATCATCCCGGCCCAGTAGTGCCAGGGCACCCAGTCGAACTGCAGGCCGAGAATCGGAAAGAAGGCGGTCACCAGCAGGACGAACATCGTGATCGACATCGACCAGTGGAAGAGCCGCGCCATGAGCGAATGGCGCAGGATGCGGGCGGGGACGGAGGTGTGCTTCGCCTCCATCGCGTCCGCCTCTTCACGCGTGCGCCGATGGCCTGCCGACAGCATCGTGTACGCGGCATGGGCCAGCACGAACATGATGACGCAGAAGATGGTGACCCAGAGCGGATCCCAGTTCAGGTGCTGCAGGATGGGCCGCTGCCAGGGATCGTGCCCCCAGACGACGAACTCCATGCTCTTTCTCCTTCGCGCGTCCTGCGGCCGCCTGCGCTCGGCGGGCGCGCGCCCCGCGGCGGGCTAGGACATCTTGACGACCATCGCGGCCGCCACGGGTTCGTCCTCGCGAGCCAGCTCCGATTCGAGTTGGCGGTACTCCCCGAACGCCACCCATTGCTGTTCCGTCCAGTGCTTCCGGTGCGCGCGCGGCTGGGCCGCCAGCTCCGCACCGTCGGTTCCCGTGTAGATCGGCGCCGGGTCCTTCACCGTCCGGCGGCGGTTCGCGTCTATCGGAACCGCGTCCGTCACCTCGTGGTTCGGCAGCGGCACCGAAACGTACTCGACCCCCCGCTCGTCCACGTACACGACAGGCATAACCGGCTATTTTACTGGCCGCGACTGCGGTAGACTAGGCGTTCCACCGGACCACCCTGGAGGCACGATGATGAGAGTCCGCAGATCGGGATGGCGCCGGGCCGCGATGCTCGGCCTAGCCCTCGCGCTCGCCGCCGGCGCGGCGATGCTGATGGCGCCCGCGGAAGCGCAGGAAGCGGCGCGGGGCAATCCATACGGCGAATGGCGTTACCAGAGCGCGGACGCCTGGGGCACCCGCTATTCGCCCATCGATCAGATCGACGCCGACAACTTCGAGGATCTAGAGGTCGCGTGGGTCTGGCGCGGCGACAACTTCAGCCCGCATCCCTACTACCTGTCGCGTTCGACCCCGAGCTATATCGACGGCGTCCTCTATTCCGTCGCCGGCTACCGGCGGACGATCGTCGCCATCGATCCGGCTACCGGGGAAACGCTCTGGACCTACCGCGAGCCGGAGACGCGGCGGTGGCAGGAGTCGATGCGCGCCAGCTACGGCAAGGGCGTCGGCTATGGAGAGGTCGACGGCCGCGGCGTCATCTACGTGATCACGCCGGGGTTCTTTCTGCATGCGCTCGACGCCAAGACGGGGGAGCACCTCGAGGGTTTCGGTGAGCGAGTGCCGATCGAGGGCTTCCCCGAGACCGGTGTCGTCGACCTGCTGAAGGACCTTGGCCACCCTTACGACCCCTATGAAGGGATCCCGATGGAGATCGGCTACATCACCAGCTCGTCGCCGCCGATCGTGGTGAACGACACCGTCGTGGTCGGCAACTCGCACGAGCAGGGCTACAGCCAGAGCCGCATCGAGAACGTCCCGGGCGACATCCTGGGCTACGACGCGCGGACCGGCGATCACAAGTGGAAGTTCAATGTCATCCCGCAGTCCGAGAGCGAGTTCGGCTTCGACACGTGGGAGAACGACGCGTGGGACTGGACCGGCGACGTTTCGTCGTGGGCGCCGCTGTCGGCCGACCTCGAGCGCGGCATCGTCTACATCCCGACGAACTCGCCCACCATCGATTACTACGGAGGCTTCCGGCCGGGGAACAACCTGTTCGGCACCAGCACGATCGCGCTTGACGTCGAGACGGGACAACGCGTCTGGCACTTCCAGACGGTGCACCATCCCATCTGGAACTACGACCTGCCGAACGTCCCGATTCTCGTCGACGTCAACGTCGACGGGCAGCAGGTGCCGATGGCGATTCAGACCACCAAGCAGGGCATGACGTTCGCGTTCAACCGCGAGACCGGCGAGCCGGTCTGGCCGATCGAGGAGCGTGAGGTTCCGGCGTCCATCGTGCCGGGCGAGCAGCTTGCGGAGACGCAGCCGTTCCCGACCTGGCCGGCGCCGCTGAACCCCCTGGGAATCTCGGAAGATGACGTCATCGACCTGACGCCGGAACTGAAGCAGGAAGCGGTCGATATCATCAGCGGATTCCGCATCGGCGGTCCCTATATGCCGCCGCTGCCGAATAACCACACCGAGGAGCGGCCCTGGATTGCGTGCGGCGCGGGCGGCCTCAACATCACCCACCCGGCCACCCTCGACCCGGAGACCGGCTACCTCTACCAGTCCAACGGGCACGCCTGCTCGGGCCGGACCGTCCGGCCGGGCGCGGAGGTCGACGCCGAGATGCACAGTTGCACGTCGGACTCCGGCGAGTGCACGACGACCGGCACGACCATTTCGGACTGGGTCCAGGGCGGCGGCGTCGCCTTCTCCGGACCGCAGGGCCTGCCGATGTACAAGCCGCCGTTCAGCAAGATCACGGCGATCGACATGAATACCGGCGAGCACGTCTTCGCCATCCCTGTCGGGGAGCCTTCCGACCGCCTGAAGAATCACCCCTCACTGCAGGGCGTCGACCTCTCGGGTGTCGGACACGAGCGCGCCCGCCCGATCCTCATGACGACCGGCAGCCTGCTGCTCGCCACGGAGGGCACGAGCGGACCGCCGGTACTCAACGCGCACGACAAGACGACCGGCGAGAAGCTCGGCTCCGTCGAGCTCCCGGCCACCGGCCAGTACGGCATGATGACCTACCTGCACGACGGTCACCAGTACATCGTCGTTCAGATCGGCCAGGGCGGTACCTTCCCCGGTTCGCTCGCCGCGCTGCGCCTGCCACTGAACTAGAGCGGCGAGAGTCGCGAGTCGCGCAACCTGGAGCGCGGGTCGATCCAATCCGGATCGGCCCGCGCTCTCTTTCTTGGGTTGCACTGCCGGCTGCACCGCTTCGGGGTGCGCCGCCTACTCGTCGAGCAGGATCTGAATCTTCGGAGCGAGATCGCCGGTTTGGCCGAAGGTGGTTTCACGGACCTTGCCGTTCCTGTCGATCAGGATGGCCGACGGCGTGCCGTGGAGGGCGTAGGTGTCGAACGTCTTCGGCGCATACTGGCGGGTAGCGAGGTACGCGCTGACCCGCTCGATCAACTGGGACTGCTGATCCGGCGGGAGGACGTCGAACTGCGGCACCTGCGGCCGGATGGCAGCGAGGGCTTGATCCCGGGTCGGTTCACCGCTCACAGGCACCAGCTCGTCCATGGCGAGCGGAAAGGGGATTCGGTACCGAAGGCGGCCGTCGTCGAGCATTCTGGCCTGCTCCAGCATGCGGCGGGTCTCGCCGATCACTTCTCCTGTCTCGGCAAGCCGCCGGAGATTGTCGAGCGTGTTCTTGTCCCAGTCTTCGAAGGCCGTGGCTACGCCGAACACGGTGACCGGTTCGCCAGCGAAGTGGTCGTGGACCTTGATCGCTTCGGGAATGGCGGTAAAGAAACAGCCTGGACAGTTGACCTGGAAGACCTCGAGCAGGACGACGCTGCCCCGGTGTTGATCGAGGTTGGTCGGTTCACCCTGGACCCACTCCGAGACGGAGAGGTTCGGGGCGGGACGGCCCGGAAAAAGCGGCATGGCGGGGTGAGCGTATCACGCGGACTCGGGTCCGCTCCGGAGGCGCCTCTCGTCGTCGATCAGCACAACCTGGCTGGGCCGACGACTCCCCCACTTCCAGAAGACGACGTTCGTGTCGTCCGGACCGCTGCCGGGCGCATAGCTCCGGACCCGCAGGCCGACATAACCCGCCTCGATGAGCTGGTCGGACAACCCCTGCGACGCGGGGATCCGTCCATTTCGCATGTCAAGCTCCCAGGTCGGACAACGAAGCTCGGCGTCGGAGACGCCGAACGCTTGCCGGTCCATGGCGCTGAGCGCGTCGAAGACGGGTTCGGCATCAACCCTGTACGCACACAGCGTAAGCGGTTGCATCGGTCGTCCTGCCGGCTGTGCCTCACGAATCGCGGTGATCGGGAAGAGCGACAGGTAGAGAGCGGCGACCCCACGCCGATTGAAGCGGCCTCCGTAGCGACGCGCACCCTCTCCTGAGAGCGGGTTCCATGACCAGCGCGGGTCGTGCGCCTGGTAGGCGATACCGCGGAACCGCATCCACCTTGACTGTCGGTCAGGCGTAACCACCCGCAATGACGCGGTCGAGGTAGCCATGCACGTAGTCGGCATGGCCTTCGCGAACAAGCTGGTCCGGTGTCATGCCCCCAAAGCCTGGCAGGGGCTGCGAACGGAACCAGGCGTAGGCCGCAAGTGGTGAGCCCACCTCGGCTTCGACACGATTGAGAATCTCCATCATCTGCCGCAGGCGCGTCTGCGTCCTCGGCGCCCGAATGCGCGCGCTCCGCGACAGCGCATCGTGAGCCAGACCGAGAGTCTCGGCGATCTCAGCCTTTGTTGTCCGGAGCGCCTGCGCAATCAGCAATGGCGAGAACAGCTGATCCTCGATGAATTCCTGCATGTGCATGCCAGATCACACCTTCTATCACGCATTCTACCGTAATTTCAGCGGACGGCGGGTTTCGCGTTCAGGGTTGAAGGGCGCGGAACGTGACGCGGTTGAGCTCGCGGGCTCGGGCAAAAAGTTCCGTGTCTCCAGCCGGGAAACCGCTCATCTCGAGCATGTAGGCCAGGATGTCGGCCTTCTCGGCACGGCTGACGCTGGTGGGGTCAGCCTGCGGCATCGAGATCCGGATCCGTTCGAAGAGGTCGCCCAACGGCAGCCCGTCCCAGTTCCAGACGAAGTCTCCACCGGCCAAGCCGGGGGCCATGTCGATCCCCTCCATGCCGGGACCGTGACATTCGGAACACTCGGCGTCATAGACCGGCTCTCCGCGTCGGGCCTGCGCCTCCGTGTACACGCCGTCCCAGACGGTCAATTCCTGGGCCGCCGGGCGGCCGGCCGCTGACACGACGACGAAACCCAAGGCGCCAAAAGCCAAGGTCGCGAGCACGCAGCGGAATGCCGGCCTGGAGGCCGGCGCACCCCCCGGCGCACCCGCCGTCGCACCCGAGGACGCCAGCGTCCATCGGTCGGTGTTCATCGCGCCTGATCCAACCACGCCCCGCGCGGGGCCGCAAGTGGTTGGCGTTCCCGGCCGACTGTGCGAGACTCGCCGGGCAGGAGGCTTCGATGCGAAGGGAAGCAACCGCGCTCATCGTGGGGCTCGTGCTCCCACTTGCGCCCGTCGGCGCGGCCGCGCAGCACGGCGCGCCGGACGGCGAGTGGCGCACCTACGGCGGCGACCTCGGCAGCACGCGCTATGCGCCGCTCGATCAGATCGACGGATCGAACTTCAACGACCTCGAAGTCGCGTGGCGCTTCAAGACGGAGAACCTCGGTCCCGGGCCGGACTTCAACTACCAGACCACCCCGCTGATGGTGGACGGCGTCCTGTACGCGACGGCGGGCAGCCGGCGGAACGCGGTGGCGATCGATGCGGCGACAGGCGAACTTCTCTGGATGTACCGCCTGGACGAGGGCGAACGGGGAGCCAACGCGCTCCGGCGGATGTCGGGGCGGGGCGTCGCCTATTGGACCGACGGCCGGGAGGACGAGCGGATCTACCTGGTGACGATCGGCTATCAGTTGGTTGCACTCGATGCCAGCACCGGGATCCCGGTGCCGACGTTCGGGGAGAACGGCATCGTCGACCTGAAACGGCACAACGACCAGGCGATCGATCCACTCACCGGCGAGATCGGCTGGAACAGTGCGCCGATCGTCGCCCGCAATACGGTGGTGGTCGGGGCGTCGCACCGTGGCGGCAGCGCGCCGCCCAGCCGCGAGAACATCAAGGGCTACATCCGCGGCTTCGACGCGCGGACCGGCGAGCGGAAGTGGATCTTCCACACCATCCCAACCGCGAACCAGTTCGGCCGCGACACCTGGCTGAACGACTCGGCGGTCTACACCGGCAACACCGGCGTCTGGACCAACCTGACGGTGGACGAGGAACTGGGCATCGCGTACCTCCCGGTCGAGATCCCGACCGGCGACTATTACGGCGGCCACCGACCCGGCGACAACCTCTTCAGCGAAAGCCTGGTAGCCGTCGATCTGGAGACGGGCGAGCGGAAGTGGCACTTCCAGTTCGTCCACCATCCGATCTGGGACTACGACGTGCCGTGCCCGCCGATCCTGGTGGACATCACCGTGGACGGGCGCGATATCGCGGCAGTGGCGCAACCGACCAAGCAGGGGTGGGTGTTCGTCTTCGACCGGCTCACGGGCGAGCCCGTCTGGCCGATCGAGGAGCGTCCGGTCGAGCAGGGGAACGTGCCGGGTGAGTGGTACTCGCCGACCCAGCCCTTCCCGACGAAGCCGCCGCCGTTCGAGCGTCAGGGCTTCCCCGTCGAAGAGCTGATCGACTTCACCCCGGAGTTGCATGCCGAGGCACTGGAGTTCATCTCGCAGTTCAAGGTGGGGCCGGTCTATACGCCGCCCATCGTGCAGGGGCAGGACGGCAAGCGCGCGACGCTCTTCGTTCCGAACGGCGCGAACTGGCCGGGTGGATCGTGGGATCCGGAAACCGGCATCCTCTACCTATATTCGCACACGCTGATGCGCGCGCTCGGCCTGGTGAATGACCCGTCGCGGTCCGACATGGACTACATCAACGGGCGGGCCGGCTCACTGACGGTGCGCGGGCTGCCTCTGTTGAAACCGCCCTGGGGCCGCATTACCGCTATCGACCTCAACCGAGGTGAGATCGTCTGGCAGATTGCGCATGGAGAAACACCTGACCGCGTGCGGAATCACCCATCGCTGCGCGGGCTCGATATTCCGCGGACCGGACGGACCGGAGGCGCCGGCGGCAGTTCGGGCGGGATTGGAACGCTGACCACGAAGACCCTCGTCATCAGCGGCGAGGGCGGAACCATCACGCGGGAGGACGGAACCCGGGGCGCGATGCTCCGGGCCTATGACAAGGCCACCGGCGTGGAACTGGGCGCGATCCGGATTCCGGCCGCGCAGACCGGATCGCCGATGACCTACCTGCTCGACGGCCGGCAGTACCTGGTCCTCGCGGTGGGTGGTGGCATTTACCGAGGCGAGCTGATCGCGTTCCGGCTGCCGGAGAGCGCGTCCTGACTAAGCCCATCCACGCCAGGAGTTCTCGTGGCAACGGAGCTTCCAACGCGCCGGCCACGGCGCGCCGTCAGGGCGCGTCGCCGCGCGCGACATCCATGATGAGGCGGCTGAGCAGGTAGATGCGGGGTTCGATGGAAGAGAGTTCCACGTATTCGGCCGTGTCGGAGTGGGCTCCGAAGCCAACGAGGCCGAGGCCTTCGATTACCGCCCCGTCGTTCTCCAGCGCCGCGAAGGCGGCGTCCGTCCCCCCACCCGCCGCCTGATCGGAAACGCCCAGCTCGCGGCCCAGCTCGCGGTAGATCGACTGCGCGTGCGCGGCCAGCCGGCGCGCCCGGCGGGTCACCTCCAGGGGTGGACGGCGGCGTTCGAAGGTGACTTCGACGGTGGTGCCGGGAATCAACTGATTGCGGATCCGCTCGCGCACCCGTCGTTCCACTACGTCGTAGGACGCGACGCGCAACACCCGATAGTCGGCGGTCGCGCTCGCCTCGGCCGGAATGACGTTGCGTGTCGCGCCGGCCGACGCGATCGTCCAGTTCAACTTGATACCTTGCCGAGGATCGCTCAGGTCGCTCATCTGCAGCACCTGGTGCGCCAGTTCGTACAAGGCGTTGCGGCCGCGCTCCGGCGCGCCGCCGGCGTGCGACGCGCGGCCGGTCACCTTCAACAGCACCGCGCCGATCCCGGCCGTGGTGAGGGCGAGGCGATCCGTCGATCCGCCCCCTTCGCACGAGAAGACCACGTCGTGCTCCGCTCCGAGCCGCGTGATCAGGAAGCGCGAGCCGGCGGAACTCACCTCCTCGTCACCGTTGATCAGCACCGTGATGAGCTCGTAGTCGTCGAACTCGAGCGCGCGCAGCACGGACAGGACGTGCAGGATCAGCGCGATCCCCTGCTTGTCGTCGACAATGCCCAAGCCGTAGGCGCGGCCGTCGGTGATGCGGAAAGGCTGTTCGGCAAGCTGGCCGCGCAGATAGACCGTGTCCATGTGCGCCAGCAACAGGATGCGCCCGGTGCCGGAGCCGCGGAATCGGGCGACGACGCTTTGGCCAATCTCCTCCGGGGTATCGACCATGACGTAGGGATCATCGTGGGACACCAGCTCCACGTCGCCCCCGACGGCGCGCAACCGGTCGGCGATGAGCGACGCGATCTCCCGCAGGCCCTCGGCGTCGCGACTGCCCGATTCGATCGAGACGAGATCGCGCATCGTCGCGATCATCGGCTCCCGTTCCGCCTGAGCCGCCGCCATGACGGCGTCGCCAGTCTGTGCCCCGGACCGTGCGGCGACGCTGGCCGGCAATGGGGAACAAGCGGCGGCGCACACGAGCGTGACGAGCGCCAGCGCGCCATGCCCGGCGCGCCGGCGCCAAGCTCCTAGGGGCGGCAGTCTTCGGGGCATGGCAACCGTATTCTCACACGACCGGGCGCAAATCGGATAGGGTGGTCCCCGTCGTGATGACCCTCACCGCCGCCCTCCTGTCGCTCATCACGGTGGGACTGCATTACGAAGCGCTCGTCTTCATCTCGTTCTTCGTTCGGAAGGTGTGGAAATCAAGGCGAGTGGGCGTCGCGCTTGCCGTGACGCTGGCGCTAGGGGCTCACATAACGGAGGTCGGAGTCTATTCCGTCGCGTGGTACCTGCTGATCGATGCGGGAGCTGTCGAACTGGCGCACTTTGACATGGAGGTCTTCGAGCCGACCCTGCTCGACATCTTCTATTTCTCGGGCACGGTCTACTCGTCGCTTGGATTTGGCGACATCGTGCCGGTTCGGGGAGGGCAGGTGCTCGCCGTGACGGAGTCCGTGACCGGGCTGGTGTTGATTGCCTGGACGGCTTCCTACACGTTCTTCGAGATGCAGACGCACTGGAGGGATGTCCGGGGAGGCTTATGAGCCGCCCTGAGCAGCGAGCTCCTGGCGGCCGCGTTCGAAGAGGCCCTGGATCCGGTCGCTGCTGCGGAACTCCGTGAGGATGGCGCCGCGACGGTTGTTGATCAGGCTGTCGATCGTGAACCGGATCATCGTCGACATGACCGTTCCCTCTTCGGTTCCGGTCTCCGCGAACCGCGCGGCGAACTCCCGGAGCCGCTCGGCGAACGCACGCGTGTGCCAGTCCTCCAGAGGGGCTTCGATCCCCAGGAATTCGTCCAGAACGGCCGCGTACTCGGGAGTCGGCGGACGGTGCCAGAACGATACGTCCGGTCCGAACTCCTCGACGTACATCGGAAGATAGACGTTGGCGCCGCGCGGCACCTGGCGGACGAGGGCCGGATTGTACCGCTTCAGTTCATCGCGCGACAGACCGGTTACGTCGGAGATGGCGCCGATGGCGAGGTTCCGCGGCGCGCGCATCGCGTAGACCCGGGACTGCGGCATCTCGAGGATCAGCCGGCGGACGTTATAGACGTTGCCGAACACCATCTCCGCATAAAGCGCCGAGCGCGGCCCGTAGGTGCGGAACAGTTGCCGGTAGCGCCGGATAGAGATCTGCCGCAGCGCCTTGGCGAAGTCCGAACCGCGCAGATACTGCTCTCGCTTGTCGTTCGCGCCCAGCCGCTCACCGTTGATCATCGTGCGCCCGACATTGACGCCACCGGCGTGATGTTCCGACAGCGCCGGAATGAAGCTGCCGTACATCGTCGCCAGGATTGACAGGTAGGCGGCGCAGAATGGCGCCTGCGTCGTCTGGTTGTAACCCTCGATGACGTACGGAGAGAGCCGCTTCAGCAGACTCCAGTTCCGCGGCATCCATTGGCAGAAGCCGAGCGCGCGCACGCGGGAGCGAGCGCGGCCGTTCAGTCCCGATTCGACCATCGCCTGGGCGAGGCCGATCTCCGCCGGCACGCCGAACCGCTCGTAGATCCGGCCCCATTCCTTCAGGAAGTCGCCGTGGCGCGTCGCGTGCGGCGCCAGGAAGCGACCGCGGGTCGGATTATGGAGGACATCCCCGACGACTGGTTCGAGCAACTCCGCCACCCGGTCGCGACGGTCCCCGAGCCGGCGCGGCAGGGATTGTCCCTGCAGCACGTTGGCGTGCGCCGGGTCGACCCATTCGCCATCGCGGGCCCAATTGCCACGTTGCGGGAACGTCGCTAACAGGTGGCCGTCGGTACCGCTGCCGTAGACGATGCTGCCGTCGGGGATTGTAAAAATGTGCTGCCAGAACGGGTACGCGGGACGGTGGATCCGGAAGGCGGCAACGTCGGCATCGTAGCGGGCCTGAGCCTGACCCGCGACCGCCTGCATCGTGCCTGCGGCGGCTTCCGGCAACTCCGCCGGCACCGGCGGCCCCACCTCATGCGCCGACTGCGCCCGGACGACCACGGAGGCGGTTTCGTCCGCGAGGCCCGCCACCAGCAGACCGGTCGCGACGACCGCTACGAGTGGTCCGAGCACCGTGGTTGGCCGTTGACCGAGAGATTGCACCAGGAACGCTTTCCCGCGCATCTGCGCGCCATTATATGCGTCTACTATCGGCCGGCGCGAGTGGAACCTGCAGCCCCACGGAGCGGCGCCGGCCCTGCCGACTGCGGTATTGTTGGAGCCATGCTGACCAACAGGCCCCTGGCCGTCGCGCTTGCCATCATGCTGCTCGGCGCCGGCTGCGCCGGCAATTCAGACGGGCCGATCACACTCCACGATGAGGTGTCTCTGCTCCGTCTGCCGGATGGGGGCCGCTTGCCGAGGGCTCTTTTGGACGACCACGGGACCGTCCATGTCGTCTATTTCGAAGGCGAGCCGCGCGCGGGAGACCTTCGCTACGTCACGCGGGCGTCGGGGGCGTCCGCCTGGTCGGAGCCGCAGTACGTGAACTCGCAGCGGGGCACGGTCGTGGGGATGGGCCCGATCGACGGCGGGCAGATGGCATTGGGCCGCGATGGCCGGCTGCACGTCGTCTGGTTCAAGCTGGGCCGGACCGAGTTCCTCTACACACGGACCAACGATACGGGAACCGGCTTCGAGCCACAGTTCGCGCTTGCCGGTGGAGAAGGCGTGGAGGCAGGGCCGTCAGTGGCCGCCGACGAGTCCGGCAACGTCTACATCTTCTGGCACACGGGAGAGCCGCCCGATTCCGAACGCGCCGTTTTCATGGCCGCCTCGCAGGACGACGGCCGGACGTTCTCGATCCCCCGGCCGATCAGCCCGGCCGCCGAGGGGGCGTGCGACTGCTGCGGGCTGCATGCGCTGGCGGGCGCATCGGGCTCGTCCAGGGGCAACGTCTACGTCTCCTACCGCGGCGCTGGCGACAACATCCGGCGGAGCCAGCGGCTGCTGATGTCAGGGGACGGGGGCGAGACGTTCAGCGACCGCGAGCTCGACCCGTGGGAGATAAACGCCTGCCCGATCTCGACGACCAGCCTCGCCAACGGGCCCGATGGCGTCACCGTGGCCTGGGAAACTGAAGGTCAAGTCTACTTCAGGAAGATCCACGCCGGCGAAACAACCTCGTCGCCGGCGGGAGAGCTCCTGGCGCGGCAGAAGAACCCGGCGGTGGCCGTGAATGAACGGCACGAGACGCTTCTCGCGTGGGGCGACGGTCCGGGCTGGCAGTCGGGCGGGACCTTCCACTGGCAGCTCTTCGGCGAAGGCAGGACGACCGACGACCGCGGGACCGGACCGGAGATTCCGGAAGGGAGCGTGGCCGCCATCGTCGCGGAACCCGACGGCCGGTTCCTCGTCATCTACTAGACGGAAGTCCCCGCGCCGCGCACGGCGCCACGGGAAACCCCTTAGCCGCTGAATCGGCAGTCCTGCCGACGCGCCCGCCAGGGCGCGCTAGTTCGCCACCGGATACTTGGTCAGACCGCCGCCCGCGAACGGCCGCGAAGCAGGGCCCTCGGCAACGAAGACGTTGCCATCCTCGTCGACCGCGATTCCCTCGCCCGCCAGCCCCTGCAAGACCCTCCCCTCGGACGGGATGTGAGGCGGAATGAACCCGGTGACGCGATCCTCGCCTGCCGAACCGATCCGTACGCCGTTCATCCAGCCGTAGTGGTTCCGCTCTGTCGACTCCGAGTCGATGGCGTACAGGGTGTCATCCGCGGTGATGAACAGCCCGCTGATGCGGCTGAACTGGTAGTAGATGTCGAGCAACTCGCCCTCGCGGTCGAAGATCTGGATCCGGTGGTTGCCGCGGTCGGCAACGAACAGCCGCCCCTGCGAGTCGAACTCCACCCCGTGCGGCGTGCGGAACTGCCCGGGACGGAAACCGATCTCGCCCCACTGCTTGATGAAGTTGCCTTCGGCGTCGTACTTCAGGATGCGGCCGGTCCGACCCTCCGGCGGATCGGGATTCTGGCCGCTGTGACCGTCCGAAACGAAGATCTCGCCTGTCGGTCCCCAGGTAACGACGTCGCACGGCTCGTTCAGATGACGTCCCTCCGGGTCGCTGCCCGGCTCGCCGGCCACACCGAGGGTCATGAGGACTTCACCCTCGGGGCTGAACTTGAACACCTGATGTCCGATCTCGTCGTTCCCCTGCGAATCGGTTACCCAGACATTGCCGTCGTCGTCGACGTGCAGACCGTGCGGCAGCACGAACAGTCCCGCGCCGAAGCTGGCGAGCAACTCGCCCGTGTTGCGGTCGTACTTCAGGATCGGATCGACTGTCGGGTTGGCGGCGCAGCCGCCGTCCAGTCCGTTCGCCCCGCAGCGGTCGTACACCCAGACGTGACCGTCGGTGGGATCAATGTCGATGCCCGCCGTCGATCCCCATGTGCGGTCGTCCGGCAACTCAGCCCACTGCGTGAGCACGTCACTGGTCGGGTTCGGCAGGTTACGTTGCACGAGATCGGCATTGCCCATCGGCTCCGCCATTGCTGCGTCGTCGGCCGGCGCCATCTCCGCGCCACCCCCGCAGGCCACCGCGGCGGCCATCGCCACCAGCGCGAAGAGCGTCCCACCGCGCCTGACTACGAATCGATAGTCCATCATGGTCTTCTCTCCTAGGATCCGGTCGTCGGAACCCGTTCAGAAGCCCGATCCTAGCCGAAACCGTTACAGGTTCCAACCGGGGAAACGCACGCCGCCACGGGGACGTCAATCGGCGGTAGGATCGATTCTCGATGGCTTCTTCGGCCCTGGCCGCGCGCCGCACCGCGGTAACCATCGCCATGCTGTTGCTGCCCACAGCCGGCGGCGCCCAGACCGCGCCGCACACCCCCTGGGGAGACCCCGACCTGCAGGGTCTCTGGAACCACGGCACGGCAACCCCGCTCGAGCGGCCCGAACGCTACGGTGAGCGGCCGCTGCTGGACGAGGCGGAAGTTGCGGAGGTGAATGCCGCCCAGACGTCGGCTGAAGGGGTCGGTGCGCGCCGCGTGGTCTGGTGGGAGCGCTCGCTCTCCGACGGGCGGACGGCGATGATCGTCGACCCGCCCGACGGCCGGATTCCGTGGTCGGAGGCGGGCCGCGCAGCGCTTGACGCTCGCTCGCCCGACGGGTTCGACAACCCAGAGGAGCGCAACCTGCCGGGGCGCTGTATCTCGTACGGCATCCCGCGCCTCGGCGGCCCTTACAGTCAGAACATCCATATCGCGCAGGCGCCGGACCAACTGATTCTCTTCTTCGAGATGGTGCACGAGTACCGCGTGGTCTGGCTCGATGGGCGGCCTCGCCTCCCGGACGAAATCCGCCTGTGGCTGGGTGACTCGCGCGGCCGCTTTGAGGGCGACACCCTCGTCGTCGAAACCACCAACTTCCACCCTGACCAGGAGTTCCAGCGTCTCTCGATGGAAAACGTGACGCTCACCGAGCGCTTCACGCGGACCGGCGACGACGCGATCCGCTACGCCGTGACGTTCGAGGACCCGTCGCTCTGGTCCCGCCCGTGGACGGCCGAGATCCGCATGCCGCGGACCGAGGGGCCGATGTTCGAGTTCGCCTGTCATGAGGGCAACGTCGGCATGACCGCGATACTGGAAATCGCGCGGTGGGAAGAAGAGCAGGCCGCAGGACGCTGATGGCGACCCGGGTTCCTGCTCTTGTTTTCGCGGCGGCGCTGGCCCTCGCGGCCCCGGCGGTAACGGCAGGCCAACCGGGGGAGGCCGGATCGCAGCCCGCGGCGCAGTCGGCACCCACGGCCCCGACGGAGATCTTCGGACCGGCACCACCTGTGCCGCCCGCCGTGATAGTGCGTGATGCCAGTGGAGTCACGCTTCGCGCCACACGTATCGGGCAGCGCATCGACATCGATGGCGATCTCGACGAGGAGATCTACGAGCAAGTGCAGTCGATGTCCGACTTCATCCAGAACGATCCGGTCGAGGGAGCGCCGGCCACGGAGCGCACGGAGGTGTGGCTGCTGTTCGACGACGACAACGTCTACGTCGTCGCCCGGTGCTGGGAAACGCGCCCCGACCGGATTGTTGCGAACGAGATGCGGCGCGATAACTTCCGCGTCGTGCGCGACGATAATTTCGCCTGGTCGTTCGACACCTTCTACGACCGGCGCAACGTGATCATGTTCGAGGTGACGGCGGTCGGTGGCCGCATCGACGCGCAGACCACCAACGAGTCGCAGGTAAACATGGATTGGAACCCCATCTGGGATTTCTCCGTGGGCCGCTTCGAAGGCGGGTGGACGATGGAGGCGGCGCTACCCTTCAAGTCGCTCCGCTACCGCGCCGGCGGACCGCAGGTCTGGGGCTTCCAGGCGCGCCGGGTGAACCGCTGGAAGAACGAGTCGTCCTATCTGACGCCGCTTTCGGCCGCGCAGGGACTGCGGGGACACTTCCGCGCATCGCTTGCCGCCACGCTGGTCGGCATCGATGCACCCCCCGCATCGCGCCTATTCGAGGTGAAACCGTACGTGATCGGCGACCTCACGACGAATCTGGCGCCGGCCGATCCGGCAGCGCGGTTGTCGAATGACCCGAACGGCGACTTTGGTATCGACGCCAAGCTGGGTGTCACCGAGGGACTCACCGCCGACTTCACCCTGAATCCCGACTTCGCGCAGGTTGAAGCGGACGAACAACAGATCAACCTGACGCGCTTCAACCTCTTCTTTCCCGAGAAGCGCGAGTTCTTCCTGGAGAACCAGGGGATCTTCAGCTTCGGCGGCGGCGCGACGAGCGGCCGTATTGCGGGAGCGAACGACATGCCGATTCTGTTCTACAGCCGGCGGATCGGCCTCGAGGGGACGCGGGAGGTGCCCCTCCGGGCGGGGGGCCGGCTGACTGGCCGGGCCGGCGCGTTCACGCTCGGGGCGATCAACATCCACTCGGGCGAGCTGCTTGCCGACGCGCCGGTCTCGACCAGCCTGACCCCCGGCGCGTTGGCCGCCGCGGCGCCGCTCGCGCCCGGCACCAACTTCACCGTGCTCCGGGCGAAACGCGACATCCTGCGGCGCAGCACCATCGGCCTGCTCTTCACCGGCCGGTCGCAGAGCCGGATCGGCGACGGGTCGAACGAGGCGTACGGCGCCGACGCCGTCTTCGGCTTTTACGACGACGTCACGATCAACACCCACTGGGCGCAGACCCGCACGCCCGGGCTCACCGGCAACGACACCAGCTACCGCGCACAGCTCGACTACCGGGGCGACCGGTACGGCGTAGAGTTGGAACACCTGCTGGTCGGCGATTCCTTCAATCCGGAGATCGGCTTCGTCCGCCGTCGCGACATGCGGCGCAGCTACGGCCTGTTCCGCTTCAGCCCCCGGCCGCAGAATATCGGTTGGGTCCGCCGCTTCCTGTGGAGCGGGTCGTTCGCCTACGTCGAAAACCTGGCCGGCCAGGTAGAGACACGCGAGGCAACCGGCATCTTCACGATTGAACTCGACAACAGCGATATGTTCACGGTGAACGCCATGAAGTCGTACGAGTTCCTGCCGGTGCCGTTTCCGATCGCGAGGGGCGTCACGTTACCGGTTGCCGGCTACGATTTCACCAACGGCCAGGTGAGCTACCAGTTCGGGCCGCAGCGACGGATCGGCGGCACGATGATGGTGGAGCACGGCACCTTCTACAGCGGAACGAAGACCGCCTTCACGGTCAGCCGGGGACGCGCCAGCATTACGAACCAGTTCTCGGTGGAACCAAGCTGGTCGATCAACCAGATCGACTTGGTGGAGGGGTCGTTCACGACGAATCTGATCGGCTCGCGGATCACCTACACGATGACGCCGCTGATGTTCGCCAGCGCGCTGCTGCAGTACAACTCCGCCGCCGACGCGGTCTCCGCCAACGTCCGGTTCCGCTGGGAGTATCAGCCGGGCAGCGAGCTGTTCATCGTCTTCAACGAACAGCGCGACACGACGATGCGGCGCTTCCCCGGCCTCGTGAACCGGGCGTTCGTCGTGAAGTTCAACCGGCTGTTCCGCTTCTGACCGGCAGCCCTGGTGCAGAAGCCTCCAGACCCGCAGAGGCTATCGAACCCGCCCGTCATCCAGCCTGTTTGAGAGTAGGATAGGGACTTCGACGCGAAGGAGACCGCCATGAAAACCCTCCGAATCGCTGTCGCCGCCGTGACCATCGGCGGTGCCGTCGCGCTTGCCGCGCCGTCGGTCCTCGCGCAGTCGTCGGACGGCTCCGCGCCCACGATGCCGATGCGCACTCCCGACGGCCAGCCCGACATCTCCGGGATCTTCACCTTCCGGACGCTCACCCCGCTGCAGCGTCCCGCCGCTCTCGCCGACAAGGAGACCCTTGACCCGGAGGAAGCGGCGCAGTTCGAGGCGTCCGAGCGGGTGCGGCTGAACCGCGATCTCTTCGACCCCGAGACTGGCGCGCCGAGCGCCGGCTACCAATCACGCGCCGAAGGCGGCGTCCTTTCGTACAACGAGTTCTGGTACGAGCGAGGCATCGAGCTCACCAGCGACAAGCGGACCTCGCTCGTGGTCGATCCGCCAAGCGGCCGGATTCCGTATACCGACGAGTTCGCCCGGGCGCAGCAGATCCGCCGGCTCAACCTCCGGAACGGCTTCGCCGACCACTACACCGACCGCAGCCTCGGCGACCGTTGCCTGATGGGCTCGAACTCCGGTCCGCCGATGCGCCCTGGGTCGTACAACAACAACGTGCACATCTTCCAGACGCCCGGCTACGTCGCGCTGCTGAACGAACACATCCACAACGTCCGGATCATCCCGATCGATCAGCCGCACGCCGAGGTCCCGCAGTGGGTGGGCAGCTCCCGCGGGCGCTGGGAAGGCGAAACACTGGTGGTCGAAACCAGGAACTTCCTGCGCGAGACCAACTTCGCCGGCAGCTCGAAGGATACCTACCTGATCGAGAAGTTCACGCGTATCGACGCCGACACCGTCATGTACGAGTTCACTATCCAGGATCCGAACAACTACACCCGACCCTGGACGGTGGTCATTCCGTTCCGCCGCACCGACGGCGTCCTCTACGAGTACGCCTGCCATGAAGGCAACTACGGCCTGACCGGCATCATGGCCGGCGCGCGGAACAAGAACACGCAGAAGGTCACGTCGCTCGACGAGCAGTAGCCGCCGGCGGTGCGGCGGCCTGATGCATTGGCGCCCCGGTCGGGCGACTATGGAGCCATAATAGCTATAATGTCCACATGAAGGAGATCGCGGCCAGGGAGGCCAAGAACCGGTTTGGACAACTGTTGGATGCAGCCCAGAGCGCACCGGTACGACTGACGAAGAAGGGCCGGCCGGTCGGAGTCGTCATGTCGATGGAGCAGTACGAACGGCTGCGGGGCGCGGCATGGGCGCGCCTGACCGAAACGATGGACCGCCTGGGGGCCGAAGCCACGGCGCGCGGTTTGACCGAAGCCCGGCTGGATGCGCTCCTGAGCGATGACGACTGAACGGGTGGTGATCGACACCAATGTGTTGATCAGCGCGGCGCTCCAACCCTCCGGGTCTCCCCGGGCGGTCATCGACGCCCTCCGCGAGACCGGCGGGATCCTGCTCTTCTCGGACGAGACCTTCGACGAACTGCGGACGCGGATGCTGTCGCCGAAGTTCGATCGGTACGCCCGTCCGGATGCACGCGCCGTCTTCCTCGCACAACTCGAAGCGGTTTCGGCCTGGGTGTCGATTGTCGGCGCGACGCTCGGATGCCGCGATCCGCACGACGACAAGCTCCTCGAAACCGCGTTGCAGGGGCGGGCGGACAGCCTTGTGACCGGCGACGAGGACCTGCTGGTGCTTTCGCCCTTCCAGGGCATTCCCATCCTGACTCCCAGGGATTGGCTTCGACGGTAACGAGCCGCATCCCCCGTAGCGCCCGAACTCCGGCGCGCGGTCAGTGCGTCAGGCCGTAGATCATGTAGTTGATCCCCAGCTCGAAGCCGTTGTTCATCGGCTCGACGGGGAAGAAACCGGTGCCGCCGGACTGCCAGAATTCGGCCAGGTTGGTGTTGTAGTTGGCGATGGCCATAAGGCGGCCATCGGGGTCGTTGTCCTCGAAGAGGCCGAAGTACTCGGGGACGAGCCCCGCCAGGTGGTGATTGAAGGGATTGGGAAGATCCAGTTCCGTCACCTGGAAGAAGCTGTCGAAGATGCGGTGGCCGGGGTCCAGCGGGAGCCACCGGCCGTCGGGCAAGACGCGCCGCATCTGGCCCTCGAAGTTCTCCCACTGGCGGCCTTCGAAGTCGTTGAAGATGACGAAGCCGCCCTTCAGGAGGAAGGCGCGGAGCTGCGCCGCTTCCTCGTCGGTCATCAGCCAGAAGCCGGGCTCCTGCATCAGGGCAATCGGGTGGCGGAAAAGTGCAGGGTCGTCCAGCGTGAGGATGAGGCTTCCCGCGACGTTGGCGTCCACCGTGGTGAAGTCGTCGAGCAGCGTCATCAAGTGCTGCTCGGCACGCGGGAACTCGTGTATCCAGAAATTCGGGCCGCGGCCGTACATTGGCCCGCCCGGTTCGCCGCGGTCCCAGCGCAGGCGAACGAACGTGAAGTCCGCCTTGTAGGGAAGGCCGATGCTGCCCCAGTCACCGACGCCGCGGAACAGCGGCTGCGCGCCGGTTGCCGTCACCGCAACGACGAGCAGAGCCATCGCTAGCGCGGTGGCCGCGACGGCAGCCAGCGCTGGGGCCCGGAGCGACCGCTGCCATCGGCGCATTCGAGGTCCTCTCAAGCGATATTAAGCCACGAACCGAGTCGCCCATGAATGTTGTTTGCCGATTAACATTCACGGCACGAATGCTATTCGCGTTTGGCCAGCATGGACGCCGGCGCACGATGACCGGCATCGCTCGGAAGATTGGCGCCGCCTTGCTGTTGTTCGCGGGCGCGACACTCGTCGTCGCGGCACAGACCCAGCCGCGGCAGCGCGACCGGACGCAGGAGCCGTACGACGCGTTCCAGCGCCCGCCGGGCGACCCCGAGGTGATTCAGCGCGGTCAGGCACTCTACGGCCTTCACTGCCGCGCCTGCCACGGCATCGACTTGCGCGGCGGGGACCTGGGCGGCCCGAACCTGTTGCGGTCGCAACTGGTGCTGCGCGACCGCGAGGGCGAGCTGATCTGGCCCGTGATCCGGGACGGCCAGACGACACTGGGCGGGTCGTCGATGCCGCCGCAGTCGCTCTCGGAGGACGACGCGCTTGCGGTGGCCGTCTACATGCACAGCGTCCTGGCTACCGCGACGCGGCAGGGCGGTCCGCCGGAGGGGGCGGAAGTCGAGTTGAACATCCTCGTCGGCGACGCCGATGCGGGGCGCGCGTACTTCGAGGCGAACTGTGCAGCGTGCCACTCCCCGACCGGCGACCTGGCCGGCATCGCCTCGGAGATCACGGAGTCGCAGGAGCTGCAGAACACCTGGGTGCGCGGGCAGCGGCTCGGCGCCGAGCGGCCGCCGGTCACGGTCACGGTGACGCGGTCGTCAGGTGAGCGCGTCGTCGGTACGCTCGACCGCTACGACGACTTCTACGTCTCGCTGGTGACCGCCGACGGTGAGCGCCGCTCGTTCCGCCGGCGCGGCAACGAACCACGCGTCGAGCTGGACGATCCGGCGGGGCGGCACACGGAGCTGCTGCCGATCTACACGGATACCGACATTCACAACGTCACGGCGTACCTGGCGACGCTACGGTAGGAGGTCGAGGGCATGGTGAAGCGACAAGGAGCCGGCGCCGGACGGACCCGGCGGGCCCTGCTGATGGTCCCGCTGGCGGTGATCGCGCTGTTGCCCGTCGCGGTCGCTTCGGCCCAGAACGAAGACGGGCTCGATCCGGCGGCGCTGCTCGAACCGCTCGAGGCGACGTGGCCGACCTATTCGGGCGATTACACCGGCCGGCGCTACAGCGCGCTGACCCAGGTGAACACCGAGAACGTCCACCAGATGTCACTCGCCTGGACGCGCGCGATCGACACCGGGATGCCGAACCGGCTCGAAGGACCGGGCGCGCCCGACTTCGTCGGCGGAGAGGGCACCGGCGACTTCATCATCGGTGGCCAGCGGCTGAAGGGGGCGATCCTGTACGTGGACGACGTCCTCTACCTCACCGCGCCGGACCACGTCTGGGCGCTCGATGCGCGCACCGGCGACGAGATCTGGCACTACTTCTGGAAGACCCGCGGGAGCATTCACATCGGTAATCGCGGCGCCGCGATCTGGCGGAACGCGCTCTTCTTCGAGACGCCCGACAACTACCTGGTCTCGCTCGACCGCCGCACCGGCGAGGAGCGGTGGCACGTCGAGATTGCGGGCTTCGAGGAGCAGTACTTCTCGACGATGGCGCCGATCGTGGCAGGGGATCACGTCCTGGTCGGCACCGGCAACGATCTCGACGCGCCCGGCTTCCTGCAGTCGTTCGATCCGGAGACGGGGGAGCGGCAGTGGATCTTCTACACGGTGCCGATGACCCTCGATTCCCCCGGCATCGACACCTGGCCGAACCTCGACGCGGCGCGCCACGGCGGCGGCCAGGTCTGGGTGCCGGGCGTCTACGACCCGGAGACGAATTACTACATCTTCGGTACCGGCAACCCGACGCCTGGCTATACAGGCATCGCGCGGCGGGGCGACAACCTGTTTACCTGCACGCTGATCGCGGTTGACGTGGCGACCGGCGAGATGGCCTGGTACTTTCAGACGTCGCCACATGACACGCACGACTGGGACTCGGCGCAGACCCCGATCCTGATCGACGGCGTGATTGACGGCGTTCCGCGCAAGCTGGTCTCGACCGCGGCTCGCAACGGCTACTTCTTCACCGTCGACCGCGTCACCGGAGAGCATGTCGCGACCAGCCGCTACGGCGCCACGGCGAACTGGGCCAGCCACATCCGCGAAACCGGCGAACCAGAGCCCGCACCGGAGAAGGAAGCCATCATTCCGGGCGCGCTGGTCTCGCCGGTCGAGGGCGGCGTCGTGAACTGGCAGCCGCCGGCGTTCAATCCGGATACCGGCCTCTTCTATACGCAGGAGAACAACGGGTTTAATCTGCTCTACCTGACCGACCCCGACCCGCGGGGATCGATGGGGCTGGGCGGAAAGGACCGGATCGTCGTGGGCTCGGGGGGCAACGCCTTCACCGCCATCGACTATCGGACCGGTGAGAAGGTCTGGCGACACCCCTGGCCGGTCGGCGGCGGCGGCGGGGCGGGTGTGCTGACGACGGCGGGCGGCCTGGTCTTCACGGGCGACGGCAGCGGGAACTTTGTGGCGTTCGACGCCGCGACCGGGGAACTGGTCTGGCACACGCGCGTCGGCAACATCTCGAACGCTCCCCAGACCTACCTGGTGGACGGCCGGCAGCACGTCTTGATCGCCGTGGATCAACGGCTGTTTGCGTTCGTGCTGAATTAGCGGGGCGCAGGCGCCAGCCGCCTTGACCGTGGCAGCGGCACGTGCCAACGGCTACGAATCGCTCGCGCCTTGCAGAATCCTCGCCGTCGATATCGCCTGCCCGGCATGCCGCGTGCAGTGCTCCGCCGCATGGAAGACCAGGCCCAGCGTAGTGCTCGGAAGGCCCAGGCGACCGACCTTCCTGGGGGCCAGGAGATCCTCCCGGGTGGTGGCCCGCAACTGGTCCAGCGCACGCTCGATCAATGCACCGGCGGCGGCCACGGCCTCGCCTAGCGATTCGGGCGGTTCGCCGGGCTCGCGTTCGGTCCGTGCGGCGGCCCGCTGCGCGTCGGACAGCATCTCGCCCCGCGCATAGGTGAGCAGGCGATCGAGCGCTCCTCCCAGGTGGCGGACGTGAAAGCCGATCGACGCAGCGCCCCCGGGGCGCTGCCAGACATGGTCGGCCGGCACCGACGCGACCAAGCCCTCGATATCCTCGCGCGCCTGCAGCAAGGAGTGCACGGCCGGCATGAGCAGCGGCTCGAAGCCTTCGACGGGGCCGCGGAGCCAGACTTCAGGTTGCGTTGTCATCCGGTCTCCTTCGCTTTCTCGGCACCGCTCAAGAGCGCCGCGTCCACTTCCGAGATAATCGCGTCGGCTGCGGCGGCGGGGTCCGGCGCGTGCAGGATCGGACGTCCCACCACCAGATAGTCGGCGCCCGCCCGGATCGCATCCGTTGGCGTCGTCAGCCGCTTGTGATCGTCCGCCCCGGAACCCGCCGGCCGGATACCCGGGCTGACGATGACCACCTCGCGCGCGCCATCCCGCGGCCAGCGGTTGCGGCAGAGCGCGATCGCATCCCCGGACGCGATGATCCCGTCGCAACCGCGGTCGAGAGCCGAGCCGGCCCGCTCGAGGATCCACTCGTTCATCGTCATTCCCTGTGCCACGGCCGCAGGCGCGACCTTCGGAAAATCCTCCGCCGACAGGCTCGATACGAAGGGCACCATCAGCAGTTGCGGCGTCGCGCTCTCCCCGCGTGCCGCCCGCGCTCGCTCGATGTCACGCGCCTGCATGTTCTCGTGCAGCGTCAGGAACCGGACCTGGGGATCCCGCGCCAGATCGCCCACGACGTCCGCCACCGTGTTCCCGATGTCCGGCACTTTCAGGTCGACGAAAATCTGGCGCCCGGTGCCCGTAATCGACTGCCACAGCTCCGCCAGTCCGCGCGTCCGCAACCCCGCCATCAGCAGGCGCCAGCCCAGCTTGAACATCCGCACGCGCCGAAGCTGATCCGCCAGCTCCGCCCCGCGCTCGATGCTGTCGACGTCGAGCGCCACGATCAATCGTTCCTGTCCGGGGGTCTGCGCCATGGGGCCTGATGGTACAGTAGCGATCAGGCCTAAGGCAGGCCTTCCGGAGGGATGGCCGAGCGGTCGAAGGCGGCGGTCTTGAAAACCGTTAGCGGGGAAACTCGCTCCAGGGTTCGAATCCCTGTCCCTCCGCCATAGTTGCACTGCGCCGCGCAGACTTACTCGCCGCTTCGAAGCATCTCCGAGGGATCGGTGGCCGCCGCCCGTCGGGCGGGAATCCAGCACGCCATCCCGGCCACGAGCGCCAGCACGCCGGCGACCGCGGCCACCGTGACTGGATCAAGCGGAGAGACGCCGTACAGGACCGCGGCGAGGGCTTGTGTTCCCAGGGCGGTCGCGGCGAGACCCGCGACTATTCCCGTCGCCGCGAGCCGCAGGCCTCGCCACGCGACGAGGCGGCGTAGCGCGCGCGGGCTCGCTCCCAGCGCCGAACGGATCGCCATCTCTACCCGTCGCTGCCTCGCGTCGAAAGACACGATGCCGAACAGACCCACCGTGACCAGCACGAGCGTCACCAGTCCGAAGGCGATCGAGATCTGCACCGCGAGTCGCGGGCGCGCGAGCTCGGCGGCGAGCAGCTCGTCCATCGGTGTCAGCGTGTCTATGGGTACCGACGGCTCGATGCCCTGAAGGGTCTCGCGGACGGTGGCCAGCAACGTCGCGGGCGGCCGCTCGGTGCGAATCGCGAGGTTGCTGGCGTCGAAATGGAACGACTGAATGGCCGGATAGTAGACCGTCATCCAGTTGTTGATGAGCTCGCGATACCTCAGGTCGGCGGCAACCCCCACCACCGTCGACCACTCGAAGCTCGGACTGATCCGGACCCGTTTGCCGATCGGGTCCTCGCCAGGCCAGTAGCGCGCGGCGGCGCTCTCGCTCACGATCGCCACGAGTTGCGCATCGGCCGTGTCGGTGCGCGAAAAGGCGCGCCCGCTCACAATCGGGATACCCATCGTCTCGAAATACCGCGGCATCGCGATATCCCAATTGGCCCACTCGTTCGTCGCCGACTCGTCCGGCGTCTGGCCTTCGAACTGAAAGGGAGAGCTGAGACCGGTCGTGGCCGTGCCTGGCGGCAGGTGATACGGCGCCGCCGAGATCACGCCGGGAATCCGTTCGACGGCTTCAATCGCGCGGTCGTAGAACGCTCGAACCTCGTCGGGAGTGCGATAGCGCTGCCACGGCAGGAGTATCCGCGTCGTCACCACACCGTCGGATTCGAGCCCACGGTCTATCGATTGCAGTTGCCCCAGCGACCGGGTCAAGAGCCCGGCCGCGACGAGGACCACCACGGCGAACGCAATCTGGACGGCGGCCATCACCTGGAGCCGGCGGCCGGTTCCGCGTGCATGCTCGGCCGAGCGATGCGTAAGGAATCCCCACAGTCTCGTCACCCGCGTCTGCCACGCCGGAGCGGTACCGAACACGAGGGTCCACACCGCCATCGCGACGACGGCGAACACCAGCACCTGGGGACTGAGCGACGCCTCGGCAATGCGCGGCGCCTGACCCGGATCGACGACGCTGGTGAGCGCGAGTAGTCCGCGACTCAGAATCAGCGCGCCGCCGACGCCCGCCACACCGAGAACCCCCGCCTCGATCACGGTCTGTCTCAGGAGCTGTCCGCGAGTCGCGCCCAGCGCCGACCGCACCGCCATCTCGACGCGGCGGGACTCGGCCCGCATGAGCAGCAGGATGGCGACGTTCGCCCCCGCGACGAGAAACACGAGCGCGGCGCCGGCCAGCAAGAGCGCCAGCGTGGGCCGAACGTGTCCGAAGACCGTGTCGGCCAGCGGTGTCGCCACGATCGGCATCCGCGGGTAGTCCTCCGGGTACGCCGCGCTCAGCCGGCCGTGGATGACCTCCAGTTCGGACTGCGCCTGGCCGATCGTGACGCCCGGCGCGAGTCTTCCCACGACGTGGAACTGGAAGCCCCGCGGGTTGTCCAGAGTCACGTAGGGGTCGCGCGCGAACGCCGGAACCAGCGGCAACCAGATATCGGCGTCGACCGGGTAGGCCCTGTCGGGCTGCAGCACGCCGACAATCGTGATTGGGGTGTCTCCGGCGTTGCTGATGCGCTGTCCGACGAACGCCGGGTCCCCGCTCACCCGGCGCCAGAAACGGTGGCTGACAACGGCGACGAGCTCGGCTCCCTCGACGTCGTCGCCGGCTTCGAGGAGGCGCCCGTAGGCAGGCCGGGCTCCGACGGTGCGCAGAAGTTCGGCCGAGGCCCGCACCATATTGGCTGTGACCGGTTCGTCGTCGATCACGACGGCGTCCGTCGCGCCGTCGGCATAGTTGATGGCGGCGATTGCCTCGAAGCCCGACACCTCGTCCTTCCAGACCAGATACTCGGGATACGAGATCGGAAACAGCACACCGTTGCCTCGCTCGACGTCGTCCTTCCAGACCCGAACCAGCCGGGAATCGTCCTCACCGATCGGTTGCAGAATCACCGCGTCGGTAACCGCGAACAGCGTCGTCACGGCCGCGAGACCGAGACTCAGCGTGGCGATCGCAACCGCCGAGGCGAGCGGCTGGCGACCGAGGCCACGCAACGCGAAACGGAGATCCGACACAATTCTCTGATCGTAGCGCCAAGCACTCGCCCGGACGGTAATCAAGAGCGGGGTGAGCCTCGTCATTAATCGTGATGTCATCGACCGTGCCGACGCGGGCAGTGAAGCGCGCTCTCTGCCGACCGTCCATTGATGAGGTTCCAGCTCAGTGAAGAAAAAGCGACCGCCTACCGCAACCGTGGCTCTGTGGCTTGTGCTCGGCTGGACGCTGCCCGCCGGCGCGCAGGTTGCCGACGCCGACCGGTACTGGGGGCAGTGGCGAGGGCCGGAAGCCAACGGGGTTTCCCGGCACGCCGATCCGCCGCTCACTTGGAGCGAGACCGAGCACGTCGCCTGGAAGGTCGAGGTTCCCGGGCGCGGGTCGGCTTCGCCGATCGTGTGGGACGACAAGGTTTTCCTCCTGACCGCGGTTCCGTTCGGGGAACCGGTGCCGCTCGAAACGCCCGATCCCCCGCAGCGCCAGGCCCGGGCGGAACGGCGCGGCAGCCGCGGTGATCGGGGCGGTCGTGGCGGACGCCGGGGTCCGCACGAGGTGCGGGCGCACCGGTTCATGGTCCTGGCTTTCGACCGCGAGACCGGCGACATCCTGTGGGAGCGCGTGGCCCACGAGGCGCTTCCCCACGAAGGCTACCAACAACCCAACGGCAGCTACGCCTCGGGTTCGGCGGTGACCGACGGCGAGAGGCTCTATGCATTCTTCGGATCGTGGGGCCTCTACGCCTACGACCTCGACGGCGAGCCGCTGTGGGAAGTCGATCTCGGCACCCGGCACATGCGTAACGCGTTCGGAGAAGGAACGACTCCGGCCCTGTATGGCGACACGCTGGTCGTGACCTGGGATCACGTCGGCGGCCAGTCGTTCGTCGCCGCGCTCGACGCCCGCACCGGGGAGGAGCGGTGGCGGTCGAACCGGGACGAGATCGACACCTGGGCCACGCCGCTCGTCGTCGAGCACGACGGCCGCGCGCAGGTGGTCACCCCGGCCATGAACCAGGTCTACAGCTACGACCTCGAGACCGGCTTGACGGTCTGGCACAGCCGTGGCACCACCATGAACGCGATTCCATCCCCCGTGCACGCCGACGGGATGGTCTACGTCATGAGCGGTTACCGTGGCAACAACCTGCAGGCCATCCGTCTGGCCGACGCGCGCGGCGACATCGCCGGCACCGATGCCATCGCCTGGCAACTCGACCGCGACACCCCCTACGTGCCGTCTCCGTTGCTCTACGACGATGTCCTGTATTTCCTGAAGAGCAACGACGGCATCCTGTCCGCACTGGATCCGGCGACCGGTGAGCCGCACTATGCGCTCCAGCGCCTGCAGGCGACGCCCAACGTCTTCGCCTCGCCGGTCGGGGCAGCCGGACGGGTCTATATCACGGGCCGCGACGGCGCGACCCTCGTACTCCGGCAGGGGTCCCGCTACGAGGTGCTGGCCGTGAACCAGCTCGACGATGGCTTCGATGCCTCACCCGCGCTGGTGGACGACGAGCTGTTCCTGCGTGGGTACCGTTACCTGTACAAGATCGCTGAGGACTAGGCGTTCAGTAGTGCGCTCACGTCCCGCCACAACTTATCGAACGACGGCGCCGTCCGAGCCGCCTCGAGATCGAAGATCGCCGTGAACGCGGGTTGATGGAGGGTCTGCCGGTAGCGCTGTCCTGTCGGCATTTGCTTGCTCAGCCAACCCTTAGCGTCTCTGATCGACTCGGGATGCTTCGGCCGGACCGTACCTGGATGAACGCCGTGCCGTCCGGCAATTGAACCTGCTGCTGCCAAGAACCAAGCTTCGTACTCCGACGCCGCCAACACGACGCGGATGGCTCGGTCCCCTCGTGCTTCGGTGGCACGGCGCAACAACTGTGGTCCCAGTTCGGCGGGGCAGTCACCGTTGGCATCGAGCAAGACCAGTACGCCACCACCTGTCTGCCCCTGCCGGGCGGCGAACTCAACGGCTCGCTCCAGTTCACCGGCCTTCAACACGCGCTGTCGGTTGACACAGATTGGCCGCGGTAGCCGCAAGGAGAGGGCGGGCGCGACCTGTTCCGCGATGCGCCGTAGCAGAATCGGAACCGCCTCGACCTCGCCGTGACCCTCGACAATGGTTGCGAGTCGGAACACAGCTCAGGATTCGGGACCGAACAGCGCGATCTGGCGTAGCGACACGTTCGCGAGTCGGGGATCTGGCTCGAGCTGCCCCATCCGGAGCAACTCGCCGGCCGTATACAGTTGATCTCGAAGCACCGCGCGCCCGACGTCGTTCAGCGGACCGATGCGCGTTTCGCCATGCTTGGCCACGACCGAGAAGATCGAATCGGCCGTTATCTCATCATCGTCCAGCAGATCCGGGCTGTGGCTCGTAACCAGCACCTGGGCGTGCTCGGCCGCGTCGCGGAGTCCGTCGACCAGGACGCCAGCAGCCGCGGGATGCAGGGCCACCTCCGGTTCCTCTATACCGACGAGGCTGCGACGCGTCGCGCCATCGCCCGCGCCTTGGAAGAGCGCCAGAAGCACACCAAGAGCCCGTAGGGTTCCGTCGGACATGTTGCTGGCAAAGAACCGCCACGGATAGTGAGCGCCCCGCACTTCCTGTCGGAATTCCAGAGTGTCCCGAGGACCTACCGACCGACGATCGACGCCCGCGACACCAGGAACGACCTTTCCTAGATAAGTCTCGATTCGTTGCTTGAAAACCGGTGCCCGAGTCGCCAGGTTGGACAGGACGCTCGCCGCGTTACTACCGTCCCGTTTCAGGAGATCTCCCGGATCAGGCGGCTGCAAATCCCTGATCGCTTCGGGATTGAGGTTGTAGAACCCCAGACCCGAAAGTGCATCGTACACGGGCCGAAAGGCGTTGAGACCCGAGGCGTTGACGAGGTACAAACGGTCGGCAACGGCGGCCGGAGGGAGGGAAAGGGCACTCCGGGTGACATGTCCGCCCTCCACTTCATAGAACTGCGGCTCGACACCGTCGCGACTCAGCACATAGCATTCCTCGCGCTGCACCTCGAAGCCCCCCTGCGGCTTGGCGCCCACCTCGAATGCGTAGTGTCCCCATGATTCGCCGAGATTGAAGGCAACGCGGATCCCGAAATGCGTCGGATGACCGCCCGACCGGCGGCGCACCTCGTTGATCCCCCCGCGGTCACGCAGCGCATGGTCTATCGAGAATCGCAGCGAATCGGCCACGAAGCGAAGCGCGTCAAGAAAGTTGCTCTTGCCCGATCCGTTAGCACCCACGAGGAACGACAGCTGCGCGGGCGCCACGTCGCACGCGGCGATGCTCTTGTAGTTCCGAAGGACGACACGGGTTAGAAGCCGACGATCCATGGTCCGTGCAGCCTAGCGCCTACGACGCGGGGCCGCAACACCACCGCGTAGTGGACGTGGGACCGTCACGAGCGCTGTGTCAGCGAGGCCCCGCCGCTACCACGGAAACCGGTAGGCTCGCTGCCTCCGATTCCCATGGCCCAGGAGGCAGCACCCTGCGAGGGGTGAAGGGGAGCAGCACATCGCGTTAACGGTGGGCGGAGAAGTGCCGGGGCTGATCGTCTTCCGGCTGCCGGACTGAGCCCTCCGGCGGCACCTCAGCGCAGCGGCACGTCGGGGAAGCCCTCGTCGCCCGGCTCGAGTTGCACGCCGTAGGCGTTGAGCGACATCGAGGTCGCCCGGTAAGAACTGGGCGTGTAGACGGCGCTCATCGCCTCGACGGCGTCGTATTCCGCGGTGAGGGCGCGCCAGGTCTCGTCCGAGACAATCGCGTTCTGGTACAGCTCGTCGACGAGCCGCAGCAGGATCGCTTCGCGGCCGCCGGCGCCCGGTGCATCCGGACCGAGGGCCACGGCGCGCGGGTCGACGCCATGATCGCGTGCGCGGCCCACCGTGCCGACGTGCTTGGCCCACTCGTAGACCGCCTGACAGTTCCATCCGATGCGCAGGATCAGGATCTCCCGGTCGTGCGGCGAGAGGGGCGAGATGCGGTTGATGTAGCCCGCCCTGGGGCCGCGCGCTTCGGCCATCGCGGGATGCCGCGCGAACGTCCGCCTGACCGCGATGCCGGGCCCGTCGAGCGGCTCCAGTCGCGCTGTTGCCAGCCGCGGCTCGCGCTCGGGCACCGTGATCCGGTAGGGCACGTCGGCAGGGAACCGATCCGGCGTGTCGTCATCCGGCTGGATGCCGAACGCGTTGTAAATCATCGACAGCACCATGAAGTGGTTGGCGGTCTCGACCGCGTCGATCAGGTTATGTTCGCTGAAGCGCGCGGCAAGGGCGCTCCAGGTGGCGTCGGCCACCGACGAGTTCAGATACAACTGATCCGCCAGTTGCAGGAGCGTCCGCTCGAGCGGGTCCCATCCCGCCGCGTCCGGTCCCTCCGCGATGCGGCGGATCTCGCCGTCCGTCATCCCGCCGTCACGCGCCCGCGCCGCGTTCGTCGCCCAGATCGGCTGGTTGCCGCACAGCCAGGCCGCCCGGAGGATCAACAGCGACCGGTGCCGCGGCGTCAGCGTCGACGCCTCCGTCAGGTAAACCGTGAACGGCATCAGACCTTCCACGATGGCGGGGACGTTGAGCAGCGTGTGGAGCTGGTTATCGGAGCGGCCGTCGCCCGCATACCTGTCCACCAGGCGGCGGTGCTCGTCGGTCCACTGCGACTCCGGGAGCGGCGCGATGCGCGGCGCGGACAGACCCACCGGTTGCCGATCTCCGGGCGGCGGGTCGGGCAGCGCCTGGGCCATGGCCGGACCGGCGCCGAGCAGGGTGAGCAGCGCTGCTCCGGCAACCGCGATGCGAAACATCCTCTTCGCCATGGCTATACCTCCCTCGGGGCGAACGTCCCGTTCGCGGAACACCCAAGTCTTGCTCCGGCCAACCCCTTACGACGGGCTTCGGGCCGCGTACGCGCGCAACCCCTTCCAGATGCTGTAGCACAGCGCCAGCAGTAACAGGGCGAACGGGAAGCCGGTGGCCAGCGCCGCGGTTTGCAGCGCCACGAGCCCGCCGCCGAGCAGCAGGGTGATGGCGACGATGCCCTCGAACGCACACCAGAAGACACGTTGGGCGACCGGCGCGTCGAGCTTGCCGCCAGCGGTGATGGTGTCGATGACCAGCGAGCCGGAGTCGGAAGACGTTACGAAGAAGACGACCACCAGCACGATGCCGACGACGGACGTGAGGCCGGCAAACGGAAGCACCTCCAGCATCCGGAACAGGGCGAGTTCCGGCTGCTGTGCCTGGACCGCCTCGACCGCGGCGGTTTGGCCCGCGGCCAGGTAGTGCGACAGCGCGGTCGCACCGAAAGCGTGCATCCAGAGCGCGGAGACCAGCACCGGCATGACCAGCATGCAGCCGACGAGGGCGCGCACCGTGCGTCCCCGTGAGACCCGCGCGATGAACATGCCGACGAAGGGCGTCCACGAGAGCCACCACGCCCAGAAGAAGGTGGTCCACCCGTGTAGGAAGTCGAAGTCGTCCCGGCCGACCCACGAGCTGAGCGGTCCGATCGCCACCGCATAGTGGCCGAGGCTGGCGACGAATCCCGAGAGCAGGTCGAAGGTCGGGCCGGCGGCCAGCACAAACGCGAGCAGCACCACGGCCAGTAGCAGGTTGGCCTGGCTCAGGCGCTTGATGCCCCGGTCCATCCCCGCAACCACCGAGGCCATGGCGATGGCCGTGATGCCGGCGATCAACAGAACCTTCGTCGTATCCGTGTCCGGCACGCCGAACAGGTGCGCCAATCCCGCCGCCGTCTGCTCGGTGCCCAGGCCCAGCGACGTCGCCAACCCGAAGAGGGTGGCGAACACGGCGAGGATGTCGATGACGTGGCCGAAGCGGCCCCACACCGCTTCGCCCAGAATCGGATAGAACCCGGATCGCAGCGTAAGCGGCAATCCGAGGTTGTAAGCCGAGAAGGCGAGTGCGAGTGCGACTACCGCGAACATCGCCCATGCATGCACGCCCCAATGGAAGATGGCGGAGGCGATCGCGAGCCGGTGCGCGGCGGCGCTGTCTGCCGGGTCGACGCCGAGCGGCGGATTCAGGAAGTGGTCGAGCGGCTCGGCCACCCCGAAGAACATCAGGCCGATGCCGATGCCGGCCGCGAACAGCATGGAGAACCATGACCAGACTGAGTAGTCGGGCCTGGCGTCGGGACCACCGAGGCGGATGCGGCCGAGCGGCGTCACCAGCAGCATCAGGCAGAAGACGACGACGATGTTCCCGGCACTCATGAAGACCCAGTCAAACGTCGACGTCAGCCACGTGTAGAGCGCGTCGAAAACGCCGGCCGCCGCGTCCAGGAACGCCAGCACGCCGGCGACGAACGCGATGATCGTGAGGCTGGAGACGGCGAAGACCGGATTGTGGACGTCGAGACCGAGGAACTGGACGTTGTCCCGACCGA
Organism: Acidobacteriota bacterium; assembly: GCA_009838525.1. Classification (NCBI taxonomy): domain Bacteria; kingdom Pseudomonadati; phylum Acidobacteriota; species Acidobacteriota bacterium. The sequence continues at coordinate 102,706 of VXRJ01000010.1, forward strand.
GCTCGTAGCTCGTCCGCCCGGGGATCGCCATGCGCCGGCTCAAGGCACGGTTGGCGGCGATGTGCCCCGGGACTTGGTCGTCGGAGCGGGGCTCTCAACCTGCCGCCGGACGTGCTCCAGATAGCCGCGCACGGCATCGCGCGAACGTCCCCGAATGATCGGCCGCAGGAAGAACCCCTTGAACCCGGTCATCCCGTCGTTGCGCGACCGCGTGATCGAAACGAGGGCCGAGCCGTCCCGGTCGGACTGGAGTGGATGACCGGTCACGAAGCGCAACTCAAGCGTGGTGTGGAAGTAGTGGCTCGCGTACAGCTGCTTGATGGCGATAGCGTACACCTCGCCGGGCATTGCGCCGCTAGCCAGCGGGTAGATCGTGACATGGTTCACCCGGATGGTCTGCTTGAGGCCGAAGTCGGCCACCGTCCAGTAGAAGAACTCGTCGGCGCCCGGGGGAAGACCCAGCGGGTAGTGCTCCAGGTATGTGAGCAACGCGGGCACGGAGTTGGGCAGCGGATCGCGGTTGGTGAGCAGGCCGCGGAACTGCTCGGCCACCGCCATCGGCCTGTCGCTGTCGGCGTAGGCTCCGAGCGCTCCGTTCCCCTCCGCCCGGTAAGCCAGGAGCAGTTCGAGAATCATCTCCCGGGCTATCTGGTTAGCCTGTTCGGCGGCGGTTGGCGACGTCCAGTCCACCTCGTTCCGGAATCGCTTCATCCCGTCCGTCGAGAGCTTGAGCTCGCAATCGCCGGGGCGGCAGTACGGCAACGATTCGAGGTCCACCTCGGGCAGTGTCAGTCCCTGCAGATCCTCGATCCGCGGGGGATCGCTGAATCGGCCGATTTGCGGAATGCCCGGGCCGCTCTCGAACGCCTCGATGTCCCGGAAGCGATCGACGAATTCGGCGGCGGACACATCCAGGTAGACCACACCAATGTGGGCAAGCTCCTGACGGACTCGGGTGTCCAGGGTGGTGATCACCACCGCGCCATCGTCCAGCGCCCGCAGGTCGTCGTCCGAGAAATCGACCTGATCGGCCAGCAGACGCTCCAGGGTCGATTCCGACTGCGCGGCAAGCGAAATGAAGGCGCCAGCGGCGATCAGGCAGGTTGCCGCTGCCAAAGCCGACAGGGACATACCCGCGTGTTGGTGGCGGGTCGGGCCGGCTTCGGCTGAAGTGCCGGACGCTGAAGATGTCGGCAACGGGCCCATCGCAAAACCCAAGTTGATGCTATGGAATCTATCGGCGCGTGATCTCCCACTCGACAGACGCCATCAGCGCTCGCTGTACTGCGTGATGTGCTCGACCAGCAGCGACGACATCGCCTCCGGTGCGAGGTCGGGAATCCAGTGGTTCACACCCTCAAGGACCTCGAAGCGGTAGGGCCCGTCGACATACTGCTCGGTGAGTACGGCGCCGTCGATGCAGAGCGCGGTGTCGCCGTCGCTCCACGTGAACATCGTGGGCACCGTGACGTTGCCCGCGGCCGGCCCCTGGAGATTACGGTCGGCGACGTTCGCGCGGTACCAATTGAGGGCGGCGCCGAGCGCCGCTTTGGATCCGAGCACGCGGATGTACTCCTCCACCGCCTCGTCGTCGATACCGGCGAAGATGGCGCGCAGTCCGGCGGAATCGGCGGCAAGGAACGCGTCCTCCGAATCCGGCTGAACGAAGATGTCGAAGTAGGCGGACGCCTCGACTTGACACGATTCCGGGTCGCTAAGCACCGCGGCGAAGGCGTCCGGGTGCGGAACCGAGACTGGATTCGCCGTGATCACCCGGTCGGGAGCGGCCACCGCCATAGCCCAGGCGACGACGGCGCCCCAGTCGTGGCCGACGATGTGAAAGCGGTCGGCGCCGGTAGCGTCGGCGAGGCCAAGCATGTCCCCGACCAGGAGCGGCAGCGCGTAGTCCTCGATTTCCGGGGGGCGCGCGCCCGGCGAATAGCCCCGCTGGTCGGGCGCCACCACGCGGAACCCGGACTCGGCGAGCGCGCGGATCTGGTGGCGCCACTCGTAGGACGTCTGTGGGAAGCCGTGGAGCAGGATCACGACCTCGCCGTCATCGGGACCGGCCGTCCGCACGTCGAACGTGAAGTCGCCGACGTCGATCTGCGTCTGCGCTATATCGCCGGCGGGCTCGCCCATATCCCCGGCCGCGCCGGAAGCCGCTGTGTCGCCCGTAACGGCAGGTGGTTCCGCATCATCATCCGCCGATCCGCACGACGCGGCCAGCGCCGCCAGGGTGCATGCCACCGCCGTTCTGACCACGTATCGTCTGACCATCCGTCTCCCCCCGTTACCGGCCCCCGGGAGCCGGAAAGTCCTCAAACCCGTTCTGCGCCCCATCATTCCCCAGAACCGCTGCCTGCTTCAATGGGGAATTGCACGTCCTGCTGAAGCGGGCGCAGCATCAGCATCGCCTGGTCCGGCCGTTCTGGCGTCGAGATTCTTAGCCCCGGTTGCCACGGATTCGCGTAATATCAAGCGATCATCAGGAGAATCCGAAGCCCACTGGGTGGGTTTCAGCAAGGAGGCCAAGATGTGTGATGTGAGAACCGACGCCGACACTGCGCGGTACCTTCGTGCGAAGGGGATGACGCGCCGGGAGTTCGGGGCCGTCTCGGCGGGAGCCGGGCTCGCGTTCCTGCTCCCCCAGCCCGTGAACGCCCAAGACGTGACCGAATCCGAAATCGACGTGACGACCCCGGATGGCACGTGCGACAGCTACTTCGTGCACCCGTCCAGCGGAGCCCATCCCGGCGTCCTTATCTGGCCCGACGCCTTCGGCCTGCGGCCGGCGAAGCGGCAAATGGCCAAGCGGCTCGCGGAATCCGGCTACTCGGTCCTGGTGGTCAACCAGTACTACCGGACGCAGCGGGCGCCGATCGTCGACTCGACGGATTTCGCGGCGCTGCGCGAGACGTTGATGCCGTTGATGGGAACCCTGAACCCGGACACCCACGTGCGGGATGCACGGGCTTTCGTCGGCTTCCTCGATAGCCAGTCGTCAGTGGACAGCAACCGGAAGATGGGGACGATGGGCTACTGCATGGGCGGTCCCATCACCATGCGGACGGCGGCCGCGCTGCCCGACCGCATCGGCGCGGGCGCCTCGTTCCACGGCGGCGGCCTCGTGACCGACCAGCCGGACAGCCCTCACCTGCTGGTGCCGGAGATGACGGCCCATTACCTGTTCGCGATCGCCGAGAACGACGACGAGAACCAGCCCGAGGCGAAGGACGTCCTGCGCGACACTTTCGAATCGGCAGGCCTCCCGGCGGAGATCGAAGTGTACGAGGGCGCGCTGCACGGCTGGTGCCCGCCCGATACGCAGGTCTACCACGAAGCCCAGGCGGAGCGGGCGTGGAGCCGCCTGCTGGCCCTGTTCGAACGCGCCCTCTGATAGTCCCGGAGGCTCCGGCCAGAAGCTTTGGCGCCGGCGCGCCCGCAAGGGCGCGCTGGCGGCCATGATCGGCCACCCACACGGCTGGTCCGAAGCTTCGTACGTCTAACCTCGCCCCGCAGAAAGTGTTCGGTAAATTTATTTTCTGCCAGACTCGACAAACGGGAAAGTGTTCGATAAATTTACTTTGCCGTGAACGAATACTTTCTGCGGGGCCGCGGCAGGCCCCGGCGCGCGGATATCTACCGTCAGCTCGCGATCCAGATCACGGAGTTGCGGGAACGACTGGGTGGTCTACCGAGCCCGGTGGAGGCGGAAGCGGCCGGCATCTGGCGTGGCATCTGGTACGAGGAGGCTCACCACTCCACCGCCATAGAGGGCAACACCCTGATCTTGAAGCAGGTCGAGCGACTCCTCAACGAAGGGAGAGCTGTCGGCAACAAGGAACTGCACGAGTACATGGAAGTGCGAGGCTACGCCGACGCAGCGGACTGGGTCTACCGTCAGGCAATCAGCCCGAACAGACTCGCGCATCCTGAACGGATCCTGACTCTGGAGGAGGTGCGGCATGTGCACCAGGCTGCACTGACGCCCGTTTGGCAGGTGTCGCCGCATCCGAGCGCGACCTCGCGCGAGGCGCCTGGTAACTTCCGCGAGCACGAGGTCCATCCCTTTCCCGATGGCATGGCGCCCGTGTCATGGCCGTTCATTCCCGGAGAAATGACGACGTGGGTCGACCGCGTGAACGCTCTCGAAGCAACCGACACCCTGTTCCCCGAGGTGCTCGCAGCGGCCCATTGCCGCTTTGAGCAGATCCATCCGTTTCTGGACGGAAACGGCCGAACCGGACGGCTGATTCTCAACCTTGTACTTGTCCGCCTCGGCTACCCGCCCGCAATCATCTACAAGCGTGACCGTGCCCGATACCTTCAGGCGTTGCGTCGCGCCGACGCTGGCGAGCCGAGTCCCTTGGGAGAGATGCTCGCCCGGGCCATCCTCAATAGTCTGCACCGGTTCGTCATCCCGGCAGTGGCTGGCCCGGCGCGACTTGTGCCGCTGGCCGCGCTGGAAACGCCGGGAATGAAGGCATCGGCGCTACGGGCCGCGGCGGAACGTGGCCGACTCCGAGCCACGCGAGGCTCCGATGGTCACTGGCGCAGCTCCCGCCGCTGGGTCGACGAGTACGTGGCGAGCCGTTACCGGCGCGACCCCAAGGTCTCCGCCAGCTAGTCGATCCGGCCCCTACGCAGGCGCCGACGCCGCCGGGGCGAACTTCCGGCGGTAGTACCGGGTCCAGACGATAATGGCCGGAATGCCGATGACCGTCGGAAGAATCCATGGGACGATGGCGAACGGTCCCGCGAGCTCGTAGGCCCAGAAACGCTGCGCGCCGAAAACGGCGAACGCGGTGTGGAACGCGATGCCGCCCCCGAGCATTGATCCGAGGTGGCTATAGAACCAGCCCATGTGACGCGCCCCCGGGTTGCGCATCAGACGGAGCATGCCGGGACCCGTGAAGAGGCCGATGGGGCTGAGTCCCAGCAGAATCGGCGAGAGATCGGACCAGACGGCGAGGGCGTAGCTGATGACCGTGACGCTACCGGCGATCGACGCCCAGCCGAGTGCTTCATGGAACGGCGTACGCAGTTTCTCCGGCGTTCTGCGCGTCGCGACGACCCGCATCGCCTGACGCACCGTGGCGAACGTCACCACCCCCAGGTAGCCGAGGAACACGGCGAAGCCATAGAGATCGGGCCGCTCCGCGAGACCGATGCCCTGGAGCTGGTAGGACACGATCCGTCCGGCCGACACCGTGACCGCCGACAGCGTCACGACATAGGCGCAGTACGCGTAGACGCGGCCGGCCCGCACGTGCAACCGGCCTCCCTTCCGCGCGAAGACGGGAATCCAGAACGCCACGAGTCCAACGAACCCGGTGGCGACGTGTGCCAGGACGAACCCGCCGAGCGTCAACTCCAGGATGGTCATCATGCCGGCTCCTCTCGATGTTCCGCCGCCTCTCCTTGCACGAGGCCCCCGGCGACGCGTGCAGCGGCCAGACGGCGATCAATGGCGGCCAGCGTTTCGTCGCACCACGCTACTTTCGACCCGATGGAGTGAATGCCCATACGCAGTGCCGCGAAGCGGTGGAAGCCGCCGTCGCTGTAGTGCTCCGGCGCACCGCCGTGGGTCATCGTCACGTCCCGCTCGACCGCCTGCAGCTGCGCCAGCCACCGGGCCAGCCGCTCCCGGAGCGTCGCCATGAACGCGCGGGTTTCGTGGATGTCACCGATCGCATCCATGAAGTAAAGCTGGGCGAGGTAAGCAAAACGCTCCGTGCCGACCGTGGGGCCAGTGTGCAACCAGCGGAGCAGCTCCGTCCGGCCCTCGTCCGTCAAGGCATAGACCTTGCGGTTGGGTCCCTTCGGGGACGGCTCGATCCGGCTACGGAGCAGGCCGCGTTGCTCCAGTCGCTTCAGGGTCGGATAGATCTGGCTCAACTCGGCCGACCAGAAGTGCCGGGCGTGCTCGCTGAACGCGTTCTTGAGGTCATAGCCGGTGGCCGGTTCGCGCAGCAGGCCGAGGAGAATGTGGTCGAGACTCATGTCGCTATATCAATGATGATATAGCTACTATATAAATCCCGACATAGCCTTGTCAATGCGGTTTTTTTCGAGACCAGCGTCCCGGGGAGGAGGTCCGTAGGTGTTCTGGCAGAGAGTACAACCACGGTATAATCTCGGTATGAAAACGGCCATCTCACTCCCTGACGAGCTCTTCCTGTCGGTCAACGACCTGGCGCAACGCCAGGGGGTGTCGAGAAGCCAGTTGTTCGCCGTCGCGGTCGCCGAGTACCTGGCCAAGCACCGGGACGCTGATGTCACGTCGAAGCTGAACGAAGTGCTTGCCCATGAATCGAACGCCGTCGAGCCGGCGTTGCGGAGGGCTCAGGCCCGCAGCGTTCGTTCCACGAAATGGTAGTAACACGGCGGGAGGTATGGTGGGCCGATCTGGATGACCCTCGCGGCTCCGAGCCCGGGTTTGCGCGCCCTATCCTCATCGTCCAGGCCGACGCCTTCAACCGAAGCAGACTGAACACCATCCTGGGGGTGATCCTCACGTCGAACGCGCGGCTCGTCGACATGCCCGGTAACGTCCTTCTTCCCGCGAAGAGCACCGGGCTCCCGGTTGACTCCGTAGCCAACGTCACGCAGATCATCACTCTGGACGAAAGCTATCTTTCCCGTCGGGTCGGACAGATTCCTCCCCGACTCATGATGCGCGTGGATGCCGGGCTCAGGCGCGTCTTGGATCTCTGACCGCTATCGCCAGCCCTTCTGGTCGGCAGGCTAACAGCCCGCGGTGCCCTCCGCTACATTCGAGCGGCGATGCGCAGGGTTGCACTACAGGCTGCTACGGGTCGACGTGCACTTCCGCGAGGGCGATTCCCCGCTCGCCGGCCACGGCGTAGAGGAAGTAGATGCGGCCGTCCTCCTCGAAGATCGCCGGATCGCGCAACTGGTTCACGGGGCTATTGATGGCGCCGCCCCGGGACGGCTCGACCGGCAAGTCCGCACCCTCCCACGGCCGCTCCGGGCGAAGGACTTCCACGCGCTCGCTCGCCTCCCAGTCGTGCCAGTCCCCGGTCAGGTCGATGCTGGCCACCCAGACGCGCTCCGGCGCGTCGCCCCGTTCCGTCCAGAAGACGAACAGCGTGTCGCCCCGCTTCAGCAGGGCCGAATGCCGCATGTTCGGATTGAACAGGTCCGGCCCCTCCTCGAAGCCGGTCAGGCTGTCGCGCGCCCGGTACATGACGCCCGGCATCGCCAGGGCGTAGACGTGACCATCGTGACGGAAGGCACGGAAGTAGGGCCGGCCGAGGATCTCGGGGCGCCCTTCGAAATGCAGGCCGTCGGTCGAGACCGCGGCGCGGGTCACCTGCGGGCCGCGCTCGCGCCCGTGGACGTACATGACGATTTCCTGCCGCTCGTCGTCCACATGCACGTCCGGCGAGGCAATGTGCGCATACGCCCCTTCCGGATTCGGGGAGTCGACGCCGCACGGCGGGCAGGTCGTGGGAAAGTGCGACTGTTCGATCTGCAGCGTCCCCGGCTCGTACATCGTCCAGGGTCCGGCCAGCTCGTCCGCGTAGGCCAGACGGATATAGAGGCCCCGGTGATCCGCGAAGTACAGGTAGTAGCGGCCGAGGGGATCCTCGATCCAGTCCGGCACGCGGATGAGTGACGGCCCGGCGATGTTGCTGCCCATGCGCTCGTCCATGTCCGGCGTGATGATGGGGCCATCGAGCAGGCGCTCGATCCGGATCGCCTGCGTGCCCGGATTGGCGCCGAGAAAGCGGATCAGCTCGGCGTTGACGATGTCCGGCACCTCCTCGTGCGGGTTGTGGCCGACGTTCGGGATCAGGAAGACCTCGCCATTCGGGAGGATCTCGGCGGCCCGGCGCGCGTTCGCGGGGAAGTCCGGCCCGTCGATCTCGCCGCCGAGGATCAGCGTCTTCGTCTTGATGTGCGGCCAGTCGTTGACCACCGTGTCCATCGATCGCAGATTGCCGCCGAGCCGGCGCACGTAGGCGAGCCGTGGCCAGTCGCCGCTGAGCCGTTGCCCGTGGCGGATCCGGAGGTGATCCAGAAACTCCGGCTTCCACTCCACGTAGCGCCGCGTGTCGGTGCGGACGTCCGCCTCGTAGGCGGCCTGCAAGTCGGGATCGGCGTCGATTTCGCCGTCGAACGGACTGAACCCACGCCCCGCGCGGCGGTCGGTCAGGCCAATCTGGTTGATCGTGACCAGATGCGTCGTCCGCTCCGGATAGAGGAAGGCAAAGCGAGTTGCCATCTGTCCGCCGATCGAGTGTCCGACGATGGCGGCCTCGGCGATGCCGAGATGATCCATGAGCCGGGCCGTGTTGGAGGCGTGCAGGCTCATGCTGTACGGGAGGATCGGCTTGGAGGACTTGCCCCAGCCGAGCCGGTCCTTGACGACGACGCGGTAGCCCGCCTCGGTCAACGCCTCGATCTGGCTCTTCCAGTACCACCCGTAGTAACTGCCCCCGTGGTGGAAAACGACGGCGCGGCCGTTCGCCGGCCCGGTCGGCGCAACATCCATGTAGGCGATCCGCACGTCCTGGCCGAACACCCGGAAGTTCATGAACTCGACCGGATGCGGATACTCGTACTCCTCCAGATTGATCGAGATGGGTCCCCAGTCCGACGGAGGTTCGGCCGGAGGCTGATGCGACTGCGCCGAGACCGCGCCCGGCAGGGCGAGTGCCAGCGCCACGGCCGCGAGTGACAACGCCACGCATGCGAAGCGGGTGGGACGTTCGTTGATCATGGGTTCTCCCCTACGGCTGCATCTCCTCGTCAATCCTACTGGTACCACGGCCCGTCCGGCGTGGCTGCCGGCGTCCTCCCCGAGGGCTTGCGAACAGCCGGAACATGAGCGATTATGGGTGAACTCCGAGTAACCACGGAACCTCCGAGGGAGGCTTGAGATGGACCATCGTCTTCGAACGATCGCCACCGTGTTCATGGTTGCCCTGCTGGCTTCCGGGCCGGCGTTCGCCCAGAGCCAGTCCGGGGGCGCCCCGAACCCGGATCCGGACTGGGAGATGCCGCGCCTGCCGGACGGCCAGCCCGATCTGCAGGGCTACTGGACCACCCAGACCTTCACGCCGATGGAGCGGCCCGAGTATCTCGGAGACCAGGCGTTCTACACCGAAGAGGAGTTCGCCGAACTCGTGTCGCAACTGACGGTCGACGGGGCCGATCCACTGGCACGGTTCGTCATCGAGATCGAGGATCCAGAGGAACGGGCCCGGGTTCTCGACCAGACACACCGCGACGAGAGCTACGTCCACTACGACAACGCCATCTGGCTTGCCACCCCGGTGCCGAAGGGGCTGTCGACCCGGCGTACGTCGCTGATCATCGACCCGCCGAACGGCCGGATTCCCCCGCGCAACGCCAAGGCCGAGGCGCGGGCGGCCGAGAGTCGGGCGGCCCGCGGCGACCGGGGGGCCTTCGACGGTTACGAACTGCGCCCACACAGCGAGCGGTGCCTCAACTACCGCTACAACGCGCCGCCGATGCAACCGCCCTCGTACAACGACATCCACCACATCCTGCAGACGCCGACGCACATCGTGATCTTCACCGAGCAGAGCACCAACGGGCCCCGGATCGTCCCGATCGACGGACGGCCGCCCATGTCGGAGAAGATCCGCCAGTGGCCGGGCGATTCACGTGGGTACTGGGAGGGTGACACCCTGGTCATCGAGAGCAGCCACTTCAACGACAAGACGGCGTGGCAGGGCTCGAGCCGCAACCTCAAGGTGGTGGAGCGGTTCACGCGCGTGGCGGACGACCATATCCACTTCACGTTCACAGTCGAGGATCCGGACACGTGGGACCAGCCGTGGACCGCCGAGGTGCCGATCCTGTCGACCGGGGGGCCGATGTACGAGTACGCCTGCCACGAGGGCAATCACGACATCCGCCACATTCAGGAGGTTTACCGCAACATCGAGCGGCAGGAAGCCGAAGCTGCGCGGTAGCTACCTGGGCGTCCAGTAGAACACTTCCCAGGTGTGTACCGGTTCGTTGGCGCCGGGGATGATCTCGCCGTCGAAGTCGTACCCCATGCTCATCCCGTTCTTGGCGGCGTAGTTCTCCAGGTACGGGATCCGCTCGTCGCCGAGGATTTCGGTCGCCGTGAGCGCATACGTGGCGTCGCCGATCCGGATCCACCCATCCGCGCGCCCGCCCCGTACCCGGGCGGCCCAGTAGCCGCCATCGGGCCGGGTGGCGGTGACGATTCCGCCGTCGTCGGTCGAGTACACGATGCGGATCACGAAAGGCGGAAAGCCGGCCAGCTTGAGGAGCACGACCCCCCCGTCGTTGACCGAATTCCAGTCCGCGGGCGGCGGCGTCAACTCACCGCCGATCACCACGCCGGGGAACCGCTCGTAGGGCGCCGTAACAGCGTATGCCACGGCGGCGCCTCCGACCAGGAAACCCAGCACGAAATACACGGTTGTCTTCGACATGCGATCCTCTGCGTGATCCTACCGGCCAGGAATCATCGATCGAAAGTCCACGTGCGGGGCTCGCGTCCCGGCTCGGCCCGCGCCTCCTCGACCACGACGCGGGGCGTCTCGCGGTGACGGTATCGCAGGATCCATTTCAGGCCGGCCCGGTTCGCCTCGGGCACCGGATACTCGTGCGTCGCGTGCTCGGGCCCCTCGAAGACGTTGATCTCGCAGATCTCCTCCTCGGCGCACAGGGGGATGGCCCGCTCGATCCAGTCCTCCACGGCGGCCCCGGGCGTGACCCAGGCTCCCCAGGCGTGGGAGGTTGTCCCCACCCAGCGGAAGTCGACGGGTTTGGCGTCCGCCGCATCGCGATCCTGCGCGGCGCGCGCGTGATCCGCGACCGTCGGCGCCAGGCTCAGCCCCAGCAACAAACTCAGCGCCAGCTTCATGACGGCTACCCGCGGGACTCGACCCTGAACGTCCACCAACTCTCCGGCCGCGGGGTGTCGAGCGGAGGCGGTTCGCCACCGCCCCCCGGCTGCCGTGCCTGTACTTCCGGCTTCTGCAGCTTCCGAATCCGAGCCGCCCAGACCCGATCGAGCGAGGCCGGGTCCACCTCCCGGTTCAGGAAGACGGGGTAGACGACACCGTCGAGGCGGAGCCGCCCTGAGTGGTCCTCCCCGACTCGCGGACACCAGTACTTCTGCGCGCCGACCGAGCAACTGATGAAGAGCGCGCCATCCGGCGTCGCCATGCAGTTGACGTTCACGGAATGCGGTCTCATCCAGATGCCGATCTGGATCGCGCACAAATCGACGTCGTTCGCGAAGCTCCAGTCGGTGACCGGCTCCTCGTGGGCGTCGCCCAGCAGCACGAAGCCGGGCGTGGTCTCGCACGGACAGTTCACGGTCCAGACGACACCCCCGGCCAGGACGACCAGCACCAGCGTGGCCGCGATTCCGAGCAGGTTCTTCCTTACGATCGACTCTGCGCTCATGCTCACCCTCCTGCGGTCCCCGTTATACACCGGTTCCTGGAACGCGTCCGAGATACGAGTCTCGTCCGCTCCGCGAGGCGCGCGCAAACGGATTCCCCCGAGGCATGGTTACTCCTCGACCTTCCGGTACTTGCGCAGCAGCGTGCCGTTCGGCAGGTAGGAAAAGTACCCGTCCGCGTACTCACGACGGTCGTTCGTCCCCTCGAGAACGACCGCATCCCCGTCGCGGGCAATCGTGAATCGCCGAGGCTCGCCCCCCGGCCGCACCGTGACGGCGGCTTCCCCGGCGGAAGGTCCGCTCGCGGTTTCAATCCGGTCGTACGTATAGCTCCAGTGGGAGGCGTCCATCTCGTAGGTGCCGTAGCCAATGAACGACTCGAATCCAGCCGCCGTCTCGCGGTGGAATGTGGCCACGACGACACCGTCGTGGTTCACCCAGCGACCGCCGGCCGCCGGCGGACGGAGGACCTCGCCATCGACGTGCCACTCCACGAGTTCCCAGGTCCCTTCGAGGAGCGACCGTAGTTCCGCGGGCGCCTCGGTCTGCTGGGCCAAGCCGGGCCCTTGGCTGACGAGACACACCCCTCCCACTACCAGCGCCACGAAACCTCGTGCGGCCGCGCGGGTCATGCCCTCTCCCGGTAGATCTGATCGAGCACCGGCAGAAGGTGCTTGCGGAAGCGCGGATAGTCATCGCTCATCGCGAAGTGCGACCCACCCTCGATCACGTCGTAGGTGGCCCCGTCGATCAGTGCGGCCAGCGATTCCGCCGGCCCTCTTGCCGTCGGATCGTATTCGCCACTGAGGAGGTGGACGCCGACCCGGGAAGTGTCGATGGTGTGCGCCTTCCCTCTGAGATCGTGCTCGACCGAAAAGTAGTAGAGGTCGCCGCCAAAGATCCCGGGGCCGCCCTGGCTGTAGATCCAGCCCGTCTCCCTCCTGAACGCCTCGCGGGCCTCCGGGGAGGTGATCATGTACATCCGGGCCCCGATGTAGGCGGTGCTGTTCTGCGGATGGCTGAAGGGGCTCACATACGGCTTGCCCTTGTCCTCGACTCGCCCGCCCGCAATCGATGAATTGATACCGATCACCGCCCGGAACTTGTCGGGATGGTAGTAGGCGAGGTCGGGGGCGAGATAGCCACCCACCGAGCAGCCCATGTAGACGGGGCGATCGAGGTTCAGCGCGTTGGAAATCGCCACGATGGAATCCATGAGATGCTGCGTGTCCATTCGGTACTCGGTGGCCCACCATCGGTCCGTGGTCGGCGGGAGCGACCGCCCGTGGAACGGCAGGTCGTAGGCGATCATCCGGAACCGTTGCTGAAGCTCGCGGTCCTCGAGAAGGTGCCGCCATTGCCGGCTGTCGGAGCCGGCGGTGTGTTGGAGCACCATCGGCAGACCCTCGCCGGCTTCTTCGAAGTACACGCGGTACTGGATACCTCGGATCCGGACGTAGACGTAGCGGCCGACGATCGAATCGAACTCCCGGTCGACCTGCTCTCCCAGAAGTTCCGGAACCGGCGCCCCCAACGCGGCTCGAACCAGCGCCGCGAGGCGCAGGATGGCCGCCTGGTAGGGCCAACGGTGATCGGTGTCGTCTCCGGAGGTTTGAAGACCGTAGTCACCGAATCCTTGACGCCAGGCGTCAACCGGGCCGGCGATTCTGACGTCGAAGTCCGCGCTGGGATCTGTCGGAACGACCTCGACCACCCGTCCGCCACGGACGGTTACACCATAGTGGTAGGTGTCGATTCCAACCTGCACCAGTGCGTTCCACTCGTGGGCGGTGATCTCGAACTCCGGATCCGAATTGACGAGAGTCACGAGAGCGTGCGGATCGAATCCCTCCAGCTCCGACTGCGCGGGGGCAGGCGCGCGGGCCGGCGCACGTGCCGTGGCTGGACTCTCCGCGAGCGTCACGGACAGGCCAAGGGTGGCGCCGCTGGCGCGGACCATGAATGCTCTGCGATTGATAGTCATGCTAAGGGTTCCCCGTTTCGGCGCCGGGTGGCATTGACCCTTCCTCTACACGGGCGCCCCTGAGGAGGTTCACCATCCCGTAGTTTCCCTCGTGGCACGCGTACTCGTACATGACGCCCTCGGTCATGGGCATGTCCAGAGCCGCCGTCCAGGGGCGCGTCCAGGTCGCCGGGTCTTCAACCGTTACCTCGTAGCGCAGGGTGCCGCTGTCGAGACGCGAGAAGCGTTCGACCAGACGCAGGTTGGAGGTCGACCCTCGGTAGGGTGTTCTGTCGGTGAAGTTCATTGTCTCGACTACGAGCGTGTCGCCCTCCCATCGCCCACGCGAATCGCCCAGCCACTGCCGGATGCCTGGGTCGAGATGTGGGGTTCCGTCGAGCGGAATGACCCGCGTCTCATGCACCATCTCATGCAGAATCGCCACGTGCGTCGGGGTCTGGAACAGTTGGAAGTTGTTGTTGTAGACACCCCCGAGTCGTGGCAGAACCCGCGTTATACAGCGCTCCCAGAGATTCCGGTCCTCGGGGCCGTTCGAGGTACGTGCGCGACCGCCCCCGCCGCCGCCAGGCTGGCGTGATCCCAAACGCGCCTCGCCCTCCTGAGAGAGCGGCGGAAGTCGACCATCCGCAGGATCGACGATCAGCGCCGTGCGGCCGTCCGAGAGTCCACGATCCCACCAAACCTGGTCGTACGCGAGCGCGACGTCTCGCTCGGGCGTGAGCTCGCTCCTGCGACTCGACTCAGCGAAGGTTGTCGCTTCCAGGTTGGCTTGGGCGATTTCCTCCTCTGTCAGGAACTCCCTGCCCGCGTACTCTTCGGGGCGCTGGAGCGGCGTCGCAGTGCCGTGATTCCAGACGCCCTGCAGGTCCGGGTCGCCCCACGCCGTCCGCAACGATGGGGCGCCGGAATCCGCGGATGATTGTTGTGCGACGGAAAGCCCGGGTGCGAGCAGGGCGCTCAGGAATACGGCGACCGGCGCCGTGCAACGTCTTCGTGACATCTCTTACGACCTCCTGCTGTGTTACCGGATTGCGTCTTCCGGCAGGCGCAGCGCCACGAGCGCTCCCGGCTGCCCGCGCCGCGCGCTCCCCGCCTGCATGAGGATGTACTGCACTCCCTCATCGAGGTACGTCATCATGCCGTACTGGCCCGGAATGGGCACCTCGACGCTGGCGACGATCTCGCCCGTCCGCTTGTCTCGGGCCCGCAGCAGCGGCTGGCCGTTCTCACTGAGCTCCGCCTCGCCCCGCAGATCCTCGGTGGTCTGCACCAGCAGATCGCCCACCACCATCTGGATGGAATGCCCCGAACCGCCCAGGTTGGGCAGATCGACGCCGGCCAGACGAGGGTGGTTCCGGAACCGCTCGGGAGTCTCCCCGATTGGGATCTCCCAGAGCCGCTCCCCCGTGTTCATGTCGTAGGCGGACAGTGCCTGAAAAAGGGGACGGTACACCGGCAGCCCGTCGATCTGGGCCGGGAACTCAGCCGGTCCGCCGGGCGCCCAGGCCGCCACGGTCGTGCCCGTGGTGGGCGTGTGCCGCTCCCGGCCCCGCCAGGCTTCGGCCGACCGTCCGGGCAACCCGCGCGGCTCATCGACGCCGTTGGTCGGCACCATGAAGCGCGGCGCGCTGCACGCCCGGCTGTGAGACGCGTACAGGATCCCGGTCGTCGGGTCGGCCACCGGCGGCTTGTAGATGTTGACTCCGCCCATGCAACCGATCACGTTCCGGTAGTCGTTGTCGTGCGGATACGGCAGCGGAGGCATGTACAGGCCTCCGACCCGGAACTCGCTCAGAATCTCCAGCGCCTCGCGCTTCAGCTCCGGCGTGAAGTCGAGCACGTAGTCTTCGGTCAACCCATCGGCAGCGATCGGGTCGAGCGGTTCCGGCCGGGTCGGATACGGCTGAGTGGCGGCCGTGTAGTTGCCCGGCACCTGGGTCTGCATCACCGGTCGCTCCTCGATCGGCCAGAGCGGCTCACCGGTGGCCCGGTTGAAAGCGAAGATGAGCCCCTGCTTGGTGTTCTGGATGAGCGCCGGCACCCGCGCGCCGTCGACCGTCAGGTCCATCAGGATCGGCGCGGTCGGTATGTCGTAGTTCCACTGGTCGCTGCGGTGGATCTGGTAGTGCCACCGCCGCTCCCCGGTCGCCACGTCGAGGGCCAGAACGCTTCCGCCGAACAGGTTGTGGCCCGGCCGATGGCCCGTGTAGGACTGGACCGTCGAGGCGTTGGTCACCAGGTAGACGAGCCCGAGCTCGGGGTCGGCCGAGGCTGGCGCCCAGGTGGACATGTCGCCCGACCAGCGCCACGCGTCGTTCTCCCAGGTCTCGTGGCCGTATTCGCCGGGACGGGGGATGATGTGGAACTTCCACAGCACCTCGCCGGTTCGGGCATCGACACCCATGATGTCGCCGGGCACGTTCTCGATGCGGGTCTGGTCGTAGCTCGGCTCATGCCCCACCAGCACGACGACCACGCCGTTGACCACGATCGGGGGCGACGACGCGGTGACCATCCCGAGTTGCTGGGGAATGCCATGGCCGGGGTCATACGGGCCGTCCCACGCCAGCCAGGGGCCCCAGTCGGCTACCAGCGGCGGAATGAGGTCCACGACCCCGTTCGGGGAAAAGGCGTCGACGCCGACCGGCTCGCCCCACCCCTCGAGCGGTCGCCCGGTCTCGGCATCCAACGCCCAGAGAAAGAAGGCGGGCGACGTGATGAAGACGACGCCCCGGCCGTCCACCTCCGCATACGCGACACCCTTGCCGAAGTCGCTGCGCGGCGATCGGAGATAACGCATCGTCTCCGGCTCACGGAAAGTCCAGAGGGTCTCGCCGGTCGCGGCGTCAATCGCCACCACCTGCCGCCGCTGGCCGGCCACGGTATAGAGCACGCCGTCGGCGAACACCGGCGTGGACCGCACGGTGTATTCCATCCCGGGCCCGAAGTTGTCGCCTCGCCAGATCCAGGCGACCTCCAGGTCGGCAAAGTTGCCGGCGTTGATCTGCGTGAGCCAGGGGTTGGAGCGGGTGTGGCCGGCGTCGCCGCCCAGATAGCGCCACTCCCCGTCCGCGACCCCCGGAAGCTGCGCGGCGACCGGGGAAGTCATGCCGAGCAGGCAGACGATTGCCGACAGGATGCCGCTTGTCGTGCGGTAACGCTTCATCGTGCTCCTCCGGCTTACCGGCTCGCTACAGATAGCACGGAAGGGAGGAAAGCGCCGCCTCCGGTCGTGGGCCAGGGTCACGGCGCCGTCGCGCAGCGAAAGCTCTGCTCGTTGTTCACGTCGCCGCTGCCGTCGTACTCCGCCACCTGCGGATACGGACAGACGGGACGGGTGAGCGTCACCTGGCCGTCCGCATCGAGCTTGGACGCCACGAGGCGCTCCGGAGCGTGGCCATCCTCGACCCAGGCGCGGATCGCCTCCACCCAGTCGACGCGATCCGGCCCGGGGCCACCGGCGCAGTGCAACACGCCCGGCAGCATGTAAAGGCGAGCGTAGTCGCGGGCCGAGGGATCACCCGCCTCAAGCTGCTCGTAGTAGTCGATCGTTCCCTCCGGCGCGAGGGCCAGATCCGACCAGCCGGTCCAGTAGATGATCTTCCCGTTGCGGTCACGGAAGGCGCTCAGGTCGGTGCTGGTCGCGTTCAGGATGTCCGCCGTGGCGGCGGTGTCCTCCGCCCAGGTGGCGAAGTCGTACTGCGTGTAGTCCCACGCCGGATCGCTGAAGACGAAGTACTTGAACAGCTCCGTGCCGAACCCGAACTGGGCGTTCGGGACGCCCGTGGCCCGACGCGCGTCGGCCGCCACGACCCACGAGTCCCATCCGCCACGGTCGTTTTCACCACCGTAGTTGAAGCCGCTATAGACCCGCTCGCCGTTCGAGGTCGGACCCTCGTACACGCGCTCGATGGCCGCGACCTGGGCCGCCGTCACGCAGCCGGCCGCCGCCACCTCATCGGGGCAGCGGGGCAAATCCGCAGGCTTGAAGTCGCACCGTCGCGGATCCGTCATGGCGCCATCGACTACGCCGTCGTCGCCGTCACACGCGGCCAGAATGCTTGAACCGAGCAACTCCAGAGTGTCCGGTGTCAGGACGGGCGAGTCGAGGTCGCCGGTGGGATAGATCGCCTGCTGGTTCTGTACGAAGCCGGCCGCGATGCCGGTCCAGTGATAGGCGGGAGCGGCGGCGACGATACCGTCGAAGTCCTCGGGGTACCGCTGCGACTCCATCATCGCCTGTCCGCCGCCACGGCTGCAGCCGACGAAGTAGGAGTAGTCGGGTCCGCGGTCGTAGTAGTGGCCGATGATCGACTTCGCGGCCTCGGCGGTCAGGTGCACC
Source organism: Acidobacteriota bacterium (assembly GCA_009838525.1). Taxonomy (NCBI): domain Bacteria; kingdom Pseudomonadati; phylum Acidobacteriota; species Acidobacteriota bacterium. Next base: position 120,478 of record VXRJ01000010.1, read on the forward strand.
GCCCGGTGTCCGAAGTTCTCCTGGCGCTCGGGATGATTCAGCGCCCAGGACGCCTGGATGCCGTTTCCTTCGTGCCCGGTATCGGTCCCGACGGTCGCGTAGCCACGCTCGAGGGGGCCACCGCCGTAGGCATAGAGACCACGGGCCTGATTCTGCACGCTGCCCACGAACCCACCACCGCCGCCCATCAGGAAGCGTCCGGTCCACGCATCGGGTTCCGGCAACAACAGCTCGAACTTGATCTCGGTCTCGATCACCCCGCTGACGCGGCAGTGGGCTGGCACACCGTCCGTGGCCTCGACCGATTCGGCGGCGTCTATGCGCATGTCGATCAGGTCGAGCGCCGCCAGATCGCCGCAGGCGTTGACCGGATCCGCGGCGTCCGCTCCATCCGTGCCGGAGGCCGCGCAAGCGGCGGCGCCGGACAGACTGACGGCGGTGAGCAGCGCCAGGAAAGTTCGATTCATCGACGGCATGGAAATCCTCCCTACAAGCACTCGCGGGTGCAGCCACGAGCGGCGTCCAGCGTCGGCGCCCTTACCCGGGCGGCCGCTTGATCTCTATCGTAGCCGTGAGCCATTGGTCGCCGCCGCCGAGCTCCCACGAGACCGGGCCGGAGGCGCCGGCCGACGCGTGACGCGTATCCGAGACCGCCAGCCCCACGGCACGCTCGATCTGGACGCATGCGGACAACGGCGGGCCGCAGCCGTTCGTCGGATCGTCCGCCGCGGGGGGAAACGAGACGATGCTCAGCCGTACCCGCGGAGGTTCGTCTGTCAGCGCCACCGCCCCCTGGAGAAACCGGCCGGCGTCGTCCAGTTCGCCCACGGCGATCCGCAGGGCGCGGGACCCGTCCCGGGTGGTTTCGACCACCGGCGCGTTCGGGGTATCCGACGACCCGCGCGTGTGCCCCGCCGCGCCGATCGGCGCGTTCACATCGACATTCGAGAACCGCACCACGGCAGCTGCCGCCTGCCGCCTGCCGCTCCAGGAAAAGGAGGCGGTGGACTCCGATCCGTCGGCGATTCTGTAGAAGACGGCCAGTTGACACGCGGTCCCCTGTCCATCCGCCTGGCACGTGGCCCCGTTGAAGCCACCGAAGCCGGGCACCGCCGTCCATCCGTCGGGCCCGGACGTATTCGGATTCCCCGGCACGCCGAGGATCGCCACGAGGAGATCCCCACTCTCGTTCTCCCCTGGCGGCACCGGGACCGACACCTCCGCCGCTCCACTCACGCCGGTCTGGCCGATCGCGACGCTCTCGAAACTGGGACTCGGACCGCATGCGGCCAGAAGCGCACTGGTCAGGACGCCCACGCTAGCGAGCCTTCCGGTCATGGTGCCTCCCTTGGAAAGCCCGCACGCCACGGCCTCGAACGGGGCGGATTGCCGGTCATCATCACGCGTATACCCCCGGAGGGCGCGGTGCACCGAGCTAACTGCACGATATCGACACGAGGGGCGATCGTCAATCCCGAACCGGCATGCCGGCGCATCGCGCCGAAACCACTCAGGTCCGCCGTTCCTCCCCGGCGGTCAATGGGTCCGGCGGATGCCGGCCGCGCTGCAGACGGGGCGCTGCCTACTGCGACTCTTCCGCCGAGCCGCCGGCGCCCTCGCGGGCCGCGGCCAGTTCGTCGTACTCGGCCTCGTCGAGGTACGTGATGCCGATCCAGGCGTGGGACATCTCGTCGACCCCCCGCGCCCCGAACACGACCCACTGATCCGGATCGGGGTTGATCCGGTTCGCCGCCGTGTTGTCGAACTTCGAACGTAGCATCAGGACGGTCCCCCTGGGCAACAGTGGCTGCGCGTCTTCGTCGTAGACGTAGGCGATCTGCCAGTTATGGTCGTAACGGTTGACGCTGCTGAGCAACTCGCGGCGGCCGTCGGGGTAGAGCGCCGTCATCGACATTTCGGTGCCCCGCATGTGCATGTGAGGCCGGAAACTCTGGATCAGCGCCGGCTCCTCCATGACGTACTGGTCCTCGAGCACCAGATGTCCGTGCGGCGGAATGAGGATGTCGCTGGCGCGCAACCTCTCGCGATGCGTGCCGTCAACATAGAACTGCCGCTCGCCGGCAGTCACCTTCTCCGGCACCTCGTCCTCGGGGTAGAGCCACACGCCGACCTGGGCCACCTCCGTCACCTCCTCGCCCACCGGGAAGTAGTGGAGATTGAAGCGGACCGAGCCAGGACCCGGCGGCAGCAGCTTGCCGACCCCCTCCGGCAACACGTCCCAACGCTTGCCGATGCCCATCCCGACCAGTCGCACCGACGGCGGTCGCTCCTCCCCGTCTGCCGGCTCCTCGCCCCGCAACACGGCGTGCCCGTGATGCGTGACCTTGATTCCGACCGGATACGACGGCTTGAACTCCGCCGCGCGAATGTACCGGGGCACGTCGAAGCCCTCGAACTCGATCTCCGGCTCCCACCATTGATCCTGTCCGTTGGCCACCACGGTGTAGGGCGTCGACCGAACGATGAAGTCCGGCGGACGGCCAAGCACGGCCTGCACCTCCCAGACGTCGGCCGGCGGGAACTCCAGCGGTTCCGGCAGGTCGGCCGGATCACCCTCCGGCGCTCCCGCATCCACCCATCGGACAATAGTGCCGATCTCGTCCTCGGTCAGGGAGATGTCGTTCTTGAAGGCCTGGATGCCCACGGTCTGGTCGAGGTGCCAGGGGGGCATCAGGCGTCTCTCCACCCGGTCCCGGATGCTGCGCGCCCAGGGACGCGCTTCCCGATAGGTGAGCAGCGACATCGGCCCGATGCCGGTGGGCTGGTGACACTGCTGGCACGAGCGTTGCAGGATGGGCGCGACGTCCCGGCTGAATGTGGGCTGCGCGTCGGCCGCCGACGGCGCGCCCGTGCCGCCGGACTGCGCGAGAGCCCCGCCGGCGCCCGCGAGCAGCAGCGCCACGGCCAGCCCTGCGCCGAGACTTCCGCGCCAGCCAATCAATCTGTCCGACTTCGCCATGAGCGTCTTCTCCCCCTGCCAGCTCCGATCGGCGGTCACGGAACTACGGTAACCGGCAGGAACCCGTTGGTCCAGCAGCACTGGAACTCGAACTCCCGGATCACGTTGAACGCAAGCACCCGTAGCAGATAGTCGCCAGGTTCGGCGAAAGTCGCCGTGGCAGTGACCTTCGCCCCACCCTCCTGTGCCCAAGCGTCCGGCTCGACCTCGGCGGTCCGTTCGACGAACGTGACGTCACCCGGGCCCTGGTGCTTGAACCACTTGACGTTGATGGGACGTTCGTCCTCGGCGGCCGCGGCGTCGCGAGCCACCCAGGCGCCGAGATCGAGCGGCGCTCCCGCCTTCGCCTGGAGGCGCTTGCCGGTAATCCCCCTGGGCCCGCGACCAGCCGGTCCGTCCAGCGCGAAACGCAGCAGCGGTGACACGGTCGACCGTCCCGGAAACTCCCAACCGGCCAACTCATAGGCGGGGCTGGTCAGCCGCCCCGGCACCGAAAGCGTCTGCCCGCGGACGTGCAGCGTCCAGACCACGTCGCGATCGCCGAAATCCGCCGGCACCGTCACCGTGAAAGCGCCCCAGTGGCGCCGGTCGCTTTCCGGGACCGGCTCGAACCGCGTCGGCTGGCCGCCGTCGAACTCGGCTGGCGCGATGAAGTTCTCGGGCCCCAGCGGGATCTCCAGGGTTTCCTTGGTGTTCACGTTGAAGTAGCCGAACGACAGCTCGAACGTGCCGTCAGGGTTCCGGTACCACCCCTCGAAGATGGGCACCACGGGTCCGCCCGACGGCCGCAGCAACTGCACGTCGAACTGCGTCTCGCCCGGGTTGGCGACCCGCCGCTCCGAGGCGCGCTGCGCTGCCAGATCGGCGCCGCCGAGGGCGCTGGCCACCGCGAGCGCGAGCACGAGCGTTCCTGTCGGTCTCATCGTGTGCTGAGGCTAACGTGGGCGCAACCGGCCGAGGTCCCACGAACGGACAAACCGGCATCATAGCGCATGCCGGAGCGGCCTCGCGGTCCCTCGGCCACGATCTCGACATCCAAGCGGGGGTCGACGGCCATCACCGCGTTTCAATCGCAGTGCGGCCGAAGTCCTGGTCTGCGATACTGGGGTGACCGATTCCGGTCCGCATGCGGCAACACCACGTCACCCTGTCGGTACTGCTGGCTAGCGTTCTCGCTCTGAACGCGGCGCACTTGGCCGCGCAGGCGGGGACGACGACCGGGATCATCCGGGGCACTGTCAGCGATCCGGCGGGCGACCCCGTGCCCGCCGCGGTGATCGTCATCCAGAACCGGGACACGGACCTGGTGACGACGGTGGTGACCTCCGGCTCTGGGACGTTCGTGCGTACGCTGCTGCCGCCGGGAGCCTACGACCTGACGGTGGCGCCGGCCACCGCGGGATTCGGCACGGAGCGAATCGAGGGCGCGGTTCTCCGTGTGGGCGAGACGCTCGACCTGGAGGTGGAGCTGCGCGTCGTGGCGGCGGAGACGGTGACCGTCGTCAGCAAGCTGCCGTCGCCCGTCGACACGACGGACGTCACGCGCTCGCAGCGGATTCGGGAAGACGTGGTGGACGGGCTGCCGAGCAACGGCCGCAACTTCCTGAACCTGACACTGCTCACGCCCGGCACTTCCATCTCGCAGGGGCCGGACGGCGACGAGCTCAACATCGCGGGGCAGCGCGGCATCTTCAACAACTTCATCGTCGACGGCGCCGACTTCAACAACCCCTTCTTCGGGGAGCAGCGCGGCGGGCAGCGGCCCGCCTTCACCTTCAATCAGGACGCCATCGAGGACCTGGTGGTGGTGAACCAGGGTGCGACGGCGGAGTACGGCCGCTCCGCGGGCGGGTTCGTCAACGTAATCACGAAATCGGGAACCAACGTGTTGACGGGCTCGGCCCACTATTACGGCCAGTGGGACGAGATCGCGGCGCCCTTTCCGGCTGCGCGCGGCGGTGAGAAACCCGATTTCGGCCGCAACCAGGCGGGCGCTACGCTGGGCGGTCCGCTCGTCCGCGACCGGGCCTTCTTTTTCGTTGCGTATGACCAGCAGGAGTCCGACGAAACCAAGCAGTCAACCCGCCATGTGGTGAACCGGGCGAACCTGGAACGGCTCGATCAGTTCCTCCAGACACGTTGGCCGGGCCTGTTCGACGGCGAGTTCGGGCCGATTCGGCGCACCGACGACGCGCGGTCGCTCCTCGCCAAGGTGGACCTGAACCTGGACGGCCGGCACCAGGCCTCCGTCAAGTACAACTACACGTGGGCGGAGCAGGTGAACGGCACGTTCGACGTCGACGCCTGGGGAGCGTCGGCCAACGGGATCGAAGGCGGGTACTCACACGCCCTCAACGGCAGCCTCCGCTCCCTGCTAACCAACGCGCTCTCCAACGAGTTCCGCATCCAATGGGCACGGGAGGACCGGCCACGGCGGTACGACGGCCCGGTGCTGCGCGGCGCGCGGACTGCCGGCCCGCCACAATTCGACCGGCTGGGCGGGCGGCCGTTCCCAGACATCTCGATGGACTTCGCCGACGGCTTTCGGATCGGGCTGCCGTTCTTCCTTCCCGTCGATCCCTACTTCGACACCCGGCTTCAGGTGGTCGACAACCTCTCGTTCGCCGCCGGCAGTCATCTCTTCAAGGCGGGGTTCGAGTACAACCGGACCCACGCGGAGCAGCAGTTCGTCGGGCTGGCGAACGGCCGCTACATCTTCGATTCGGTCGACGGCTTCATCGACTTTGTGACGCACGGCAACCACTACGTCACCTGCTCCGACGGATCGTCCAGCGCCCTGGGCGTCTGCGCGCCGGGGGCGGACGTGGCAGGCCCTGTGCTCCTTTACCTGCAAGCCGTGACCGTGCCTGGAATTCCTTCGAACCAGCTCGGGGCGCAGGCGCTTGATACGCAGGAACTGGGCGTGTTCATTCAGGACACCTGGCAGCCGCACGACCGCGTGACTCTGGACCTCGGGCTCCGCTGGGAAGGCACCTGGCACCCGAAGGTCTTCGTCGAACCGCAGGACGCTTTCTTCGCGCCGTACCTCGACGACCCACGCTTTCCGTCCGATGGCCGGATTCCTGACGACTTCGACAACTTCCAGCCGCGCGCCGGCGTAGCCTGGGACGTTGCCGGCGATGGCCGGACGGTAGTGCGTGGAAATGCCGGATCCTATGTGGCGCGGATCCCGATGCTCGTTTTCGCGCAGCACCGGTCGACCAATGGCGCCTTTCAGCAGACTCTGTTCCGCAGCAGCGCCGACGCTCCGGTACTCGGCCCCGTGCCTTCCATCGACCATCTCATCGACGCTTCCACGACACCCCCGTTCCTGCCGGACATCCAGGTTGCCGATCGCGACTTCGAGCTGCCGCGCACCTGGTCGTTCAGCACCGGCGTGGACCGGGATCTGGGCCGCGGCGTCGCGGCAAGCGCCACGTTCATCCACGCGAGGACCGACCACCTGTTCCGGTTCGTGAACCGGAACGATCCGGCCTTCGGCTCCCCGTTCGGGCTAGGCACCCATCCCTCCGGAGGCGGCATCAACGCGCTGACCGTCGCCGAGAGCAGCGCGCGCTCGCGGTATTCCGCCCTCACCCTCGGACTGCGCGGGCGCGGCGCGGTGCGCAGCCGGCCGGTCACTTTCGAGACCCACTACACGCTCGCCTTCGACCGCTCGGACGACGACAACGAGCGCGATCCGTTCACCCTGCGGTACGCCGACGCCAGCAACCTCGCGCCGGAATACGGATGGTCGGATCGTGACCGTCGACACCAGGTGAGCGGCTACCTGCTTATTGCCCTCCCGGGTGACCTGCAGCTCAACAACGTGGTCCGCTACCTCTCCGCCTCGCCTGCCTCCGAGTCCTGCGCCAACCGGGGCATGCGGGCGGCACAGCCGTCGGACCGCATTTGTGCGGACGGCACCATTCTCACGCGCAACACGCTGCGGCGCGACAACGCGTTCTTCACCTGGGACATCCGGTTCTCCCGGCGCTTCACGCTTCGCAACGGCGCCGTCGTAGAGCCGCTAGTCGAGGTGTTCAACCTGACGAACGCCGACAACTTCCTCGACAGCGCGCACGGATCGTTGCTCTTCAACTTCGACGGCGCACTACGCAGCGGCCTCGGCGATACGCGCCGCGGCCAGGTGGGGCTCAGCGTCCGGTTCTGAACTGGCGGCGCGCCGGACGATCCAACCGCGCAGCTTAGCGGCCCAGGCGGCTACCGCGGCGGGGGCGAAGGCGCCGGAGGCGGAGCAGGAGGCGCCGGCTGTGGAGGAAGCACGTTGCCCGGAGCCGTTCCGAGCTCCGCCTCCAACCATTCACCGTTCACACGGAGGACGATTACCCCCATCGGCTTGTCTCCGTGCATCCCGTGAACCCTGAACCCGACTTCCTCACCCGTCAATACGACGGGCTCCGTAAGCGGCGCCCATGGCCGCGACCACTGCGCACCGGCCCAGCTCGCCACAGCCAGCAGGGATCCACACCAGATTGCAATCAGCAAGACGAGTGCGCTTCTGGACATAGCAGCCTCTTCCTCTATCTCGATCTTCTGGCAGCCTTAGACCCCGGCTGTCCTGATCTGCCCCGTTCCCGCACCTCACCCGCCGCACGGTGCTATAACGGAAAGAGGACGTCCGGTCACATGGCCGTCAGCGTTTTCGACCTCTTCACCATCGGGATCGGCCCGTCGAGTTCCCACACCGTCGGACCGATGCGGGCGGCGCGACAGTTCGGGCTGGAGCTGGAGGCGGCCGGCAGCCTGCAGCGGGTCACGCGCGTCCAGGTGCAACTGTTCGGCTCGCTCGCCGCGACCGGTCGCGGCCATGGCAGCCACAAGGCGTTGATGCTCGGACTGGAAGGGGAAACCGCCGAGCAGACCGACATCGACCGGATCCCGGCCCGGATCGCCACGATCAACCAGAACCGGCGCCTGACCCTGCTCGGCCGCCAAGCGATCGACTTCGACACGGAGACAGACCTCGTGTTCGAACGGCGTGGGAGCCTCCCCGGGCACCCGAACGGCATGCGCTTCGTCGCGTTCGCGGGCCCCGACGTCGTCGAGGAACGAATCTACTACTCCGTCGGCGGCGGTTTCGTGGCAACCGCGGACGCTGATGGGCAGGCGGTGCTCACCGAGCGCGACACTTCGCTCCCGCTGCCGTTCAGCACGGGCCGGGAGTTGCTCGCGCTGTGCGGCCACCACCGGCTGGCAATCAGCGACGTGATGTTGCGCAACGAGTGCGCCTGGCGGCCGGAAGCGGAGGTGCGAGCCGGCCTGCTGCGGATCTGGGAAGCGATGCAGCAGTGCGTGCGGCGGGGCTGCGAGAACCACGGGCAGTTGCCCGGCCTGAAGCTGGAGCGGCGGGCAGCCACGCTGTACCGGCAACTGAACAGTCAGCCGGACGCCGCGCGCCACGATCCCCTGGCCGTCATTGACTGGGTGAATCTGTTCGCTCTGGCGGTGAACGAGGAGAACGCGATGGGCGGCCGCGTCGTTACCGCCCCGACGAACGGGGCGGCGGGGATCATCCCCGCCGTGCTGCACTACTACGCCCGGTTCTGTGACGGAGCGAACGACGACGGCGTCGTCCGGTTTCTGCTGACTGCCGGCGGGATCGGCCTCCTGTTCAAGGCGAATGCCTCGATCAGCGGAGCCGAGGTGGGCTGCCAGGGCGAGGTAGGGTCCGCCTGCTCGATGGCCGCCGGCGCGCTGACCGAGGTGCTCGGCGGCTCGCCCGCCCAGGTCGAGAACGCCGCCGAGATCGGGATGGAGCACAATCTCGGCCTGACCTGCGACCCGGTGGCCGGCCTGGTGCAGATCCCGTGCATCGAACGCAACGCCATGGCGTCGGTGGAAGCGATCAACGCTTCGCGCCTGGCCCTGCGCGGCACGGGGCGGCACTTCGTCTCTCTCGACAAGGTCATCCGGACGATGCGGGACACCGGCCGCGACATGCAGGAGAAGTACAAGGAAACCTCCCGCGGCGGACTGGCGATGCATGCCGTCAGTGTGCCGGTCAGCATCATCGAGTGCTAGTCGCGCCCTCCCTTCTCGCCGTCGGGCTGGGGCTTCTGTGCATATACTCCACGCGTGAAGCGCACCTACCTTGCGGTAGTAGTCGTCCAGGTCGTGGTTCTCGCGGCGCTATGGCTGGTTTCCCGTCACTTCGGCGGCTGACCCGCCGTTCCCGGACTCTTCTGGCGAGTCTCGGCGTCGCGCTTCTCGGGTTCACCATCGCCGCGCCGCTCGCCGCCGCACAATCGGCGGCGGTCAGCGGCATCGTCGCCGACGAGACCGGCGCCGTTCTGCCCGGCGTTGCCGTGACATTGCGCGGCGGGCCGGGCGTTTCGCAGGAAATCCTCACCGACGCGACGGGCCGGTTCGCGTTCCAGGGCTTGGCGTCAGGCACGTACACGGTCACGGCGTTCCTCAGCGGTTTCGGAGAAGTGACGACGGACGCCATCGCAGTTGCCGCCGATCCGGTCGCGTTGCCGCCCATAACGCTACGGCTCGCCACCTTCGACGAAGCCGTGGTGGTCACCGCGACACGGATCGAGGAACCGCTCCAGCAAGTACCGATGAGCATTTCCGCGGTGACCGGCGCGGACATCGAGCGGCGGGCCATCGGGAATCTGACGGAGCTGGCGCGCTGGACGCCCGGCCTGACCGTCGTGGATCAGGGCGCGCGCGGGAGCAACGTCGTGATCGTGCGCGGCCTCCACACCGATGCGATTAACGCATCGGAACAGGCGGGCAACAACTACAACAACGGCGTAGCCACGTACCTGGGTGACATTCCTCTCGCCGTCGACCTTCGGCTGCACGATGTCGAGCGGGTGGAGGTGCTGCTTGGACCCCAGGGGACGCTCTATGGCGCGGGAACCCTGGCGGGAGCCGTGCGCTATCTCCCGCGGCGGCCGGATACCGCGCGGCGCACCTTCGAAGTCCGGGGAGACCTGTTCGGCCTTTCGCACAGCGCGGCGGCCGGTTCCGATGCTGGTCTTACGTTCAACCTCCCGCTCGTGGCGAACCGGCTGGCGATCCGCGGTTCGGTTGATCGGTACTCGGACCCAGGGTTCATCGACTACGACTATCTCATCCAGACGCCGGGTGTCTCCGAGCCGGAGCCGGACCTGGCCAATCCCGAGGTGGTTGCGGCGAACCTTCGGCGGCAGCCGGATGCGAACACCGAAGAGACCCTGTCAGCCCGACTCTCGCTGCTGTGGCAGGCTGGGCCCAACTTCTCGGCGCTCCTGGCGTACCACCTGCAGGATCAGCGCGTGGGCGCGCGGCAGATCAACCACGCCCGCGCCTTCGAAACCGGGCGCTACGCCGCTGCCCACCGCTACCTCGAACCGAACGATCGCAGGAACGAGCTGCTGAGCCTCGAACTGAACTGGGAGCTGGGTGTTGCGCAACTGACGATAGCCGCCGGCTATTCGCAGTTTGAAGCGCTGGGGCAACGGGACCAGACCGACCTGCTAATCCAGGAGTTCGGCATCGCGGGGCTGCTGCCCAGCCGGTTCCCGGCCCTGGCGCGGGCGCAGGCGATCGACCCTTCCGTCTCTGCCGGCGATCTGACGTCCAGCTTTCGCGCCTTCAGCGCCTACACGCGGGAAGAGAGCCGCGAGGAGCGGTTCAACTGGGAATCGCGCCTCGTCTCCACCGGCGATGGGCCGTGGCACTGGGTCGGCGGCGGCTTCTTCAATGACTACGAGAGCCGCGGCACGAGCCACGAGTTCGCTCCCGGGCTGACCGGATTCTCCGGCGTCACGCCGATCCTCAGCGGGCGTGCTGTGAGCGAGCCGGTCGAGTACTACAGCCTGGGCGTACAGGACGTCCGGGAGCGCGCGCTGTTCGGGGAAATCTCACGTGACCTCGGCGAGCGGTGGCGGCTGACCGGCGGCGGCCGCTGGTTCGGCTACCGCATCGAGACCGGCAACCTCACGGAGTTTCCGTATACCCCGCTGTACAACTCGCCGTTCACGGACTTCGCGTCCGACGACAGCGGCATGCTGCTAAAGGCAAGCGTCCGCTACCGCATCAACGACGCGACGAACGTCTACTTCGCCCGGTCCGAGGGCTACCGGATCGGCGGCGGCAACAACTTCCGGGTGTGCAACGAGGACGAGATCGCTTTGCTGACGGACGACGATCCGGCCAACGACCCGCCCCAGTCCGGCTGCATTTACGCCGATCAGGCGCTGATCCGGCCCGACACGACCAGCAACTACGAGGTGGGGGTGCGGCGCTCGTGGGACAACGAGCGGTTCACTCTCAGCGGGACCCTGTTTCACGTCGACTGGGAGGACATTCAGGTGGCCGGGCTCACGCCGTTCAGCGCAGAACCGATCACACTGAACGGCGGCGCCGCCGTCAGCCGCGGCGTCGAGCTGGCCGCGAACGCGGGCTTGACGAGCGCGTTGCGCTTCCGTGGATCGTGGTCGTTCACCGACGCGAAGCTGAGCCAGGATTCTCCCGGGCTGCTGGACGGCGGGGCAGACGCTTTCGAAGGCGACCGACTGTCAGGCGCGCCGCGGAATCAGGGAAGCCTGCTCGCGTCGTACGCGACACTGCTGGGTAGCGGCACCGCGGTCGAACTGCTGTACGGCTATACCTATGTCGGCGACGTCTTCACCCGGATCGGGCTGCGCGCGGGCGGCGAGGCGCTGCCTGCGTACGACCTCCACAACCTGTCGGCGTCGATAGCGCGCGGGGACTGGAGGTTGACGTTCTACGCGGAGAATCTGCTTGACGAGTACGCGGTGACCGGCGTGCGCCTGACACCCGGCAAGATCGGCCTCACGGACGACGGCTTCCTGTCGCGCCGCTACTTTGCCAACGTGCTCGCGCCGCGACGCGCCGGCGTGCGTTTCCGGTACGCATTCGGGAACTAGTCGGCCTCTGGGGACGGGCTGGTGCGCCGTCAGCACCGGGAGGCCCGGGCGCCATCAGGTAACAGGTGCTCGGCCGTGAGCCTGGCCCGGACCGGCAGTTCGGCCGCGCAAACCAGCGCCCGCATCGTCGGCGTGCGCTCGAACGCATCCGCCCCGATCGGCGCCGCACGCGATTTCAGGTGGGCGAACAGGGGACGCGAGCCGCCGACAGGACGCAGGTGCTTGCCGGGCTCACGGGCCGCCGGCAAGAGCTTCAGACTCACCCTCCCCCGCACATTGCCTCCGATGGCGAGGATACGATCGCGGGCGGGGTCGAGCTTCACCACGATGTCGCAGTGCGTACGGGCGCCGGCTCCCATCTGGCGGCGCCTTTCGGCAATCGATCGATAGGCCGGCCGCCGAGCGCTGCACAACAGATCGCCGGGCGCAATCGCCATCGCGCCAATGTCGTATGCCGCAAAACCAGCTGGCGTCTCGTCGGAGGCACGCGCCCGGATGGCCTGGTCGATGTACGTGTGGTGCGCCACCGCGCGCTTGAATCGACTCGCGTCGCCGAGACCGGCTTCGCACATCACCCAGGACACGAAGGCCGCCGACCACGGATACCGCCACCTCGCCGCAACGCCGGCCGGTCCGTTCCAGATGCCGTTCTGCGCGTTGAGTATCCAGCTACCCTGCGGCGTCACGGCCCAGTAGCCAGCAATCGAATCGGCAACCCGGGTGGATTCGGCGGGACTCGGCCGCCAGCGGCGCCAGGAGCGTCGTGTCGACCGCCCAGAGGCGTCGATCCTCGTCTGGTCCACGACGGTGAATCCGAAGAACGCCCATTCCTGCACGGCGATATCCACGATGCGGCGGCGGACTTCGTCGATGGGCAGGTCGCCGCACGTTGTCCGGCGGATCACCATGCTGCCCGGGGCGCCGCTCACACGCCCGGATGGCGGCGTGACGTCGAGTCGGGCAGTAGGCAGGCGCTCGAACGACGTCCCCTGCGCAAAGCCCACGGATACGCTCCCCTCGCCGGCCGCGACCGCTACGGCCAGCACCACCGCTACGCCCACGCGCATTTTCGAGCGTTCCATCCGTCCCTCGACTACGGCGCACCATTATGCCAAGTCTCCGGACGACGGTAGCTGGGAATAGAATGGGATCAGGACGCCCTTCGTGAAGGAGCCCCGCTACCGCGAGCATCTGGCCCGGATCCGAGACACCTTTCCCGCCCCGGTCTCGGATCGTATGCACGACGCGTATTTCGTCTTTTCCATCCTGCGCGCGCTCGATGCGGTGGACGACCTCAAGTCCGAGGTTCCACTGCTCGGCCGCCCGCGGGCGCTGGACTACGAGCCCGCCGAGCAGGCCGAACTGGCCGACGAGGGGCGCAGCGTGGAAGAGGTGGCGCGCCTGCTGGTGCGCCAACTGGAAGGGATGCCGATCTGGGGCCATCCCCGCACGCAGATCAACGTAGTCCCGCCCCCTTCGATCCCGAGCGTCATCGGCTCGCTGCTGCCCGCCATCTACAACCCGAATCTCGTCTCCGACGACACGTCGTTCGGCCTCATGCTGACCGAGGCTGCGGTCGCGGCCATGGCGTCGCGGTTGATCGGTTACGACCCTGAGCAGGCGGCCGGCGTGTTCACTTTCGGCGGGACCGGGACCGTGCTCTATGGCGCGAAACTCGGCATCGAGAAGGCGTTTCCTGACGCGATGGACACCGGCGTGCCGGCCGGAGGCGCGCTTCTGGCGTCGGGCCAGAGCCACTACTGCCGCCTGAACGTGGCGGGCTGGCTGGGCCTGGGCGAAGCGAACGTCGTTCAGGTGCCGACGCATCTGACGAACGACATCCGCATCGATCTTCTGGAGAAGGCCTGCCGGGACCTGCTCGACCAGGGACGGCGCATTGTCGCCCTGGTGGCGACGATGGGCACCACCGATGCGTTCGGGATCGACGACCTCGACGCCATCGCCGATCTGCGCGACCGGCTGGTCGAGGACTACGACCTCGACTACACGCCGCACATCCATGCCGATGCCGTGATCGGCTGGGCGTGGTCGGTGTTCAACGACTACGACTTCGAGGACAACCCGCTCGGGTTCCGTCCCCGCACGGTGCGGGCTCTCGCGTCCGCCCGCCGGCGCTTCTCGAGGCTGCACCGGGCCGACTCAGTCGGCATCGATTTTCACAAGACGGGCTTCGCGCCGTACGTCTCGAGCCTGCTCCTCGTCCGCAACCGGGCCGACATGCAGCTTCTGGTGCGCGGCCGGGAGCAGATGCCGTACCTGTTCCAGAGCGGCGAGCGGCATCCCGGCGTCTACACCCTGGAGACCTCGCGCGGCGGATCCGGCGTGCTCGCCGCCTATGCCAACCTGCGACTGTTCGGACGGACTGGCCTGCGGGTTCTCCTCGGCCACCTCGTCGAGATGGCCGAGGCGCTGCGCGAGCATCTGGAGGGACACGACTCAACCACTGTGCTCAACGACGACGGCGTCGGGACGGTGACGGTGTTCCGGGTCTATCCCGACGGCGTGGACACCTGGACGATCAAGGATCGGGAGCGCACCGACCCTGCCGCGCGGGAAGAGCTGCTGCGCCACAACGATTACAACCGGCGGCTCTACCGCTACCTCTACGACCGCGCGATGCGGGGCGAGGGGGTTCATATCTCGATGACCGACAACTATCGGCTGACCGACTACGGTGAGCCGACGGTGGGCCTGAAGAGCTTCATCCTCTCCCCGTTCATCGACGAGAAGGACGTGGAGCGGCTCGTCCGGGACATTCTCGACGCGCGCGAGGCCATCCGCGAGCAGGCCTGAGCCCGCGGGCCACGCCCCGGGGCGCGCATTCGCTGAGCCCTTCTAGTGGATGATCGCCTGGTAGGCCAGATTCCGCGAGATTCCCTGGACCCGGCCGACCGCCGCGCCGCGGTGCTGGATCATCCCGACGAACGTCAGGTCGGTCTTCGGATCGATCCAGAACCATGTGCCCGCCGCACCGCCCCAGTAGTACGAACCCGCGCCGTACGGCTCGCCCGCCGCGGCGGGATCGTGAACGGTCGCGAAGTCGAGGCCGAAGCCCTGCCCCGGACGCATGGTCGGCAGCGCCTCGGGCGAGAGGAAATTCGTGCGCATCAGTTCGACCGTGCGCGGGGCGAGCAGGCGAACTCCGTCCAGCTCGCCCCCGTTGAGCAGCATCTGGGTAAAGCGCAGGTAGTCACCGGCGGTTCCCCAGAGCCCGCCGCCACCCGACGGTCCGGCCGGCATGGACGTCCGCGTCGGGCCCATGTCGACAGGCGCGAGACCTCCATCGTCACCATCACCGTAGATGACCGCCACGCGTGAGAGCTTCTCCTCGGGCACATAGAACGCGGTGTCGACCATGTCGAGCGGGTCGAAGATCCGTTCCTGGAGGAACTCCGCGAACGGCTGGCCGGCGAGTTGCTCGACCAGATAACCCTGCACATCGACGCCGATGCTGTAGTACCAGCGCGTGCCCGGTTGCGCGAGGAGCGGAAGGTCGGACAGCTTGTCGATCATGGTCTGGAGCGGCGCGTCCGCGTTCAGCACCCGCTCCTCCCGGTACAGCCGGTCAACGTGGTTCGCGGTCCCGAGACCATAGGCGAGGCCGCCGGAATGCGACATCAACTCGGCCATCGTCATCGGGCGCTCGGCATCCACCAGCCGGGGCGAACCGTCGGCGTTGTCGCCGTCGTGCACCTGCAGATCGGCGAACCCCGGAATGTAGCGTGAGACGGGATCGTTGAGCCGCCACTTGCCTTCTTCGTACAGCATCATCAGGGCGACGCCGGTGATCGGCTTGGTCATGGAGTAGATCCGAAAAATCGAGTCGCGTTCCATGGGGGCGCCGTTCTCCAGATCCTGAACTCCGGCGACGTGCGCGTGGACGAGCTTGCCGCCGCGCGCCATCAGCGTCACCACGCCGGCGAGACGCCCGTCATCGACCATCCCCTGCATCCCCGCCGCAAGCCGGTCGAGCCGCTCGCCGGAAACGCCTACCTCGCCCGGGCTAACCGCTGCAAGATCGCGGACCGCATCTTCCTCGACCGCGATCGGCGCGGCCTGAAAACCGCAGCCCGACACCATGCCGGCCGTCGCAACCGCAACGAACGACCACACGAACCACCAACGCGCGACTGTTGTCCGCATCGCGTCACCCCGTTTCGCTCCGGGAAGACCGGAGCTCCCCTGCTTGCAATCCGCCGTGCTGCGCGACCTCGTTCGGCCGCGGATCCGAGGCCAACGGCTGTTCCCGGCAGGTATAGTACCATGCCAACACAGCATGACTAGCCGTACCGCTGTCGGCATCCGCACCCCACCCCAAGCGAGGAAGACGATGAAGGCTCTCCCTTTGGCAGTACACCTGGCGGTATGCCTGCTCGCGTTGCCAGTGACCGTCGCCGCACAGGACGGCGAGATCACGGGAACCGTCACCGACGACACGGGCGGAGTCTTGCCGGGCGTGACCGTTGAGGCCTCCGCCGAGACGGCGGCAGCCGCGCGCTTGACCGTGACCGACGCCGACGGTCGCTATGCGCTCGCGGCGCTTCCTCCCGGAAGCTACGCGGTGACGTTTGTCCTCCCCGGTTTCGAGCGCGCGGAACGGGCGGTCGAACTGACCGCGGGGGGCTCGGCAATGCTCGATGTCAGCCTGGCGCTCGGCGGGCTGTTCGAGGAGGTGACCGTCGCCGTGACCGGCACCGCCATCGAGGCGCCGGCCATCAACATGCCCAGTGCGGTCACCGTCGTCAGCCGCGACGTTCTGGAGCAGCAGGGAGCGACGCAACTGGTCGATCTCTTCCGGACCCTCAATGTCAGCCACGGTGTCGTCGGCGAGCGGAACAGTTGGTACAACTCGAACCAGCCGGCAACGCTCACCGAGAACGTGGCGAACGTCAACCTGCGCGGCCTCGGCGCCTCGCGCACCCTCGTGCTGATCAACGGCCGGCGCCACGTGCCGGTCCCCGCGCGGCTCATCGGCGGGCGCTTCGTCGACGTGAACACGATCCCGGCCATCGCCGTCGGGAGGCTGGAAGTCCTCAAGGAGGGCGCGTCGGCCACCTATGGCTCGGACGCGGTCGGCGGCGTCGCCAACTTCGTCACCCGGAACGACTTCCGGGGCTTCGAATTCAACGTCGCGCACGACTGGTTCAGCGGAGCGGGGGACACGACCATCGCCGGCATCTGGGGCGGCCGGATCGGCTCGTCGAGCGCGGTCCTTTCCGCGGAACGGGTCGGGAGGCAGGAACTGCAGATGGCAGATCGCCCGTGGGCGCTGGACCGCCTGAGCGCGTACCCGCCGGGAACCCGGGGGGGATGGTCGAGCATCGGCAACCCCGGCACGTACGCGGTAGGCGCGCCAGCGGCGTGGACGGCGGACGTCTTCGATCCGCGCTGCACGGACTTCGGCGGCATTGACGAAGGCTGGACGTGCCGGTTCCGCTACGCGCCCTACGACAACCTGATCGACGAGCAGGATCAGACGCGCATCTTCGCCGAGCTCAACGGTCCGGTGAACAGCCGGACCAACTATCACGTCGAAGCGCTGTGGGCCGATGCGGTGATCCCGCAGTGGTACACGACGCCGTCCTATCCGCCGTTCCCCCTGATCAGCACGACCATCATGGAGGTGGCAGCCAGCCACCCTGGCCGTCAGGCGTTCTGTTCCAGCTACGTCGGTGACGCGAAGGCCGATCCAATGAGCGCCTGCGCGGACGACGCACCGTGGTACTTCAACGGCCGCCCGTTCGGCAACTCGGGTCCGGGCCGACGGCTGCGCCGCGAGTCTCGGACCCAGCGGGTCGCCGCCTCGCTCGACGGCGACGTCACGATGGGCGGGCGCAGCGCCCACTGGGACGTCGGCGTCACCTATTCCCGCGCCCGCGGCAACCTCAACCTCCCGGCCGTCTATACGGATCGGGTCTTCCGGGCCTTCCGCGGATACGGTGGCCCCGACTGCGGCGTCGGCGTGATGGCGGACCGGAGCTCTCCCGCAGGTATGGTCCTCGGGCCGCTTGGCGGCGCGGTGGCCGGCCAGGGACCCTGCATGTACTTCAACCCGTTCAGCAACGCCATTCAGTACTCCGATCAACCGGGCTCGCCCTTCGAGAACAACGCAAACCCCGACTATGTCGCCGGGCTCGCCAACCCCGAGGCGTTGCGGCTGTGGCTTAACGAGGAAGTGGACCTGGTCAGCACGACCGACCTCTTCGTCGCCGACGCCACCCTGAGCGGCAACCTGGTCGAGAACGTCGCCGACTTCGCGGTCGGGTACCAGTACCGGGGGATGACTGCCGACGGGAACCCGAACGACCCGGGCGACGTTACGCTGAATCCCTGCCCGGTCGCGGGCGACCTCGGGTGTGCGGTAGGCGACCGGTTCGGACCCTATCTCTTCACCAACATCCACCGGCCCTATGCCGCGGACCAGCGGGTGCAGCGCCTCTTCGGGGAACTGGCCCTCGGCATCGGCCCCCGTGTCGACACGCAACTCGCCGCGAACTACGAGTTCTACAACATCGCCGGCCGCACCGTGAGCAGTTTCGATCCGAAGGTCGGCATGCGGCTTCAGGTGGCGGAGAACCTGCATTACTCGCTGTCGCTGCGCGGGTCGGTGCAGACCACTTTCCGGACGCCGTCCCTCGACGACCTGAACACGAGCCCCCTCACAACCCTGGAGTGGATTCCGGTGACCGGCGCGTACCAGGCAGTCGACCGTTTCGGGCGGCCGGATCTCGAGCCGGAGCGGGCATTCACCTACAACGCCGGGGCGGTCCTGTTCCTCGAAGGCGGCCTTGAGGCGACCGTCGACTACTGGCACTACGACTTCGAGAACGTCATCGGCTCGATGCCTTACCTCGGCGTCACGAGCCTCTACGACGGCGGCGACGCGGCCGCGCGCGACGCGGTTTCGCCGTTCATCATCTGTCCCGACGGGCGGGCGTCCGATCTCGCGCCGGCCGACCGCTGCATTGCCCAAAACCTGGAGCGGATCCAGCTCGACCTCGTCAACTGGCCGGGGCTTACCACCTCGGGCGTCGACACCCACCTCGCGCTGCGGCAGGACGCAGGGCCGGGCCAGTTCGTGGCCAGTTGGGATTCCACCTACACCCTCGCCTACGACACACGCGCGCTGCTGGTGGAAGGCACCAACCTGACCTTGGACGCCGCGCAGGAAGCGGCAGGGTATCTGAACTTCGGCCACCCGATCGCGGTGCCGCTGCCCCGCTGGAAGAGCCGCTGGTCCGCCACCTACTCGGCAGGGCCGTACACCTTCGCGAACTACGTGAGCTACATCTCGTCCTACGAAGACCCCGCCACCACCACGGCGGCGGCCGTGATCGACTCGTTCCTCACCTGGGACGCGAGCTTCGTCTGGCGCTTCCCCGCCAGCGGCATGGACCTGACGCTATACGCGCTCAACCTCACCGGCCAGCGGCCGCCGTGGGCCAACGTGGAGCAGGCCTACGACGGCTTCACGCACGACCCCAAGGGGCGGCGCTTCAAGATGGCGATCACTTGGCGGTTTGGGGGCTGACCAGCGCTAGCTGGAGCGAATGACGGAGATCCCGCCCATGTAGGGCCGGAGAACCTCGGGCACCGCCACGGAACCGTCCCGCTGCTGGAAGTTCTCGAGGATCGCCACCAGGGCGCGGCCCACGGCGACGCCCGACCCATTGAGGGTGTGGACGTGCTCCGGCTTGCCCTTGCCGTCGCGCCGGAAGCGGATGCCGGCCCGGCGCGCCTGGAACGCTTCGGTGTTGCTGCAGCTCGAGATCTCGCGGTAGGTCTGCTGGCTCGGGAGCCACACTTCCAGGTCGTAGGTCTTTGATGCGGCGAAGCCCATGTCGCCGGTGCAGAGGAGGACGGTCCGGTAGGGAAGGCCGAGGCGCTTGAGCACTTCCTCGGCGTGGCGCGTCAACGCTTCGTGCACGTCCCACGACTGCGCCGGTGCGGCGTAGGCGACAAGCTCCACCTTGTCGAACTGGTGCTGGCGGATCAGTCCGCGGACGTCCTTGCCGTAGGCTCCCGCCTCGCTGCGGAAGCAAGGCGTGTACGCGACGTAGCGCACCGGCAGGTCACGGCCGTCGAGGATCTCGCCCCGGTGCAGGTTGCAGAGGGGCACTTCGGCGGTGGGGATCAGGTAGAGATCCCAGTCCCCGGCGATCCGGAACAGGTCGGATTCAAACTTCGGGAGATTCCCGGTCCCCGTCAAGGCGTCCGCGCTTGCGAGGAACGGCGGTTCGACTTCGGTGTAGCCATGCTCGGCCGTGTGAAGGTCGAGCATGAAGTTGATCAGCGCGCGGGCCAGGCGTGCGCCGGCGCCGGAGAGCACCGCGAAGCGCGCGCCGGCGATGCGGGTGGCGCGTTCGAAGTCGAGGATGCCGAGGGCGGGGCCGAGATCCCAGTGCGGCTGCGGCTCGAAATCGAAGCTCGTCGGCTCGCCATGGCGCCGGATCTCGTGATTTTCCTGTTCCGTTGCGCCTTCGGGGACGGTCTCGTGTGGCAGGTTGGGGAGTGCCAGTGACGCGCCGCGCAGCGCCTGTTCCACCCCCTTCAGCTTCGCTTCCTGCTCCTCTATCAGCGCGCGTTGCTCCTGGCCCCCGGCGACCAGGTGGTCGGCCGATTCTCCCGCCCGCTTTGCGGTGCCGATCTGTTCGCCGATCCGCTTGCGCGCATGCCGCGCGGCCTCAAGGACCGGGAGGATCGCGCGCCGCTCGGCGTCGAGTTGGACGAGCCGATCGAGTTCCTCCTCGAAGTGATCGCCGCGCGTCCGGAGTCGGCCACGGACATCGTCGGGACGGTCACGGAGCAGTGCCGGGTCGATCATCGGCGGCCATTCTACCGTGCGCCCGCCAGACTCTCTGCTAGCAGCCCGGGATGCATCGCCGGTCGAAGGTAGCGGGGTTTCGACACGGGCTGCTAGGATCCGGGCGCCATGCCGACGCCCCCCGCCGATGTTTCCACGCTGCTCGTGCCGGTCGCTGGTCTCGGAACCCGCATGTTGCCGGCGACCCGGGCGGTCCCGAAGGAAATGCTGCCTTTGGTCGACCGACCGATCATTCAGTACGGCGTGGAGGAGGCGGTCGCGTCCGGCATTCGGCAGGTCGTCCTGGTGACCAATCCGGGCAACACGTTGTCGGCGTTGCACTTTGCTCCGGCTCCCGATCTGGAGGCGGAACTCGCGAGGCGCGGGAAGGCCGACCTGCTCGCGATGGCCCGCGAACTCTCGTCGATGGCGGACGTGTCGGCGCTGCCGCAGGATGCGCCGCGCGGCCTAGGGCACGCGGTCCTGTGCGGGCGCGACGCCATCGGGGATGTGCCGTTCGCCGTGTTGCTGCCCGACGACCTCATCGACGCGGACCCGCCGGCGCTCGCGCAGATGCTGCACGTTTTCCGGGAAACCGGCGGACCGGTCCTGCTGGTGGAGCGCGTCCCGCATGCGTCGGTGCGGCAGTACGGGATCATCGCGGCGACCGCGGTGCGCGACAGTGTCTGGCGCGTAAACGATCTGGTGGAGAAGCCGGCGCCGGAACACGCGCCGTCGAACCTGGGGATCGTCGGGCGGTACCTCCTGACGCCCGACCTGTTCGACGAGTTGGAGGCGACGGCGCCGGGCGCCGGCGGAGAGATTCAGTTGACGGACGGCTTGCGGCGGCTGGCACGCAAGCGACCGATCTACGCGTGCGAACTCTGGGGCAAGCGTCATGACGCGGGAAACCCGCTGGGCTACCTGAAGGCGGCCATCCACGTCGCCCTGCGGCGACCCGATCTGGCGCCCGAACTGCGGGCGTGGCTGGCCGACGAGATCCGGAACGCCGAATGAGCTACGTCGCCGTCGCGGCCGTCGGCTTGGCGTCGGTCGTCCCGCTCTCGGTCTTGCCCTTGTCGGGGGCCTTGGAGTCGGAGGCCTTCGAATCCGAGGATCCGGCCGCGGATTCCCTGGTGGTCGATGCGGCTTCCTCCTTCTTCGTCTCCGCCGCCTGATCCCCCGAGGGCTTGCGGGCGTAGTCGGTGATGTACCAACCGGACCCCTTGAACTGAATCGCCGGCGACGACAGCAGCTTGCGAACCGGGCCGTCGCACTTCGGGCAATTCTCCAGCGGCGGGTCCGAGAACTTCTGAATCCGTTCGAAGCGGTGAGCACAATGCTCGCACTCGTACTCGTAGAGCGGCATCGATTGAATCTCCCCTAGTCGATCAACGCGCCGTCGGCGGCCATCAGGGCGCGGTGCATCCAGAACGGCATGCTGCCCTGGGCCAGCAGGCCGTCGTGAAAACGCTGCACCGTGAAGTCTTCGCCCTCGCGGTGGGCAACGTCCGCCCGCAGCTTCCGGAGCATCTGCTTGCCGAGCGCATAGAGAACGTAGGAAGGATCGTAAGTCCCCCGCTCGGCCTCGGCCCGCGCGCTCTCGGCTTCGAGGTACGCGGCATCACGGAAGAAACGCACGCCCTGTTCAACCGACAGGTCTTCCGTGTGCAACCGGATCCCGACGACCGTACGCGCGAGGCGGACCAGCGCTTCGGCTAACTGGCCGAGGCGGATCTCGGGGTCGCCACGCTCGAAGCCCTCCTCGAGCACCATCTGCTCGGCATAGTGAGCCCATCCTTCGACGAATGACGTCGCGGCGAAGTAATTCGACTTCCGGAGCGGGGCGGCGACCTGGCGCAGATGCTCGAAGTGCAGGAAATGCCCCGGGAACACCTCGTGCGTCGAGATCGACCAGAGCGCGGCGTGGTTCATGTCGCGCAGGTGGGCCTGCTGCCGAGCGTCGTCCCAGGCAGCGTCGACATTCGTCAGGTAGTAGTACGCCGGCAAGGGGGTGGACTCGAACGGGCCGGGCGTCCAGAGACTGGCGAAAGTCCAGCGGTAGAAGTCGGGCGTCGGTCGAACGACGACGCCGGCATGCGGCGGGATGGTCACGATCCGCTTGCGCTCGAGGAAGGTCCGGAGTTTTTCCACCTGTTCGGCCGCCACGGGAATCAGTTCGTCCGCCGACGGATGCCGCGCCTTCGTCTGCCGCCACGCCTCGCGCGGGTCCTTGTCGATCTCCGAGGCGACGCGCGCGAACTCCTCCTGCGTGGCCGCCAGCTCGCGCCGGGCAACCTGCAGCAGTCGATCGGCGGGCACGTCTATTCCCTCTTCGAGCCGGAGCTTCCGCTCGAACCGATCCCTGCCCAGCCGGAACGACGCGCGGCTCTGCGGGGCCCTGGCGCGCAACCGTTCGAGACAGGCCTCGAGCGCTCCGGTCGCCTCGGTCGATGCGTCGGCAAGGTCGCCCAGGAGGTGCAGGTCGTCCAGATCGCGGAAAGCGCGGGGCAGGTCGTGATCGATGAAGCGGACCAGACCCCGGAGCGATTCCATCCCGGTCTTGACGAACAGTCCCGGCGCCTCCTGGACGTTCCGTTCCAGCGCCGACACGAGCCGCGGCACCTGACGCAGTTTCGATCCGACCCGCCGGGCGCGGTTCGGTAGTTCGGTGTAAGCGAAGAGCACCTGCGCGGCGAGGCTGGTCGCCAGCGTGTCCGCGTAGACCAGCGGATTGCGCTCCCAGTCGCGAACCTCTTCGAGCTCGAACAGCCGGGCGCGGATTCGATCGGCGAGCATCCGGCGTTCGAGCCCTTCGGTCTGCGTCAGCGCTTCCTCGCTTATCCCCTCCAGGCGACGAGCCCAACCGCCCAGATCCCGGATACGCGCATCGATCCCCTCCCGGCTCAGATCTTCGAGCAGATCGTCATGCGCATGGATGCCGTCGACCGCGGCCTCGGTCGGATAGTTGCCGTGCAGCCAGCCGAGATAATCCTCGACGAAGTGCGCGAGCGGTTCCGACGGTTCGGGCGTGCTCGGGCGGGTCATCACGTGCAATCGGTCAACAAAAGAACGGTATGCCGTCCGCAGCGCGTACCGGGGGTGACGGGCAGGCGGCCGCGACTCCACTGATGGTACAATACGAATGCTCCGCTGTCGTAACCGGCGGTTGCCACGGCGTTGCGACGCGCCCTTTTCGCCCTGCAGTTCCGTGCCCTCTGCGCCGCCGCCCGGGACGCTACACCTCGTCGCGACGCCGATCGGCAACCTTGAAGACATCACCTACCGAGCGGTGCGGACACTCGCCGAGGCGGATCTGATCGCCGCCGAGGATACGCGCCGGACCGCCAGGCTGCTCGCTCACTACGGCATCAGCACCCGCTGCGTCAGCTTTCACGAGCACAACGAAGCGAGAAAGACCGGCGTGCTGCTCGACCATCTCGCGAGAGGCGACCGCATCGCCCTCGTCAGTGACGCTGGCACGCCCCTGGTCTCGGACCCGGGCCGTCGGCTCGTCCGCGCCGCCCTCGACTCGGCGATCCGGGTGGAGGCGATCCCCGGACCCAGTGCAATCCTGACTGCCCTGGTGGCGAGCGGTCTGGCGACGGACAGCTTCACATTCGCCGGGTTTCCGCCCTCTAGGTCTAATGCCAGAAAAAAGTGGTTCGCCCGGCTGGAAGACGAGGCTCGACCAGTTGTGTTCTTTGAGGCGCCGCACAGGATCCGGGCGTCGCTGACCGATTTGCAGTCGTGTCTTGGCGACCGCACCATCGCCATTTGCCGCGAGATGACAAAACTGCACGAGAATTATGTTGTATGCCCTATTTCCGAGGCGTTGGCGTCCACGCTTGGGACGCCGCGCGGCGAGTACACGCTGATCGTCGCGCCGCCGCCGCCCCGGCAGGCCTCCGCGGAGTTGCCGGCCGAAGCCGTGCTTGTCGCTGAATTCGGCCATTTGACCGAAATAGACGGGCTGGGTCGGCGCGCCGCGATCCGCACACTGGCGACGCGCTACGGCGTTTCCGGGCGCGCGGTCTACGGGGCACTTGAGACGGGGCGCGGGTATCATCCCGGCGAGGAGCGATGACGTCGATCGATCCGGCCGACCGGCATGTCGTCGTCCTCGCCGCTGGGCGTGGGACGCGGATGAAGTCGGCGCGACCCAAGGTGCTGCATCGACTGGCGGGCTGTTCGCTGATCGAGCATGTGCTGCGCGCGGCCGACCAATTGTGCGCGACCTCGACGGTACTGGTCGTGGGGCACGGCGCGGAGGCGGTTCAGGCCGCGCTCAACGGCTGCCGCAACGGAATTCGATTCGTCCGCCAGGAACCGCAGCTCGGCACCGCGCACGCGCTGCTCCAGGCGGAGCCCGTCCTGCGAGGGGCACGGGGCGCCGCCGTCGTCCTCTCGGGCGACGCGCCGCTAATTCGTTCCCGGACGGTCGCAGCGCTCGTCGAAGCTCATGAACGCACGGGGTCGGCGGCGACGATGGTGACCGCCGAGGTCGACCGGCCCTACGGCTACGGCCGCATCATCCGCGACGGCGCGAGGTTCGATTGCGTGGTGGAGGAAGCGGACGCCACCGACGCGCAGAGGGCCATCCGCGAAGTAAACGGGGGCGTCTACGCGTTCGACATCGGGCCTCTCTTCACCGCGCTTCGCGAGATCGAGGAGGCCGGCCCGAAACGCGAACGGTACCTGCCGGCCATACTGCAGGCATACCGGGCGCAGGGACTGGACGTGGGCACGGTTGCCGCCGACCCGGTGGAGATCAGTGGCATTAACAGCCAGTCGCAACTGGCGGAAGCAGGCATCGTGATGCGACAGCGCAAGAACGAAGAACTGATGGCGGCAGGCGTCACCATCATCGATCCGGCATCCACGTACATCGATGTCGATGTCCAAGTGGGCGCCGACACCGTGATTCACCCGAACGTGATTCTGGAAGGGCGGACGCGCATCGGTACGCGGTGCGACCTGCACGCCGGCGTCCGGATTGCCGACTCCACGCTCGGCGAAGGCGTCACGGTACTTGATCACTCGCTCATTGTGCGCGCCACCGTGGCGGACGAGGCGACGATCGGGCCATTCGCGCATCTCCGCCACGGCACCGCGATCGGCGTCCGGGCGCGGGTCGGCAACTTCGTCGAACTCAAGGAAGCCTCGCTCGGCGCCGGCGCGAAGGCGGGGCACCTCAGCTACGTCGGAGACGCCTCGGTGGGTGACAACGCGAACATCGGCGCGGGAACGATCACCTGCAACTACGACGGCCGGCAAAAGCACCGGACGACCATCGAGGACGACGTCTTCATCGGCAGCGGGACCGAATTGGTCGCCCCGGTCACCGTCGGCAAGGGCGCCTACGTCGGCGCCGGTTCCGTCGTCACGGAGGACGTCCCGCCCCGCGCCCTCGCCCTCGCGCGAAGCCGGCAGGTCATCAAGCCGGGCGGCTCGGATAAGATACGAAGGAAAGCGGGCGCCGGCGCAACCGACAAGGAGTAGCGCGACCGGCCAGACCATCAACCGGTTCGGCCAACCCACCATGTGCGGCATCGTCGGGTACGTCGGCAGCAAGCCGGTGGTTCCCGTCCTGATCGACGCGTTGCGCCGGCTCGAGTACCGCGGCTACGACTCCGCCGGCATCGCGCTCGTTCGTGGCGGCGGCATCGAAGTGCGCCGCAGCGCCGGCAAGCTGGCGCGGCTCGAGGAAGCGATCACGCGCGAGCCGGTCGACGGCGACTACGGTGTCGGCCACACCCGCTGGGCCACCCACGGACGCCCCACCGAGGAGAATGCCCACCCTCACCGCGACTGCACCGGCAAGCTGGTGGTGGTCCACAACGGGATCATCGAGAACCACCTCGAGCTGAAGCGCGAACTCGAGGCGGCAGGGCACAGGTTCGCGACGGAGACCGATACCGAGGTGGTCGCCCACCTCGTGGAGAGCGAACTGCGCGGAGACGGAATCGACCGGGCCGTCCGCCGGGCGCTCGCCAGACTGCGCGGCCTCTTCGGCATGGTGCTCGTGCATGCCGACGACCCCAACAAGATCGTCGCCGTGCGGCACGGCCCGCCGATCGTCGTCGGCATTGGCGAGGACGAGTTTCTGATCGCCTCCGACGTCACCGCCATCCTGAATCACACGCGCGACGTCGTCTTCCTGGGCGACGAAGAGATGGCGGTCGTGACGCACGGCGGTGTCGAGTTCACCGATTTCGCCGGCGCCGCCGTGTCAAAGGCGACGCAGCGGATCCACTGGGACCCGGTGATGGCCGAGAAGTCGGGGCACAAGCACTTCATGCTGAAGGAGATCCTCGAGCAGCCGATGACTCTGCAGGAGACAGTGGTCGGCCGCGTCTCCGAGGAGCAGGGGCGTGTCTTCCTCGGCGAGCTGGGGATTCCGGACGCGGTCCTCCGCGGGATCGATCACGTCGTGCTACTTGCCTGCGGCACGTCGTGGCATGCGGGGCTGGTCGGCAAGTTCCTGATCGAGCAGCTCGCACGAATCCGCGTCGAGGTGGACTACGGCTCGGAGTACCGCTATCGCGGGCCGATCGCCGGGGAGCGGACGCTTGCGGTGGTGATTACGCAGTCGGGTGAGACCGCCGATACGCTGGCGGCGCTGCGCGCGGCGAAGACGGCAGGCGCGAACAGCATCGCCATCTGCAACGTCGTCGGCAGCATGGCGGCTCGAGAGGCAGACGGCGCGGTGTACACGCACGCCGGTCCGGAGATCGGCGTTGCGTCGACGAAGGCGTTCAGCGCGCAACTGATCGCGCTCAATCTGCTGGCGCTGCACCTGGCCCAGGCGCGCGGCACGATCGACGCCGAGACCGAGCGGGCACATGTGGACGCGCTCGCGCGCGTGCCGGCCCTCGTCGGCGATGCGCTTCTGGCGAACGACGCGATCGAGGCTATCGCGAAGCGGTTCTACCGGCGGACCGATTTCCTGTACATCGGCCGCGGCATCAACTACCCGATTGCGCTCGAGGGCGCGCTGAAACTGAAGGAGATCTCCTACATCCATGCCGAGGGCTACCCGGCGGGTGAGATGAAGCACGGTCCGATCGCGCTGATCGACGAGCACCTGCCAGTCGTGGCGCTGATCCCGCAGGACCGCGTCTTCGAGAAGATGCAGGCGAACGTGCAGGAGGCAAAGACCCGGGGCGCCGCGGTCATCGCGGTGAGCGATGCGCCGCAAGAGGCGTTCCGCGACATCCTCGACCCCGCGCGCGACGCGTTCATCCAGGTACCGGCGACGCATCCCCTGCTGATGCCGATCCCGATGGCGGTACCGCTGCAGTTGCTCGCCTACCACATCGGCGTCCTGCGCGGGTGCGATGTGGATCAGCCGCGCAACCTCGCGAAGAGCGTGACGGTGGAGTAGCCGCGCTGGACTTCCTCGATCAGCTCAACCCGGAGCAGCGGACCGCCGTCCTGCATCGGGACGGGCCGCTGCTAATCCTGGCCGGCGCCGGATCCGGCAAGACGCGGGTGATCTGCTACCGGCTCGCCCACCTGATCGGCAACGGCTACGTAACGCCGGAGGAGGTGCTGGCCGTCACGTTCACCAACAAGGCGGCCGACGAGATGCGCGAGCGCGTCGAGGCGCTGCTCGCCTCCGAAGCGCCCCGGCTCTGGGTATCGACCTTTCACAGCTTCTGTGCTCGCGTGCTGCGGCGCCACGGACCGCGCATCAAGCTGTCGCGCGACTTCGTCATCTACGACACCGTCGATCAGCTCAACGTCATCCGCCAGGCGATGGAGGAGCTGCGTCTCGATCCCAAGGTGACCCCGGGCCGCTCGCTTCTGGCCCGGATCAGCCACGCCAAGAACCAGCTGGCGAGCGCGGCGGACGTCCGCCGCGACGCAGCCAGCTTCGCCGACGAACAACTGGCTGACGTGTTCGAGCTCTACACGCGGACGCTCGTAGCCAACCAAGCCCTGGACTTCGACGATCTGCTGCTCCGGACGGTGACGCTCTTCGACGAATCGGAGGATGCCCGCATCCACTACGCACGTCGATTCCGGCAGGTGATGATCGACGAGTACCAGGACACGAACCGGCCACAGTACCTGCTCGTGCGCCACCTTGCGGCCGAGCACCGGAACCTCTGCGTCGTCGGCGACCCCGATCAGTCCATCTACGCTTGGCGCGGCGCCGACATCCGGAACATCCTCGACTTCGAGGCGGACTTTCCCGACGCCACCGTCGTCCTGCTGGAACGGAACTACCGCTCAACGCAGGTGATCCTCGACGCCGCAACCGGCGTCATCAGCCGGAACCGAGAGCGCAAGGACAAGCGCCTGATCGCGCACCTGGCCGGAGGCGACCGAGTCGTTTACCACCAGGCGGGGGATGAACTCGAGGAAGCGGACTTCATCCTGCGGCGGTTGCGCGACGCGCTCGGCGCCGACGCCGACCGTGCCGCGGTTCTGTACCGGACCCACGCGCAATCCCGGGCGCTTGAGGACGTCTTGATCCGCGACGGGCTTCCGTACCGGATGGTCGGCGGCGTCCGCTTCTACGAACGGAAGGAAGTGAAGGACGCGCTCGCCTACCTGAAGCTGATCCTCAACCCGGACGACGACGTCAGTCTGCGGCGGATCCTCAACGTCCCGGCCCGCGGTATAGGCCCGGGCGTTCTGGAGCGGCTGGAGGCGGTTGCCCCGGCCCCCGCTGTCGCGGCGCCGCTGTTCGACGGACCCCTGGATGACGACGCTGGCGGTAGCGGCGGATCGCCGCACTCGCTCTGGGCGCGGATTGGCCGCGCCGTCGACGGCGACCACCTCCCGAAGCGCGCGCATCGGGTGCTCGCGTCGTTCCGGACACTCATCCTGTCGCTAAAGGAGGTGCTGGCGTGCGGCGCCTCGGCCTCCGAGACCGTGTCGCGGACGCTCGAGGACAGCGGCTACCTCCAGGCGCTGCGCGACGCGCGGAACGAGGAATCGGAGGCCCGGCTGGAGAATCTCAAGGAACTGGTGTCGGCCGCCGCCGATTACGAGATGCGTGAAGTCGACCCCAGCCTGTCGGGCTTCGTCGACCGCCTGTCGCTGCTTTCCGAAGCCGACGAGGAGGAGGGCGCGCCGAACGCGCGAGTCTGGTTGATGTCCCTGCACGCGGCCAAGGGACTGGAGTTCCCCCTCGTGGTGATCGCCGGACTCGAGGATGGACTGCTTCCGCACATGCGATCCGTCGAGAGCGACGATGACGCGGCGATCGAGGAGGAACGCCGTCTCTGTTACGTCGGCATGACCCGGGCCCAGTCCTACCTGATCCTCACCAGCGCCGCCCGGCGCCGCGTGTTCGGCGAGTATCAGTCGACGGAGCCGTCGCGATTCCTGACCGAGATACCGCAGGAACTGGTCGATGTGGTCGAACCGGCATTCACCGCCCGGCCCTACCGCGGGGGCCGCCGCAACGGCTGGTCGCCGCGCCGGTACCCGTTGCGCCGGCCAGCTGCGGCGCACCGCGACGAGGACGCGGCCGCGCCGCCGTGGGATGACGCGGACGAGGACCAGTCAGCCGGTGGGATCTCGCGCGGAGCGCGCGTGCGGCATCCGACGTTCGGCCGCGGCGAAGTGATTCAGGTAGAGCCGGTGGATGGCGACCTCAAGCTCACCGTCCGCTTCGCAACGGTCGGACGGAAGAAACTGCTGGCGCGCTACGCCAACCTGAAGCGACAGCCGTGATCGGCCGCTCAGGACAGCTTGGCCGCCCGATCAACAACCTGGTCCGCTGACGATCGCCAGAGCACCCTACTACGGAAAGCCGGGCCGCTACTCGATGTTGGTGATGATCCAGCGGCCGTCAATCAGGCCCTCGCCGTCCTGCAGCTCCACCTTCTGCATGGTGAAGACCATCGTCCGCTCCGAATCGGATCCGTCGAGCGATATGTTGGCGGTCACCGTGACGTCCTTGGTCAGAAGGTCGCCGGTGTAGTCGACCACGTTGATCGGGTTCGAAGGGTCATACGTACTCGCCGAGGCGATTCGGCTTTCCTCGTTCAACTCGTTCTGCGCGTCCGAGACCTTGCGGGCGAACTCACGCTCGTCGTCCACCCACTGCGTCCAGACATCGCGCACCTCTTCGTCGCTGCTGGCGATGTCTTCTCCCTCACGCTGAGCTTCGATGACGCGCGCGATCGTCTCCTCGTTCTCGTCCTGGTACAGCTTCTTCTCGGCTCGGAAGTCGGTCTCTGCCGCCTGCACCTCCGTCAACGCCTCCTGCAGTTCCTGCAGCCGGAGCGGACGGCGGTCGACCTCCGAGACCGCATCCACGCTCGGGCTTGACGCGATGCCGTCCTCATCCGGACTGAAGAACACCATCGACATGTTGCCCAAGGTGGTCCGGTCCTGGTATCGAGACGCCTGGAAGAAGCCGCGGACGATGGTCAACTCCTCGCCGCCGCCTCCGCACGCGGCCAGCAACCCTCCGCCGGCCAGCAGGGCCATGGTAACGATGAGTGTGTGCGTGATGAAACGAGACATCTCCTGCCTCCTTGGATCTTTGCGGCAGCGCCGTCCAGCGCCGCCGCGGTGTTCTAACCGCTGCCGCCGTCGGGCTCTCCCGGTTTCTCCAGTTCCACCTCCGCCGCGCCGCCGTCGGATCGCGAGGCGTCGCCGGCTTCCACCGGCTCATCGACCTCGACCGTCTCGACGCCGGCCCGATTGACGAACTTGGCGATCGACACGACGCGATCCTCGGCGTCAATGCCGATCAGCCGAACGCCCTGAGTCGCCCGCCCGATCAGCCGGGCGTCCTCGGCACGCATCCGAAGCACTTTGCCCTGCTGTGTGATCAGCAGAACCGCGTCCTCCGGACCGTCCACGAAAGCCACGCCGACGACCGGGCCGTTACGGCCAGCCGTACGGATCCCAATGATACCGACTCCCGCACGAGATTGCACCCGATATTCGTCAAGTGCGGTTCGCTTGCCGTAGCCGTTCTCGGTGACGGTAAGGACGGTGCCGCGCGCGTGGACCAACGCCATCGCCACTACTTCGTCGTCGTCCCGAAGCTTGATTGCCCGCACGCCGACCGCGACACGGCCCATCGGCCGCAGATCGTCCTGCGCGAAACGAATCGCCATGCCGTTGCGCGTGCCGATGAAAATCTGTCCTTGTCCATCGGTCAGCTCGGCGCCGACGATCGCGTCGTCCTCGGCGACCAGCATCGCGATTACGCCTGCCGGGCGCGCGTGGCGAAACGCGCTCAGATCGATCCGCTTGGCAACGCCGCGGCGCGTCCCCATGACGACGAAGCGCTCGCCCGGTTCCGTCGGGAAATCCCGGAGCGTCTCGAGCGCCGCGACCCGTTCCCCTTCGGCGAGTGGGACGAGGTTGGCAATCGACTTGCCCCGGCCGTCCCGGCCCACCTCCGGGATCCGATGGACCTTGAGCGGGTAGACCCGGCCGCGGTCGGAGAAGATCATCAGGTACGCGTGCGTCGAGGCGACGAAGAGGTGGGTCAGGAAGTCCTCGTCGCGCATGCGCATTCCGATGCTGCCCTTGCCGCCCCGGCGCTGGCTCCGGTACTCGGTCACCGCGGTGCGCTTGACGTAGCCGGTGTTGCTCACCGTGATGACGACATCCTCGTCGACGATCAGGTCCTCGATGGTGAACTCGCCGTCGATGTCCTCGGCGATCTCGGTGCGGCGATCGTCCCCATACTCGTCCTGAATCTTGCGGAGTTCACCGACCACGAGATCGAGAAGCAGGGCTTCGTCCTGGAGGATTGCGCGCAGTTGCTCGACCTTCTCCCGCAGCTCCGCCAGCTCGTCCTGGATCTTCTGCCGCTCCAGACCGGTCAGTCGCTGGAGTTGCATGTCGAGAATCGCCTGGGCCTGTGTTTCGCTGAGGTCGTACTGCGCCACCAGCGCCGCCTTCGCCTCGGGCGGACTCGCGGCGGCACGGATCAACGTGATAATCGCGTCGAGGTGATCGAGCGCGGTCCGGAGTCCTTCCAGGATGTGCGTGCGCGCCTCCGCCTTGCGGAGGTCATGCGCGGTCCGGCGGTGGACGACGTCGCGCCGGAAGTCGACGAACTCGTCGATCAGGTCGATTAACGCCAGCGTCCGAGGCCGCCCCCCGACAATCGCCACCGCGTTGATGCCGAACGTCGTCTGCAGCGGCGTGTGCTTGTAGAGATTGTTCAGCACTACCTCGGGCACTTCACCGCGGCGCAGCTCGATCACGATGCGCATCCCCGAGCGGTCGGATTCATCCCGCAGGTCGGATACGCCCTCGATCGTCTTGTTCTGGACCAGATCGGCGATCTTCTCGAGCAGGCGCGACTTGTTCACCTGATAGGGGATCTCGGTGACGATGATCGCGTCCTTGTCTTTCTTGCGCCCCGCCGCTTCTACGCTGGTGCGCGCCCGGACGACGACCGATCCGCGACCGGTCAGGTAGCCGTGGCGGATGCCGGCCCGGCCGATGATGATGCCGCCGGTCGGAAAGTCAGGACCGGGAATGCGATGCAGGAGTTCCTGCTCGCGCGTCTCGCGCGACGCCTCGGGATGCTGCGCCGCCCAGATGATTCCGTCGACTACCTCACGCAGATTGTGCGGCGGTATTTTGGTTGCCATCCCGACCGCGATCCCGTCGGAGCCGTTCACGAGCAGGTTCGGGAAGGGCGCCGGCAGAACTGTCGGCTCCTCGGTCGTCTCGTCGTAGTTCGGGACGAAGTCGACCGTGTCGCGGTCGATGTCCGCCATCAGGTCGTCGGAGAGGGGCTTGAGCCGGGCCTCCGTATACCGCATCGCGGCCGGGGGATCGCCGTCGACTGAACCAAAGTTCCCCTGCTTGTCGACCAGGGGGTAGCGCATGTTGAAGGGCTGCGCGAGGCGGACCAGCGTGTCGTAGATGCTGCTGTCGCCGTGGGGATGGAAGTTCCCCATCACCTCGCCGACGATCTTCGCGCACTTGCGGTAGGCGCGGCTCGACGTGAGCCCCATCGTCCGCATGCCGTAGATGACGCGGCGGTGGGCCGGCTTGAGTCCGTCCCGCACGTCGGGGAGAGCCCGGCCGATGATCACGCTCATGGCGTAATCCATGTACGACCGGCGCATTTCGTCCTCGATGGTGACCGGGACGTTGATCCGTTTCGGCTGGTCGAGGTCGGACATCGGACTGCTAGACGTCGAGGTTCCGGACGTCCAGCGCGTGATCCTGGATGAACTTCTTGCGCGGCTCTACGTGCTCGCCCATGAGGGTGGTGAACATCTGATCCGCTTCCGCGTGATCTTCCGCGTGCACCTGCAGCAGGGTCCGGTGCTCCGGGTCCATGGTGGTGGCCCAGAGCTGCTCCGGGTTCATCTCGCCGAGGCCCTTGTAGCGGTTGATGGCGAGTCCCCGCTTACCGGCGGCAATGAAGTAGTCGATCAGCTCCTCGATGGATCCAACCCGGTGCTCGGGCTGCGGCTCCGACACGCCGGCGGCGCCTGCCGCCGCCGAGGCGTCCGCGGCGACGGATCCGTTGCCCGAGGCACGAGACGGGACGACCACCATCGTTCCGTGCAGATTGGCGATGTCGCGGTGGTGCGACAGCAGCGTCCGGTACTCCGGTCCCTCGATGAACTCCAGGCCGATCGTCGATGTTCGCGAGTAGCCGTTCGTCCGCTCCTCGATCACCAGCAGTCGGCCGCCATGTTCCTCGTCGGCCGTGACGCTGGTGCTCCGTGTCGGCGTCGCCAACGCCTCCGCGAGGTCGTCCACGCGCGCCGCGTCCGTGAAGAACGACCGGTCGCGCGCGCCATGCTGCAGGAGTCCGATCACCACGTCGCGGCTTGGCCCGAACCGCTCGACGACTCCCAGCAGCCGACGGAAGCCGATCAGACGTCGCAACGTCGCCTCGAGCCGCTGCCCGGAAAGCGACTCGCCGGAATCGTCGAGCCTGAGCGTCCGCGCCTCGCTCGCCCGCCTGATCAGGAAAGACTCCAGTTCGTGGTCGTCCTTGATGTAGTGCTCGGACTTGCCTCGTTTGGCGCGGTACAGCGGGGGTTGGGCGATGTAGACGTGCCCCGCCTCGATCAGCTCCCGCATCTGGCGGTAGAAGAACGTGAGCAGCAGGGTCCTGATGTGCGAGCCGTCCACATCCGCGTCGGTCATGATGACGATGCGGTGGTAGCGCAGCTTGGAGATGTCGAAGTCTTCGCTGCCGATGCCGCAGCCGAGCGCGGCGATCATCGTCTTGATCTCGTCGCTCCCGAGCATCTTGTCGAACCGCGCCTTCTCGACGTTCAGGATCTTGCCCTTGATCGGCAGCACGGCCTGGAATCGCCGGTCGCGGGCCTGTTTCGCCGATCCGCCGGCGGATTCCCCCTCGACGATGCAGATCTCGCTGCGCGCGGGGTCGCGCTCCTGGCAATCGGCAAGCTTGCCGGGAAGCGAGCCGCTGTCGAGCGCCCCTTTGCGACGGACGAGATCGCGCGCCTTTCGGGCCGCCTCGCGGGCCCGGGCCGCGTCTATGGCCTTGCTGACTACCCGCTTGGCGACCGCCGGGTTCTCTTCGAGGAACGCTCCCAGCTTGTCGTTGACGATGGCTTCGACGATGCCACGCACCTCGGTGTTCCCCAGCTTCGTCTTAGTCTGGCCCTCGAACTGCGGTTGCGGAATCTTCACGCTGATGACGACGACGAGGCCCTCGCGGATGTCATCGCCACTGATGCTGTCGCTCAGGTCCTTGGCGAGGTTGTTCCGGTTGGCATACGCATTGACGGTGCGGGTGAGTGCGCCGCGGAAACCGGAGAGATGCGTGCCGCCTTCACGGGTGTTGATGTTGTTGGCGAACGTGTAGAGCGCCTCGGCGTAGCCATCGTTCCACTGCATGGCGAGCTCGACGTTCACGCCGTCGCGCTCTCCCTGCATATAAATCGGCGCATCGTTCACCAGCGACTTGTTCTGGTTGAGGAACTCGACGAACGAACGGATGCCTCCGCCGTACTCGAACTGACGCCGCTTGCCGCTCCGCTCGTCGTTCAGCGTCACCTTGACGCCGGCGTTCAGGAACGCCAGTTCACGAAGCCGGTGCGCAAGCGTGTCGTAGCTGAATTCGATGGTCTCGAAGACCTCGGGATCCGGCTTGAACGTAATCTTGGTGCCACGGCGCTTCGTGGTGCCGGTCATCTCGATCGGCGCCCGCGGGCCGCCGCGGTCGTAGCCTTGGCGGTACACGTGGCCGTCGCGCCAGATTTCCAGGTCCAGCCACTCGGCCAGCGCGTTGACGACCGAGACGCCGACGCCATGCAGACCGCCCGACACCTTGTAGCTGTTGTTGTCGAACTTGCCGCCCGCGTGCAGCACCGTGAGTACCACCTCGGCCGCTGACGTGCCGCTCTCATGCCGATCGACGGGGATGCCGCGGCCGTTGTCGACGATCGTGATCGAGTTGTCGATGTGCACGGTGACGTCGATCGCGTCGCAATGGCCAGCCAGGGCTTCGTCGATCGAGTTATCCACGACCTCGTAGACGAGGTGGTGGAGGCCGTCCGGCCCCGTTGACCCGATGTACATTGCCGGCCGCTTCCGGACCGCTTCGAGGCCCTCCAGAACCTTGATCTGGTCAGCGCCGTAGGCCGCCGGATCGATCGGCGTCATCTGATCGGGCGACGGCCCGGCCAGCTCACGAGCGGCTGCGGAGTCTTCAGTGGCGGGGGGAACAGACATCAAACGCGCATCGGCATGATCACGTAGGTATAGTTTGACTCTTCGCCGGTCGGGTGCATGACCGCCTGGCTGGTCTCATCCTTCAACTCAAGGGTCACCGCCTCCGTTTCGACCACGCCGAGGAAATCGAGCACGTACTGTGCGTTGAAGCAGATCAGGAGATCGGGTCCGTCGTAATCGATCGGAATGATTTCGTTCGCCCTGCCATGCTCGGGGCTCTCGGCGCTCACTTCGGCCGACGGACCGTCGGGCGCGCCATCCGCCGCGTCTGCGCGCGCCTTCGCCGTAATCTGGAACTTCATCGCGTGCGACCGCTCGTTGGACAGCAAGGCGACCCGGCGGATCGCACTCGTCAGCCGGTCGCGGTCGATCTCGACTGTCTTGTCGTTACTCGTCGGAATGACACGCTCGTAGGTCGGGAACGTCGCGTCAATGTTCCGCGAGATCAGCAGGCGCCCGTCGACCTGAAAGAAGAGATGACTCTCCCCGATGCTGTACTGGAGGTCGCCATCGCCGTCCACCAGGAGCCGATTCACCTCGTTCAGGGTTTTCTTCGGGAGGATTGCACTCAACTCGCCAACCGCCGGCGCCTCGGCGTCGCGACTGGCGGCGGCCAACGCCAGGCGGTGTCCATCAGTCGCGATCAGGCTCATTGCCTCGTTCTTGACGACGAACAGGGCGCCGTTCAGATAGAAGCGCGTATCCTCGCCGGTTATCGCGAAAGACGTCTTGGACACCATGCCACGCAAAGCCGCCCGGTCGACCGGCACGGCGCCATCCTCAGCCACGTCGGGCAAGGTCGGAAAATCCTCGCGCGGCAGCGTCTGCAGCTTCGAGTGAAAGTTCTCCGCCTGAACACTGACCGTCCCCTTGGACTCCTCGCGGATCAGGATCTCGGTTTCTGGCAGGTTACGGACGATCTCGAACAGCTTCTTGGCCGGCACCGTCACCGAACCGGCCCGCCCGATAGATGCTTCGCAGCGCGTCCGGAGGGTCACGTCGAGGTCCGTCGCAAGCAGCTCGACGCTGTCGTCGCCATCCGTCTCCAGCAGGACGTTCGACAGGATCGGAATGGTGTTCTTGCGCTCGACGATGCCCTGGCATAGCTGCAGCTCGTGCAGAAGATGACTCTTGCGAACGCTCAGTTCCATGGAAATCCGTGACCTCGAGTGGAGAGCAAAATCCGACCGATCACTATCGTTTTGTGATCAGGAGAGATGTCTTTAAATATACAGGATCAGAAGGCCTGTGAAAAGTGTGAGATACCTTTTTAAACCTCCTTTTTTCAGTCACTTGGAGCGTGCAAGGGCTGTTGACGGGAGGGTGCGTGGGAAGGGCGGAGATGTGGAACGCGCGAGCGTCCACAAGATCGGAGGATCAGCAGCGCGCACGGGCTGTGGAAAGAGTTCGCCGGCGACCGGCCAATGCGCGGGATGACGCTACTTGAACGTCTCGGTGAAGCTGTGGAGGAGGTTGTGGAAAGCGTGATCCGTGCGGCGCCGTTCCGCGACCTTGTTGATCGAATGGAGCACCGTCGTGTGGTGTTTCCCACCGAACGCGTGTCCGATCTGCTTGAGTGACGCGTTGGTCAGGTGCTTGCTCAGGTACATCGCAATCTGGCGGGGCTCCGTTATGGCGCGGGAGTTGTTCTTGGCCTTGAGCTCGCCAGGTCGTAACGCGTAGTAGTTCGCCACGAACTTGAGCACCATATAGATCGTGATCGGCTGCTCGTCGGGCCTCAGAGTGCCGTGGAGGACATCCTGCGCCAGAGGGAGGGAGATCATCTCGCCCTTGAGCGACGCGTAGGCGATCAGCCGGATCAGCGATCCTTCAAGTTCCCGGACGTTGGACTTGATCCGGTTGGCGATGTACAGGGCGACATCGTCGGGCAGGGGCAGATGCTCCGCATCTGCTTTCTTCTTGAGGATTGCGATCTTCGTCTCAAGGTCAGGCGGCTGGATGTCGGCGATCAGTCCCCAGAGGAATCGCGACCGGAGCCGATCCTCGAGTGATGAAAGTTCCTGCGGCGGGCAGTCGCTGCTGATCACGATCTGCTTCTGCGATTCGTGCAGCGCGTTGAACGTGTGAAAGAACTCGTTCTGCGTGCCGTCCTTTCCCGCCATGAACTGAACGTCGTCCACCATGATGACGTCGACGGCGCGGTACCGCTCACGGAAGTCAAGCATGCGGTCGAACCGAACAGCGTTGATCATCTCGTTCATGAACCGCTCGGACGTCACGTAGGTGAGCTTCAGGTTGGGCGAGTTCCGCAGCAGCATGTGTCCCACCGCGTGCATGAGGTGGGTCTTGCCCAGGCCGACGCCGCCGTACAGGTAGAGCGGGTTATAGGCAAGAGAGGGCGCTTCGGCGACAGCTACCGCGGCAGCGTGGGCAAACTGATTCGACGGGCCGACGACGAAACTGTCGAACGTGTACCGGGGGTTGAGAGAGCTGGCCACCGATGCGGTCGCCGAGTCGTCGGACTGGTGGGCAGAGTCCGTCAGGGAAGACGGCGCACTGATATCCGTGTCGATCACGAAGGACACCATTACCCCAGGCCGTTCGACTTCAGCCGCCGCTTCGTCAATCACGGCGGCGTAGTGCTTGGTGAGCCAGGTGCGGAACTGCTCGTTTGGCACGCGAACCGTCAACCGGTCGCCAGTGTCTTTCAGCAGGATCGTCGGCTTGAACCACTGGTAGAAGACGTCCCGGGTGACCTTCGTTTCAATTCGGTCTACCAGGGCGTGCCAGGCGTCTTTGGCCATCAGGTGCGCGTCGTCGCAAACGACACGAGGCACATCTACAGCCGGAGCATTTTCCACACATTCTTCAACATGTGTGGAAAAATGACGCTGCCAGAGCCTGGGAACCCCGCGATTTGCGGTGGACGAAAAGTATCACACCATGGGGGCATCCGCAACCCGATTTGTTACAGGAATGTTCCCGCTTACTGGCGCGACCGGGGGTTGTCCGCGTTTGACAATGCGCCAGCGCGTTGACTAGCATGCCTGTTTCGCGTGCCGGAGTTCTAGTGCCATGAAAAGGACCTTTCAGCCGAACAATCGCCGTCGCCGCCGCACGCATGGGTTCCGCACCCGCATGAAGACGAGGCGCGGGCGGCAGGTGATCCGGAACCGCCGGCGGAAGGGCCGGAAGCGGCTGAGCGTATCGTCCTAAGTTGTTGTGTTCACTTAAGTTGTTTAGGTTCTCGACACCACGCGGGCTGTGGATCGGACGCTGACCTATCGTGAGCGAATACGTCGCCGTCCGGATTTTCTGATCGTTCAGCAGCGTGGCCGCCGAACGAGGGGCCGGTTCCTGACGGTGTTCAGTCGTGCGAACGGCCTCGATCGTAACCGGCTCGGTATCATCGCGACCCGGCGCCTCGGCGGAGCAGTGCGCAGGAACCGGGCCAAGCGATTGATGCGCGAGGTGTTCCGGCACTGCAAGGGCCAGGGCGGCCTGGACATCGTCGCCCTGCTGCGCCCGGGTTTTGACGAAGTCGCGTATTCCGAAATAGACGCGGACTACCGTGCCACTCTCGAACGGATCACCCGTCACCGTTCCTGATCGACCGGACGCCGCCCGCGTCCCGAGGCCGTCGCCCGCCGCGCGGCTGCTCCTGGTGGTGATCAGGGGGTATCAGCTTCTGTTGTCGCCCATGTTCGCCGGGTGCTGCAGGTTCGTTCCGTCGTGCTCGGCGTACGCGGCCGAGGCAGTAGCGCGCCATGGCGCGGTGCGGGGGAGCTGGCTTTCCCTGACCCGGCTCCTGCGCTGTCACCCATTGTGTCAGGGTGGTCTCGATCCAGTGCCGGACCCTGCCGGACCACCGCTCCCGCCGGGCACGCCGAACTCCTAGGTCCCTCCATAACGATGGAACGTCGAGTCCTGCTCGCTTTGGCACTGTCGATTCTGGTGCTGCTCGTGTACCAGAGCATCTTCGTTCCTCCGCAGCCGGCGCCCGACGTGGCCGCACCGCCGGGGACAGCGGCGCCGGCGGAACCGGCACCGTCAGCCGCCGCCACAGAAACGAACGTGGCGCCGCCGCCCGCGGCGCCCCTGCCGGCGTCGTCGGGCAACGGCGGTGACGTGCCGGCGGTTGCACCTCCCGACGTGGTGACTCCGGTCGTGGCCGACACCGCGGCCCGGGAGATCGCGGTTGAGGGCGAGTTCGTGGAGGCGGAGTTCGGCAACCGAGGCGCTGTGTTGGCGAGCTGGCGGATGCTGCGGCAGGTGGATCCGGAGACCGGCGCGCCGATAGACCTCGTGCCGGGCAGTCTGCCGGAGAGTGCGGAGGCGCCGTTCACGCTCCTGTTTGATGACCCCGCGCTGACCGCGCGTGCGCGCAACGCGCTCTTTAGGCCGAGTGCGGACGGTCTGGTACTCACGGGCGGTCCCGTGACGCTTGCGTTCGACTACGAAGACTCGGGCGGCCTCCGCATACGGAAGGAGTTCCGCTTCGATCCGTCAGAGAACGGCTACGTCGTCCGGTTTGGGGTCGACGCAACACTTGCGGGCGAACGGCTGGTGCCGGCCATCGCCTGGGGACCTGCCCTCGGCGGGATCGAATCATCAAGTTCCGGCATTGCGTACCTGAGCGGCCCGCGCGGCCTGGTCGTGGGCCGCGTGCTGGAGGGTGGGGCACTGACGGAGGAGGACGTCTGGCGCCAGGACGCGGGCGACATTGCGGAGCGCCCGATTTACGATGGCCAGTTCCGTTTCGCCGGCGTGGACAACCACTACTTCCTGGCCGCCGCCCTGACGGCGAACGGCGAAGCTGCGGTGGAGTATCGCAATGTGCCGCTGCCCGCCCTTGTGCCGGATGGACCGTCGCGCGAGCTGATCGCCTTCACGCTGCGAGTCCCGGAGGAGGCTCTCAACGATCTGCCTTTCTTCCTCGGGCCGAAGGCGTTCGACGTGCTGGAGGCGGCAAGCCCGGCCATGGTGCAGGCGGTCGACTTCGGCTGGCTCGGCTGGCTGGTAGTGCCGCTCCACCGGTCGCTCACCTGGATTCAAAGCTACGTCGGCAACTGGGGCTGGTCGATCATCGTGCTGACCGTCCTGGTGAACATCATCATCGTGCCGTTGCGCCACAAGAGCGTCGTCTCGATGCGCAAGATGCAGGAACTGCAGCCCGAGATGAAGGCGATTCAGGACCGCTACAAGCACCTGAAGGCCACCGATCCGGACAAGGCGAAGATGAATCAGGAGATCATGCAGTTGTACCGCGACCGGGGCGCGAATCCGGTTAGCGGCTGCCTCCCCATGCTGCTCACTTTCCCCGTCCTGTTTGCCTTTTTCAGTCTGCTGCGCGCGGCAGTGGAAATCCGGGGCGAGCCGTTCATCGGGTGGATCACGGACCTGACACAATACGATCCGTACTACATCACGCCGATCGTCATGGGCGCGTCGATGGTCTGGCAGCAGAAACTCACGCCCACGCAGGCCGAGCCGATGCAGCAGAAGATCATGATGCTCATGCCGGTCATCTTCACCTTCATGTTCCTGCGGATGCCGAGCGGCCTGGTGATCTACTGGCTGACCAGTAATGTCTTCGGGATCGGCCAGACGCTCGTGACCAACCGGATCATCGGCCCGCCGCCGGTTCACAAGGTGCGCCCCCCCGCGGAGCGACGCGTGAAGCAGGTGGGCAGCAGTGAAACGGGAGCAGGGACGCCGGCAAAGGAAGCGCCGGCGCCGTCACCGGAGACGCCGCCGGCGGCGGCAGCGCGGCGAGGATCGCGGCGGTCGAGGAGGAGACAGAAACGTGGCTGACGAACGCCATTCCCGGATGACGGAGTTCGTGCGGAAACTGGGCACGGCCATGGGGCTTGCCCTCGACGTGAATTCGGAACAGATCGACGATGGTACGCGGATCACCGTCGCGGGCAGCGGCTGCGACG
Source organism: Acidobacteriota bacterium (assembly GCA_009838525.1). NCBI lineage: Bacteria > Pseudomonadati > Acidobacteriota > Acidobacteriota bacterium. Next base: position 162,760 of record VXRJ01000010.1, read on the forward strand.
TTTTCCTGCGGCAGAAGGGGGCCGGGCTCGACGCGCTGCAGCACGTGGTGAACGCCGCGTTCCGGCGGGACCATCCAGAAGGGCACATAGTCGTTGACTGCCTGGACTTCCGGAAGGGTCAGGACGAGGAATTGCGCCAGACGGCGCGCCTGCTGGCCCAGCGTGCGGTCGAAACCGGCGAGACCCAGGAGATAGGTCCGCTCAACCCGTACGCGCGGCGCATCGTGCATCTGGCGGTTGTGGACGTGTCTGGTGCGTCCTCCGAGAGCATAGGCGACGCTTTCGTCAAGACCATCCTGATCTCGGCGGACGACTGATTCGCAAACGGCCCCGCAGCGTGCGAGCGCGCTCCGGCGGGCGCGTTGGAAGTGTCGCTGGCGCGAAACTTCTGCGGCGCGGGCTCCGAGATGTTTGCCACCGACGACACGATTGTGGCGATCGCAACGCCGCCCGGCCCGGGTGGCATTGGCATCGTCCGGCTCAGCGGGGGCCGCGCGGCTGACATCGGAGGAGCGATCCTCGCGGGACCACCTCGTCTGGAACCGCGCCGCGCAACGCTGACCGAAGTAGTCGCGCCAGGAGATTCCCGGTCGATAGACCAGGTGCTGGCCACCTGGTTTCCAGGCCCCGCGTCCTATACCGGGGAAGACGTGATGGAAGTGAGCGCGCACGGCAGTCCCGTAGTGCTGCGCCAGATCGTCGCCGCGGCCATGGCGGCCGGCGCCCGGCTTGCGGAACCGGGGGAGTTTACGTTTCGCGCGTATTTGCACGGGCGCCTCGACCTGCCGCAGGCCGAAGCGGTGGGCGACCTGGTCGCGGCGGTAACGCCGCTGCAGGCGCGCGTCGCCTTCGACCAGCTGGAGGGGACGGTCACCGCGGCGGTCGCCGCGTTCGATCGCTCGCTGTTCGACCTGATGGCGCGGCTCGAGGCGTCGCTCGACTTTCCGGAGGAGGGTTATCACTTCGTCGACAAGGCGGCCGCAGGTGCGGAGGCGGAGGCGCTGGCGTCGCGGATCGATCAACTGCTGGACAGCGCCGCGCGCGGACGCCTGATACGCGAAGGCTGCCAGGTGGCGGTCCTCGGCCGGCCGAACGTGGGCAAGTCAACGCTGTTCAACCTGCTATGCGGCGCGCCGCGGGCGATCGTGACCGAAGTTGCGGGAACGACACGCGATCTGCTGACGGATACAGTTGATCTGCAGGGGATCGCGGTCACATTGGTGGATACCGCGGGGCTGCGCGAGTCCGAGGACGTTGTGGAGGCGGAAGGCGTTCGGCGGGCTCGCGGGACGCTCGGCGTCGCGACCGCGGTTGTCGTCGTCCTGGATGGGTCGCGCCGGCTTGAAGCGGAGGACCGGTCGTTGCTGGAGGAGACGTCAGGCCGGAAGCGCGTCATCGTGGTGAGCAAGCGTGATTGCCCGCCCGCCTGGGAGGTAGACGCGCTGGAAGCGCTGGCGCCCGCGACGCCGGTCGTGGAGGCGTGCCTGCTGCCGGAGGCGGCCGGCGCGAACGAAGCGCAGCGAGCGATCGCGACCGTACTGGCGCACGCGGTCGGGAGCGATGCCGCCGAGGCGGTCCACGACGCGCCGGCAGTCTCGAACATCCGGCACGTGCGGTCGCTGGAGACGGCGCGCGCGGCCCTCCGGCGTACCGCGGAAGCGGCGGCGCAGGGCGCGACGGAAGAGCTGTTGCTAGAGGATCTGCAGGAGGCCCGGCGCGCGCTGGAAGCAATCGCTGGCCGGCGGGCCCCGGACGCACTGATTGAGCGGATTTTCTCGTCGTTCTGCATCGGAAAATAGTACGTACGGGAACAACGGTGATGGGCAGGCGGAGACGCCGGTCGTTCGACGTAATCGTGGTCGGGGCGGGACACGCCGGGGTCGAGGCGGCCTGGTCGGCCGCGCGCCTGGGATGCCGGGTCGGTCTCTGCACGCTGTCCGAAGAGACAGTTGCGCACATGCCGTGCAATCCGGCGATCGGCGGCACGGCAAAAGGTCACCTTGTCCGGGAGATCGATGCGCTGGGCGGCCTGATGGGATTAGCGATCGACGCGACGGGCATTCAGTTCAAGCTCTTAAACCGAAGCCGTGGCGCCGCCGTCCGCTCGCCCCGGGCGCAGGCGGACAAGCGCGATTATGGCCGTTGGGTGTCCGCTGCCCTACGCCGCGAACCGCGGATAGAGTGGATCATCGGGCGGGCGGGTCGTCTCCTGATGGAGCGGGGTGGCATCACCGGCATAGAACTGGAACCTGGTGACGGCGGAACGCGCCTTGGGGCGCGGGCGGTCGTCGTCACCGCCGGCACGTTCCTCAACGGCCTGATACACATCGGCCCGGAGCAGCATCCGGCCGGACGCGCGGGAGAGCCGCCGTCGCATCACCTGGCGGAATCGCTCAAGGCCCTGGGCCTTCAGTGGGGGCGGCTAAAGACCGGCACGCCGCCGCGTCTGGAGCGGGAGAGTATCGACTTCGGCCGCTTCGATGAAGCGCGGGGCGATGATCCGCCGGTTCCCTTCTCTTTCCTGACGGACCGTATCGACCGGCCCCAGATTGTCTGCCATCTTCTCCATACGACAGGCGCCGTGCACGATCTGGTCCGGGCGCATATCGCGGAATCGCCCCTGTACAACGGTCAGATTACCGGTATCGGCCCTCGCTACTGCCCGTCGCTCGAGGATAAGGTGATGCGTTTCCCGGACCGTGAACGCCATCATGTCTTGCTGGAGCCGGAGGGACTCGCGAGCGACGAGATCTACGTGAACGGCTATTCGATGAGTCTGCCGGCTGCCGTCCAGGAACGGCTGGTCCATGCGCTGCCCGGCCTCGAACGGGCGGTAATGAAGCGCCCCGGGTATGCGGTGGAGTACGACTTCGTGCAGCCGACGGAGCTGTCCCGAACCTACGAGACGCGAGCAGTCGCGGGTCTCTTTCTGGCCGGCCAGGTCAACGGGACGTCAGGCTACGAAGAGGCAGCCGGGCAGGGGATTGTGGCTGGTGTCAATGCGGCGCGCCGCGTCAGAGAGGAGGCACCCTTCATTCTGCACCGGGACGAGGCGTATCTCGGCGTCCTGGCCGACGACCTGACGACGCGTGGTTGCCTGGAGCCGTACCGCATGTTCACGTCGCGGGCCGAGCATCGGTTACACCTGCGGGTGGACAATGCCGATTTGCGACTCACGGAGCGGGGTCGCGCGATCGGCCTGGTCGACGATGCGCGATGGCGCCGCTTCGAGGCGAGGCAAGGACGGTTCGATCGCAATATGGATGCCGTAACGCACACGCGCGTGACGTGCGCCGACGGAGCGCGCACGCCTGCCGCACAATGGTTGCGTCGACCCGACACCACGCTCGATCAACTCCGCACGACGGGAGCTGTGGTCCTGGAGGTGGCGCCGGGAGAGGAAGCGACAGACTGCTGGAGCGTCGAGACTGCCTGCAAGTACAGTGGCTATCTGGAGCGCCAGAAGGCGGCGGTTGCTCGCGCGCGACGCCTCGAAGCGCGACGGATTCCCGCCGGTATCACGTACGGGGCGATTTCAGGACTTTCCGCCGAGGTGGTGGAACGGCTAAGCGCCGTCAGGCCGGAGACAATCGGCCAGGCGTCGCGGATTCCAGGCGTGACGCCCGCCGCTGTCGAGCTCATCGCCTGCCGGCTGGACAGGTAGGCACGTCATGGCGTCCGGGGAGCAAGGCGCCACCGGCACCGATCCCGCGCAGTTGGTCGACCGTGCGTCGCTCGCCGGTGTAGCCGTCGGCGGTGCGACGGCCCAAACGCTTGCCATCTACCTCGACCTCGTGCGCCGCTGGAACGCGCGCATGAACCTCACGGCGCTCGATGGCCCGGATCAGGCGATCGATCGGCTGATCGTCGAGCCGCTGGCGGCCGCGAGGCACATCCCGTTGGGCGCGTCGGTCATCGACATCGGATCCGGGAATGGCTCGCCCGCGATCCCGCTGCGAATCGCGAGACCGGACCTCGTGGCCGTGCGACTCGTCGAATCAAGGATGCGCAGAGGCGTGTTTCTGCGGGAGGTGATCCGGGAGCTGCGGCTGGACCGCGTGGTGGTCGAGAACGATCGCTACGAGGCGTTGCTGGAAGACCCGGCCCTGCATGACGCGCACGACGCCTTGACTCTACGCGGCGTTGCCTGGGATGTGGCCGTGCTGTCCCGGTTGCAGCGTTTCCTTCGTCCAGGCGGTCTGATCTGCCTTTTTGCCAGTGGACGAGCTGACGGGCAAGGCGTGGACGATCTGGGGCTCCAGCCGCCCCTTGTCTGGCACGCGTCAGCCCCGCTTGGTGCGACGCTCGGAAGTCGGCTTATCATGGTGCGCGTCGACCGTTGAGTCGACCTGGCGCACTCGATGTTCCACGTGGAACAGCTCGCGGACGGTAGCTGCGACTCTCTGCGGACCGGAAGGCGCCGGCAGACTTAGGGCGATTGACCCACAAAGGAAAGAGCTGTGCAGGCGCGCGTGCTCGCCGTGGCCAATCAGAAGGGGGGAGTCGGCAAGACCACCACCACCGTCAACCTTGCTGCCGCGCTTGCACTTGCCGACCAAACCGTCCTCGTGGTCGATCTCGACCCCCAGGCGAACTTGACCAGCGGCCTCGGCCAGAAACCGGCCGGCGAGGACGCTTCGGCCCCGCTGACGGTCTTCGACGCCCTTACGAACGACAACGTTCCCGTCCTCGACGATTACCTGTCGCCCACGTCCGTTCCCGGGCTGTCTCTGGTCGCGGCGGACGGCAGCCTGGCCGGCGCGGAGCTGGTCCTCGCCGGCCTCGAGCGCCGCGAACGACGCCTCCGTCCACTGCTCCATGAAGCACGCCGGCGGTTCGACTACGTGCTGATCGACACGCCGCCATCGCTCGGCCTGTTGACCGTCAACGCACTCATCGCGGCCGAGGCCGTGCTGATTCCGATGACCTGCGAGTACTACGCACTCGAAGGCCTTGCCACGCTGATGGCGACCCTGCGCCGGGTGCAGGCGACGTTCAATCCGCGTCTCGGCGTCGCCGGCGTCGTCCTTACCATGGCCGACCTGCGGACCAACCTGGGGCAACAGGTGGCGGCGGACGTGCGGAACGTCTTCGGGGGGGCGGTCTTCGAGACCATCATTCCACGCAACGTCCGGCTCGCGGAGGCCCCGAGTCACGGACTGCCGGTGATTCTGTACGACGTCAGGTCGCGAGGGGCCGAGGCCTACCAGACACTCGCCATGGAATTCCTGACCCGCACCCGCGGCGCTGCTGCCGCCGCAGAAGGGATGACGCAACGTGGCTGAGACACGCAAGGCGCTCGGGCGTGGGCTGCACGCCCTGATCCCGGAGCTGCCGCCGCTCGACCCCACTCGCGAGACGCCTCCGGTGCGCGACGTGGATCTGGACCTGCTGCATCCCAATCAGGATCAGCCGAGGGGTTCGGGGGAAGGACCGGCGCTCGACGAGCTGGCGCAGTCCATACGGGCGCACGGCGTCATTCAACCGATCGTCGTTGCCCGCCGCCGCGACGGGGGCGAGGGCTACGAGATCATTGCGGGCGAACGGCGATGGCGTGCCGCGCAACGTGCGGGCCTCCTGCGCGTCCCCGTCGTGATACGAGACATCGGGGAGACTCGCCGCCTCGAGCTGGCCCTTATAGAGAACATCCAGCGCGAGAACCTGAACCCGATGGAGGAGGCTGCCGCGTATGCCCGTCTCGCGGCCGACTTCGGCATGACGCAACAGCAGATAGCCAGCTCTGTCGGAAAGGACCGCGCGACGATCGCGAACTACGTGCGTCTCCTCGGCCTGCCGGAGGACGTGCGGAACGACGTGGCGGAGCGCCGCCTGACGATGGGGCATGCCCGCGCCCTTGCCGCGCTGACGGATGCGGACGTCCAACGCCGAGTGGCGAGCGAGGTAATCAGGAAGGACCTGTCGGTCCGGGCCACCGAGACGCTGGTCCGGCAAGCCACCGGCACGGACCGCAAGCGCCGTCCGTCGGACACGGCGTCGGGCGATGTCCATGTGCGCGCGGCCGAGGCGAAACTCCGCCGCACGCTCGGCGCCCCGGTCCGGATCGTCCAGCGGGGCCGGACGGGCCGGATTGAAATCACCTTCAAGTCGCCCGACGAACTCCAGCGGCTCTACGAACAACTGACGGGCTCGTGACCTCCGCGCGGCTAGTCGGCATCAGCGGGCGCCGGCTTGCCCGTGTTCGCGGCGGAGTGATATAAAACCCCGTTTGGCCTACGTGGGAGTAGCCCACCTACTCCCCTCCTGGTTGGGGACGGGTTCAGGATGACCGACTACGCGGCGGCAACGCGATACGCGCGCGCTCTGTTCGAGGCGAGCCTCGACGGCGACCTGTCGAGTACCGAGCAGGACTTGGCGACGTTCGCGGAGTTGCTCGAGGAACACGCGATACTGTCGCGCGCCCTGCTGAACCCGGCGATCCCGCCGTCGCGCAAGCGGGCGGTGGTCGAGGCGGTACTGGGAAAGTTGCCGGATTGCGCGACCGTGGTGCGGCGCCTGCTGCTGATGCTGGCCGAGCGCGATCGGCTCGCGCTGCTGCCGGAGGTGCGAGACGTGTTCCACGACCTGCTGCTGGATCACCGCGGGATCGTGCACGCCCGGGTGACGACGGCGGAACCGCTCGATCCGGGGCGCCTGGCGGCGATCACGCGGACTCTCGAGACGGCGACGGGGCGCGAAGTGCAGTTGGAGACTGCTGTCGATGTGGGGCTGGTGGGCGGGATGGTGACGCGGATTGGCGGCACGGTGTTCGACGGCAGCGTCGCGCATCACATCACGCGGCTTCGCCAGCGGTTCATGACCGCCTGACCGCGGCGGGACGGACGCCGGATCGCTCCAGGTGAGCGCGGCGGAGAAACGATCACGATTACCGAACGGACGGCACACGACAGAGACTGATGACGATCAAAGCAGACGAAATCTCACAGATCATCAAGGAACAGCTGGGCGACTACTCGCTCGACGTCGACGTGGCGGAGGTTGGCACCGTCGTCTCGGTTGGCGACGGCATCGCGCGCCTGCACGGGATTGACCGGGCCATGGCGACCGAGATGCTCGAGTTCCCGCACGGCGTCTTCGGTATCGCCCTGAATCTGGAGGAAGACGGTGTCGGCGCCGTGCTTCTCGGCGCCACGACGGAGATCCGCGAGGGCGATACCGTCAAGCGGACCGGTCGCGTCATGTCGGTGCCGGTGGGTGACGCCATGCTGGGCCGCGTCGTGAACGCGCTGGGCCAACCGATCGACGGCAAGGGTCCGATTGCGACGACCCGGCAGTCGCCGATCGAGCGGATTGCGCCCGGCGTCGTCGACCGGCAGCCGGTCAAGGAGCCGCTGCAGACCGGGCTGAAGGCAGTCGACGCGATGATCCCGATTGGCCGCGGCCAGCGCGAGCTGATCATCGGCGACCGGCAGACCGGCAAGACCGCGGTCGCGATCGACACGATCATCAACCAGAAGGGACTCGACGTCGTCTGCATCTACAACGCCATCGGGCAAAAGCAGTCGACCATCGCGCAGGTGGTACGGACCCTGGAAGATGAGGGGGCGATGGACTACACCATCGTCGTCGCCGCCGCCGCTTCCGAGCCGGCGCCCCTCCTCTACATCAGCCCCTACTCCGCCTGCACGCTCGGCGAGTACTTCCGCGACAGCGGCCGCCACGCGGTCTGCATCTACGACGACCTGTCGAAGCACGCGCAGGCCTACCGTGAGATCTCCCTCCTGCTGCGGCGGCCGCCAGGGCGCGAGGCGTTCCCGGGAGACGTGTTCTATCTCCACTCCCGCCTGCTCGAGCGAGCCGCGAAACTGAACAACGAGCTCGGCGGCGGCTCGCTCACCGCGCTGCCGATCATCGAGACGCAGGCGGGCGACCTGTCCGCCTACATTCCGACCAACGTGATCTCGATCACCGACGGGCAGATCTTCCTCGAGTCGGATCTGTTCCACCAGGGAATCCGGCCGGCCATCAACGTCGGCAACTCGGTCTCGCGTGTCGGGGGGTCGGCCCAGATCCGGGCGATGCGGCAGGTAGCCGGCACGCTCCGGCTGGACCTGGCGCAATACCGCGAGCTGCAGGCGTTCGCGCAGTTCGGGAGCGACCTCGACAAGGCAACCCAGCACCAGCTCAACCGCGGCGCGCGCCTCGTCGAGGTGCTGAAGCAACCGCAGTACGCGCCGCTGCCCGTTGAGCGTCAGGTGATGTTCATCTTCGCCGGCACGAAGGGCTTTCTCGACGAGGTCGCGGAGAGCGATGTCGCGACCTACGAGACCGAGCTGTACCGCCTGATGGAGACCCGCCACGCCGATCTGGTGTCGCGCCTGGCGGAAGAAAAGAAACTGAGCGACGAGCTGGCGGCCAGTTTCGAGGAAGTGGTCCGCGAGTTCTCGCAGCAGTTTGTCGCGGCGCGCAAGGACGCGGCGGCCTGACGACCGATGCCCTCCCTCATCGATCTCCGCCGCCGGATCCGGGCCGTCAAGTCGACGGAACAGATCACCAAGGCGATGAAGACGGTGGCGGCGTCGAAGTTGCGTCGCGCGCAGGACCGGATCGTCAACGCTCGGCCGTTCGCGAGCCTGATGCGGCGCGTGCTGGCCGATCTGGCGGAGCGGAACGCCGACGCGCCGGGCCACCCGCTGCTGGCGGCGCCGCGCGCGCCGGAGGCGCCGGTGCTGCTGTTCCTGGTGACCGCCGACAAGGGGCTTTGCGGCAGCTTCAATTCCCACCTGGTCCGCGAGGCGTCGAGCTTCATCGTGAATTCGGACAAGCCGGTGGCGCTTGGACTGGTGGGACGGAAGGGACGCGACTACTTTGGCCGCCGCGGTGTGGAGATCCGGTTCGAGATGGTGAATCTGTTCAGCAGGTTGACCTACGCGCACGCCGAGGAAATGGCGCGGATCGCGACCGAGCAGTACGTCGACGGCGAGGTTTCGCGCGTCGTCGTCCTCTACAACGAGTTCAAGAGCGTCCTGCAGCAGAAGGTGGTGGTCGATCAGTTGCTGCCGATCCCGACCCTTCAGGAGGTGGACGGTGAGACTGTCGAGGGGCTGGCCGACGGGTCCGACCTGACCGAGGCCGGGCACCTCTTCGAGCCGGCCGCCGAGCAGATCTTCGCCGACCTTCTTCCGCACCATGTCGAGACGCAGTGTTTCCGCGTGCTACTGGAGTCGGCGGCGGCAGAGCACGCGGCGCGCATGACCGCGATGGACGCGGCGACGCGGAACGCGGGCGAGATGATCGACGGTCTGACGCTCCATATGAACAAGGTTCGCCAGGCGGCGATCACCCGTGAGTTGATCGAGGTGGTTTCGGGCGCGGAGGCGCTGTAGCGGCCGCGCGCAACGTGGAGCGTCGGGGCCGGACGGCATAGGCGAATTCACCGGGAACGGCACGGATCAGGAGCAGAAGAGACGATGGCGGATGCGGAGAACAAGGTCGGGCGCGTCGTACAGGTGATCGGCCCGGTGGTCGACGTGGAATTCGGGGGCGGCTACCTGCCGCCGATCTACAACGCGTTGCAGATCAGGGCCGATGTCGACGGGACCGACCCGGTCGACGTCATCTGCGAGGTCGAGCAGCACCTCGGGGAGAGCCGCGTCCGCACCGTGGCCATGAAGCCCACCGACGGGATGCAGCGCGGGATGGAAGCGGTGGACACCGGCGCGCCGATCTCGATGCCGGTCGGGCCGAAAACGCTGGGCCGGGTGCTGAACGTGCTGGGCGAGCCGGTCGACTTCCCGGATCAGCCGGTCGAGGCCGACGAGCGCTGGTCGATTCACCGGCCGGCCCCGGAGCTCGAGGATCAGTCGACCGAGCTCAAGATGTTCGAGACCGGCATCAAGGTCATCGATCTCCTCGAGCCCTACCTGCAGGGAGGCAAGATCGGCCTGTTCGGCGGCGCTGGCGTCGGCAAGACGGTCATCATCCAGGAGCTGATCCACAACATCGCCATGAAGCATGGCGGCGTGTCGGTGTTCGGCGGGGTCGGCGAGCGGACGCGCGAAGGGAACGACCTCTGGCTGGAGTTCCAGGAGAGCGGCGTGGTCAGCCTGGAGGAGCCGGAGAAGTCCCGCGCCGCCCTGATCTACGGTCAGATGACCGAGCCGCCCGGCGCGCGCCTGCGCGTCGGCCTGAGCGCGCTCACCGTCGCCGAGTACTTCCGGGACGCCGAAGGGAAGGACGTTCTCCTCTTCATCGACAACATCTTCCGTTTCACGCAGGCGGGATCCGAGGTTTCCGCCCTGCTCGGACGGATGCCGTCGGCGGTCGGCTACCAGCCGACCCTGCTGACCGAGATGGGCGCGCTGCAGGAACGGATCACGTCGACACGCAAGGGATCGATCACCTCCGTGCAGGCGATCTACGTGCCTGCCGACGACTACACCGATCCGGCGCCGGCGACGACGTTCGCGCACCTCGACGCGACGACCAACCTGTCGCGCCGGATCGTTGAGCTGGGTATCTACCCTGCCGTCGATCCGCTGGCGTCGACGTCGCGCATCCTCGACCCGCGCGTCATCGGAGAGGAGCACTACAACGTCGCCCGCGCCGTCAAGCAGGTGCTGCAGCGCTACAAGGACCTGCAGGACATCATTGCCATTCTGGGGATCGACGAGTTGTCGGAGGACGACAAGCTGGCCGTCTCCCGTGCGCGGAAGATCGAGAAGTTCCTGTCCCAGCCCTTCTTCGTGGCCCAGCAGTTCACGGGCAAGGAAGGGAAGTACGTCCCGATTGCCGACACCGTGCGCGGCTTCCAGGAGATCGTCGAAGGCAAGCACGATCATCTGCCGGAGCAGGCGTTCTACATGGTGGGTACCATTGAGGAAGCGGTGGCCAACGCGGAGCAGCAGGGCTCGGCCGCCTAGGCCAGCGCGGAAACTCTACCGATGCCGCTACCGCAGCACCTGACGATAGAGATTGTCACGCCGGACCGGGCGATCGTCCACGAGACGGTGGACGAGGCGCAGATCCCAGGCGCCGAGGGCTACCTCGGGGTGTTGCCCGGGCATACGCCGCTGCTGGTGACGCTGGACGTGGGAGAGGTCTGGTTCCGGCGGGGCGAGGACCTGTCGTACCTGCACGTCGCCTTCGGCTTTGCGGAGATCCTGCCGGATCGGATCCGGATCCTGGCCCGCACGGCGGAGCGCGCGGACGAGATCGACATCGAGCGGGCCGAGGCCGCGGCGGAGCGCGCGCGGAAGCGGCTCGCCGAGGCAACCGAGGTAGATTTCCAGCGGGCGCGGATCGCATTGCTCAAGTCGCTGGCCCGTCTGCAGGTGGCCGAGCGGATGCGCCGTCGCCGTACCCCGGTGCGGTGAAGCTCAGCTACGCCGCGCGCACCGACCCCGGTCTTCGGCGGTCGGGCAACGAGGACGCGGTACGCGTCCGTGCCGACCTCGACTTCTGCGTCGTCGCGGATGGGATGGGAGGCCACGTCGCGGGCGAGGTGGCGGCCGCCCTGGTGGTCAAGGAACTGGAACACTTCGTCGCCGCCACGCTCATCCCCGGCGGCGGCAGGCCCTGGCCGGTCGACGAGGATCCGTCGCTTGGCCCGGAGGGCAACCGCCTGCGCGCCGGGCTGCACCTCGCCAACCGGCAGTTGGCGCAGGCAATCGCCGACGACTCCACCCTCGAGGGGATGGCGACCACGGCCGTCGCGTTCCTGGCCCACGGTGCGCAGGGAGCGGTCGCTCACGTGGGCGACAGCCGCGCCTACCGGCGGCGCGGGGGCCGGATCGAGCGGCTGACGCATGACCATTCCTGGGTGGAGGATCAGGTCCGTGCCGGCCGCCTGACGGCCGACCAGGCGCGGCGCCACCACTGGCGCCACGTCGTCACGCGCGCCTTGATGGGCGAGGAAGAGCTCGACGTAGAGGTGGCGAAGGTCGACCTGGCGGCGGGCGACCGGCTGCTTCTCTGCTCGGACGGCCTGCCGGTGGTACTTTCGGACTCCCGGATCAACGCTCTGCTCGGCGCGGACCGGCAACCGGACGACATCGTGACCGCGTTGATAGAGGCCGCCAACGCGGCGGGCGGTCCGGACAACATCACCGTGGTCGTGGTGGATGTGAATGATCGATAGCCTGCAGCGGCTGGTTCGGCACCGGACGCTGATTCAGACTCTCGTCACGCGTGAACTGAAGGCACGTTACCGCGGCTCGATCCTCGGGTTCTTCTGGTCGTTCGCCAACCCCCTGCTGCTGCTGCTCGTCTACACGTTCGTCTTCTCGGTCGTGCTGGTCGGGTTCCGGCCGGTCGACATCGAGCCGTACGCGCTCTTCCTCTTCTGCGGCCTGCTTCCGTGGACGTGGTTCTCGACCGCGCTGACCGATTCTTCGAACGCGCTGCTGGTCAACGGCAACCTGATCAAGAAGGTGCTCTTTCCGGCGGAGGTACTGCCGGTCGTGTCGGTGGTCGCCAACATGGTGCACTTCCTGCTGGCGCTGCCGATCCTCGTACTCGGGCTGGCCTTCTTTGCGGTCAATCTCCCGAGCCCGATAGAACTCCTCTGGTTCCCGGCCGTTCTGGCGGTGCAGTTTCTCCTGACGCTCGGCCTCGCGTTGATCCTCGCCGCGCTGACCGTGCACTTCCGGGACATCCGCGACCTGCTGGCGAACGTCCTCACCCTCTGGTTCTTCGCGACGCCGATCATCTACCCGATGTCGATGGTCGCGGAGCGCGGTCCGCAGATCGGCAGCCTGCCGCCCCTCGGCAAGGTGCTCATGGACATGAACCCGTTCGCGCACCTGGCGATCTCATACCAGGAGATCCTCTTCTACGACGGGCCGTTCGGGCACTGGAAGTGGCTGCTCGCGCTCGGCGCCGCGTCGCTGGTCCTGTTCGTGGCGGGCTATGCGCTGTTCGACCGCATGCGAGACTCGTTCGCGGAGGAGCTGTGAATAACGCCATCGCGATTCGGGACGTCACGAAGCTCTATCGCCGCTACGCGCATCAGCGCAAGTTCCAGACGCTGAAGAGCGCGCTGTTGAGCGGCAGCCTGGCCAGCGACCTGCGTCCGGAGGAGGTGGTCCGCGCGGTGGATGGGGTTTCCCTCGACGTCCCGCGCGGGGCTACCGTCGGCCTGATCGGACGCAACGGGTCCGGCAAGAGCACGCTGCTCAAGCTGATCGCGGGCATCGCCCGGCCGACCACCGGCGCCATTGCGGTAGACGGTCGGATCTCCGCCCTCATCGAGCTGGGCGCCGGTTTTCACCCGGAGATCTCCGGCCGCGAGAACATCTTCATCAATGGCGTCATGCTCGGAATGTCGAAACGCGAGATCGCGCGGCGGTTCGACGAGATCGTGGAGTTCGCCGAGCTGGGCGACGTGATCGACTCGCCGGTCAAGACCTACTCGTCGGGGATGTACATCCGCCTCGGTTTCGCGGTCGCCATCAACGTGGATCCCGACATCCTGCTGGTGGACGAAGTGCTGGCGGTCGGCGACGAGGCGTTCGGCCTGAAGTGCATCGACAAGTTCGCCGAGTTCAAGCGCCGCGGCAAGACCATTCTGCTGGTCACGCACGGCCTCAGCATGGTCGAGCGGTTCTGTGACGAAGCCGCCTGGCTCGATGCCGGCCGCCTTCGCGACCGGGGTGACTCGCGCCGCATCGTCCACGCCTACCGGACGGACGTCGCGTTCGGCGAGGAGCACGTAATCGCCGCGATGGAGCAGAAAGTGCTGGAGACGGCCGGCGGTCTGCCAGACCCGGAGGAGACCGCCGATGACGGCGGCCCTCAGGACATGTTCAGCGCGGCGGAGGGACGCTGGGGCTCCGGCCCGGTCCGAATCCACCGGGTAACGATGGAGCGGGACGGGCAGGAGGCGCATCTGTTCGACAGCGGCGACCGGATGACCATCCGTCTCGCGTACAGCACCCCCGAACCGGTCGCCGACTTCGTCTTCGGCATCAGTATCTTCAACACGGAAGGGGTCTGCTGCTACGGCACCAATACCGACATCGAGCGGTTCGAGGCCCTCGAGCTGTCGGGAGACGGCGAGGTGATGTTCACGATCGACCATCTCGACCTGGTGGCGGGCACCTACAAGCTGGACGTCGCGGTGCACAGCGTGACCGGCTTCCAGTACGACTACCATCGCCTCCTCTACACGTTCCGCGTGAAGTCCGACGTGGGCGACACCGGGATCTACCGGCCCCGCCATGACTGGGCGTTCACGCCCAACGTCCGGTTCCGGTGAAGATCGTCCACTTCGCCGACCTGCATCTCGATTCCGCGTTCGCGTGGGCGGGCGCGGACGGCCAGGAAGCCCGCAAGCGCCGCCGGGGTTTGCAGCAGGCCCTGGACCGGATCGCCGGGCTGACCCGGGATGTCGCTGCCGACGCGCTCTTCTGCGGCGGCGATCTGTATGAGCACCAGCGGGTAACGCCGGACACGGCGCAGTTCCTCCGGAGTACGTTCGAGGAACTGGCGCCGGTGCCGGTGTACATCGCGCCTGGCAACCATGACTGGTACGGTCCGCAGAGTCTCTACGCCAACGTCGCGTGGAGCGCCAACGTTCACATCTTCCGTGACGCGCGGCTGCAGCCGGTTCCCCTCGGCGACGGCGTGACGCTCTGGGGCGCAGCCCACTGCCAGCCGGCGAACACCGGCAACTTCTTCGAAGGCTTCACGGCCCGCGGGCCGGGTGTCCATGTCGCCCTCTGCCACGCCGCGGAAAGCTCGTGGCTCGACGCGCAGGAGGAAGGCAAGGCGTTGCACGCGCCGTTCGACGAGGCGGACATCGCGCGAGCCGGCGTCGCGCACGCCTTCATGGGCCACTACCATCAGCCGAAGGCGGCCCCCCGCCACACCTATCCGGGCAATCCCGACCCGCTGGCGTTCGGCGAGGAGGGGCGGCGCGGCCCGGTGGTGGCGGCGATCGGGGCGGACGGGTCGGTGGAGCGCGACTGGCATGTGGTGGCGGTCACCGAGACACACGATCTCGCCCTCGATGTCTCCGGCTGCACCTCGCAGCGTGCGGTGCTCGATCGCCTTGCGGAGATTGCCGCGGGCCGTAGCGGCGTCGCCCGGGTCACGGTTGTCGGCGAGGTGAGCCGGGAGGTCGACCTGCACGCCGAGGATCTGCGTTCCACCCTGCTCGATAGGTTCGACGCGGTGCAGGTCCGGACCGGCAGCCTTCGGTCCGGTTACGACATCGAGGCGGTCCGGACCGAGCAGACCGTGCGGGGCCAGTTCGTCCGCGACGTGCTCGAGGCGGAGTTGGCGGCGGACGAACGGCGGCGTGTCCTGACGACCGGTCTCCGCGCTCTCGAAGGGCGGTCCGACCTGGAGGTGCTCTGAGGATGCGGTTCGACTCGGTCCGCGCGCATCCCTTCGGCCCGTTCGAGGACGCCACGCTCGCGCCGGCGCCGCGGATGACCGTTATCTACGGTCCGAACGAAGCGGGTAAGTCGTCCTGGCACGCGGCGCTCTACGCCGGGCTGTGCGGCCTGCGCCGGGGCAAGGGGGCGGTCCGGTCGGAAGATCGGGACTTCGAGGATCGCCACCGGCCCTGGGACGCCGCTGGCGGCGGCTGGACGGTCACCGCGGTCGTCGCCCTCGCGGACGGGCGCCGGATCGAACTGCGGCAGGACCTCGCCAGCCGGAACTGCAGCGCGACGGACGCCGACCTCGCCGGGGCGGACTACGCGAACGAGATCGTGCACGACGGATCACCGGACGGCTCGCGTTTCCTCGGATTGAACCGCAACACGTTTCTCGGCGTCGCGTGCGTGCGGCAGGCGGACGTGCTCGGCGTGCTCGACGATCCCGAAGCGCTTCAGGAGGATCTCCAGCGCGCCGCCGCCACCGCGGGGGCCGATTCGACCGCCGCCCGCGCCCTGGAACTCCTTGAGGAGTGCTTCCGGGAGCGGGTCGGGTCGCCGCGCGCGACAACGAAACCGCTGCCCGTCGCGCGGAGACGCCTCGACGAAGCGCGGGAGGCGCTCGACGCGGCGCGTCGCCAGCACGATGACTACGCCGAGCGGCACGCGCGGCTGGAACGACACGTCCAGGAGGCCGCCTTGTGCGAGCAGCGGGTGTCGGCGCTTCGTGCACTGATCGCGGACGTGGCCGCCGAGGACGCGGAGCGTCGCGCCGAACGGGCGGCCGACCTGCAGTCCCGGTTTCCGGGCGGCGCCCCGCGCCCCACGATGGAGGACGATCGCCTCCTCAACCAGGTGGCGGATGCGCTTGCCGGGTGGCGGGCGCTCCCCGGCGCGACGCCGCCCGCGGGAAAGACGGTGGAGGAACTTGAACGTGAGGCGGCGGAAGTCGCCGGGCGGACCAGGACAGAAGCCGCGTCAACGTCGGCGGCGCGGGAACCGGGGGCTTCAGCGACGGCGTTCCTCGCGCTGGGCGTCGTCGGCATGGTGTTGGGGATCGTGCTGCTCCTCGCGGAGCTGCCGCTTCCCGGCATTGCCACACTCGCCGGCGGGGCGGGGCTTGTGTGGTGGGGTCTGGTGAAGCGGCGAGCGGCACTTGCCGTCCCGGACACCGCCGCGATGAACACGGTGATCGAGGGACGCCTCCGACTGATCCGGAACCAGCAGGAACAGCGCCTGGCGGCCGACCGGCGGTATGCGGCGGCGATGGAACGGCACTCGCGCGCGGCAGAGGCTCTCGGGGCCGCGGCCTTGGCGGCGGGCGTCGCGGCGCCGGACCCGGAGGGGCAGGCAGACGGCCTGGTCGAGTGGCGGCGGCGGCGGCAGGAACGTGTCGCCGAGCAGGATCGCCTGGGCGCGCAGTGGGACGAACTTCAGCAGGTGCTCGCGGGCCGCGAGGTCGGGGACCTGCGGGGGCACGCGGAGCGCTTGCGCGACGAGGCCAACGGGCTGTCGGCGACCGTCGATGCGGACGTGATGGCTGAAGTTCGGCGGGAGTCTCCCGGCGCGGACCAGCTCGGCCGCTTCGAGGAAGATGCTCGCGCCGCGCGCGCCGCCAGCGATGGGTTCCGGGGCGAGATGCGCCAGCGCGAGGCGGACCTTCCGAGCGTCGTCGGTGCCGAGGAGGATCTGGAGGCGGCCGAACGCGATCTGGCGCATCTGCAGCAACTGGGCAAGACGCTGAAGACGACGGTCGACTTCCTGGAGCGGGCCGAGGAACGGGTCCACCGTGACATCGCGCCGGTGCTCAAGAAGACGGTGCTGGAGTGGCTGCCGCGCGTAACTGGCGGGCGGTACGACGACTGCAAGGTCGACCCGGAATCACTCCAGGTGGACGTCCGCGGCGGGGGCAGCCGGTGGCGCGACGCATCGTATCTGTCGCGCGGCACGGCCGAGCAGGTCTACCTGCTGCTCCGCCTCGCGCTAGCCCGGCACCTGACCGCGCCCGGGGAGAGCTGCCCGATGATCCTCGATGATGTCGTCGCCGCGTGCGACGCCGGCCGCAAGGTGGCCGTGCTGGAAACGCTGCGGGCGATCAGCCGGGAGACGCAGGTGGTCCTTTTCACCCACGAGGATGACGTGCTGACTTGGGCGAAGGAGCATCTGGCCGAGCCGGAAGATCGCGTCGTCATGCTGCCGCCGCCCCTGTCGAAGCCGGCGGGGGAACAACCCGTTTAGCCACTGCGGCGGCTACGCGGTACATAATAAAGAATAGCTTCGGATCTCTTGGTATGCAGAGCCCTTCCGAAGACCCATAACAACACTTGACAGCCCAAGGCTTAATAGCGATGCGCGGCTAACGGATCACTGTTATCTCAACGCCCAAGTTCACGTCCTTCCACGATCGGTCAGCCGTGACGACGCGGGCGCCTTCGCGGCTTGCGAAAGCAAGGCAGGCACGGTCGCCGAGGGAAAGACCGCGCGTCCGCGTCTGCGCGCGCATCTGACCGGCCGCGATGGCGAGTTGCTGATCGAACGGCCGGACCTTCATGTTGAACTTGAGGAACGCGATGCGAGCCTCCTCGGGGCTCGACCCCCGATCGATGAACTTCGCCACGACCTCGGAGGCGTTGACCGAAGACATCAGAGCGCCTTCCAGGTCGCGGATGGCCACGTCGGCGCCGTCTTCAGCGAACGCAATCGTCAGCACTGCGGAGGCATCGAAAACGACGCTCATTCCTCGCCCCACAGCGTCCGCCGCTCCGCGAGGAACTCGTCGACCACACTTTCTTCGGGTTGCTTGTAGCGCTGCATGCTTGCCTGCACCTGTTCCACCGCGACGGCTGAGGAGATCACGCGCAGCTCGCCGTTCTCAACCCGCGCGACCACCCCACCGTCCGGTCCGATTCGCATCGCGTCGCGCATGGCGGCGGGAACCACGATGCGTCCATCCGGCGCCACGCGGAGGGACTGGGGCGGAACGTCGCCCAGCCGATTGGCTCCGGGCGGCGTCGGCGCATTGAGTTCGCTTCGGGCGGCGCGGTGAGCCTTCCAGTGGTAGTACTGCGTGTTGGCCGTTCGACCGTTGCCCGCTTCGGCGACGACGCGCTCTCGCACTTCCGCCACGGTTGCCAGGCGACCCCGCTCGCGCGTGACCGCGTCCGCGATTTCCCAGACTCGGGCGGTGCGGGTGCCCGGCTTGGGACGACGGTAGGCGGTCGTTCCGCCTCCCGAGGCACTGCGCGGCTCCCAATGTGTCGGCATTATGTATTGAACATGTCAGTAACCCTATTCTCTGTCAATAGGCTGTGGTGGAGATGGTGCCGGCCTGGAGGCCGGCGCACCGCACTGCACGACTGGCGGCGCCAAGATAGACTCTACGGTTCGGCGCGCGGATGGCGCCGGATCGGAACGTGTCGCTGACGTTGCGCGCCCTGTTTCGGCAGGCGGCGGATGGCGCCGCCCTGGGGCGTGGTGCGTCCACCGGTGGGTCGATCTCCGGGCTGACGCCGCCGGCGCAGGCTTTCGCGGCGACGGTCTTTGCCGGCGGTGGATCGGTCGTGCTGGTCGTGCCGCGTGACCGGGACATCGAATCGATGACCGGCGACGCGCGGTTCTTCCTCGCGGCGCTGGACGGCCTTACGCGCGAGGAGGCGGCGCGGGCCGTGCTGCCGTTTCCCTCGCCCGAGGTCGACCCGTACCGCGGCATCGCCCCGCACCTCGACGTGGCCTCTTCCCGGGCGCGAGCTCTGGTGGCGCTTGCCAGGCGCGACGCGCGGGTCGTCGTGGCCTCGGCGGCCGCTCTCCTGCCGCGCCTCAGCCCGCCGCCACGGCTGACGCAATCGGTAGCGGAATTGCGCGTTGGCGGCGTCTGCGATCCGATCGAGCTGGTGGATCGGCTTGCCGGAGCAGGATTCATGCGCGCCGATCCGGTCGAGGCGCATGGCGAGTACTGCGGCCGGGGTGGCGTCGTGGACGTTTTTCCGGCGGGGGAGGAGTACCCCATCCGCGCGGAGTTCGCCGGCGACAGCGTCGAATCGATCCGTCGGTTCGATCCGTCGACGCAGCGGTCGGTCTCGACGCTCGACCAGGTGTTGGTCCGCCCTCTGATCGATCAGCTGGATCGGGATTTGGACGGAGTGGACACGGTGGACGGCGACGGCGAGATTGCGCCGGCGCCGGACCGGTCGGCGACGTTTGCCGACTACGTGCACGCGGCCGACGCGCGGTTCGTCGTGACCAGCCCGGAGGAATCCATGGATCACGTCCGCGAGAGCGTGGCGCAACTGCGCACCGCGCGGGTCGGAGCGGCGGAGAGAGGAGATCCGGCGCCGCTGCCCGAGACCCTTGCGGTGAACGACGACGAGGCCATCGGCTGGTTCGACGGCGCGGCAACGATCGATCCACTCGACGTCGAGGCCGGCGCACGTCACGTCGCCTGTCAGCCCGCCCTCGGCTTCCGGAACCATCTGCACGAGTGGCTGGACGACGTGCGGCGCGGCCGCGAGCGGGGGGACCGCCTGCTGTTCGTCGCCGAGACGGCGGGCCGGGCCGAGCGGATTATTGAGTTGCTGGCCGAGCATGACTTGGTAGGCGTCCAGGTGGAGGGGGCGGAGACGACCGCGCCGGCGACCGTTCTCGTCGCGACGGGGCAACTGTCGCGCGGGTTCCGGTTGCCCGGCGCCCACCTGCAGATCTACGCGGAGTCGGACCTGTTCGATGACGAGCACCTGGTCCGCCACCAGAAGAAGTCGGCTGCGCGCTCGTTTCTCACCGGTTTCCGCGACCTGAAGGCGGGGGACCCGGTCGTGCACGTCGACCACGGCGTCGGGGCGTTCGTCGGCCTCCGCCACCTCGGCACCGGGCCGGGCCGCGCGGCGCAGGAATTCGTCGAGTTGCGCTACGCCGGCGACGACAAGCTGTTCGTCCCGGTCGAGCAGTTGGACCTGCTGGAGAAGTACACCGGCGCCGCCAACGCATCGCTCGACAAGCTGGGAGGTACGAGCTGGCAGAAGGCGAAGAAGCGGGTCCGCAAGTCGATGCGCGACATGGCGCAGGAACTGCTCAAGCTGTACGCCGCGAGGAAGGCGCTTCCGGGTCATGCGTTCGGCCCGGATACGCACTGGCAGCGGGAGTTCGAGGCGGCGTTCGAGTACGAGTTGACGCCCGATCAGCAGTCAGCCCTCGCCGACATCAAGCGGGACATGGAGGCTCCCGGCACGATGGACCGGCTGCTGTGCGGCGACGTGGGCTACGGAAAGACCGAAGTGGCGCTCCGCGCGGCGTTCAAGGCGCTGATGGACGGCAAGCAGGTCGCCCTGCTCACCGCCACCACGGTGCTGGCGTTCCAGCACGCCGAGACGATCCGCGAGCGGTTCGCGGCGTTCCCCATCCGGGTTGCCATGCTCAGTCGGTTCGTCGGCCGGGCGGAGCAGAAGCAGACGCTGTCGGACCTGGCGGCGGGTAAGGTGGACTTCGTCGTGGGCACGCACCGGCTGTTGTCGAAGGACGTGCGGTTCCGCGACTTCGGCCTGCTTGTCGTCGACGAGGAGCAGCGGTTCGGGGTGGCGCACAAGGAGCGGATCAAGCAGTTGCGGCGCAGGGTCGACGTTCTGACGCTGACGGCGACGCCGATTCCGCGCACGCTGAACATGTCGCTGGCGGGCATCCGGGATCTGTCGGTGATCGAGACGCCGCCAAAGGACCGTCTGGCGATCCAGACGAACGTGATCCGGTTCGACGGCGACCTGATAGCGCGCGCCATCCGGACCGAGCTGGCGCGCGGCGGCCAGATCTACCTGGTGCACAACCGGGTCGAATCGATCGCCGCGGTAGCGAACCGCGTCCGCCGCCTGGTGCCCGAAGCGCGCCTGGCGGTCGCGCATGGCCAGACCGACGAGGCGACGCTCGAGCGGGTGATGATCGACTTCGTCGCGCACCGTTACGACATTCTGATCGCCACGACGATCATCGAGAACGGCATCGACATTCCGAACGTCAACACCATCATCATCAACCGTGCCGAACGGTACGGTCTCGCCCAGCTCTACCAGCTGCGCGGGCGCGTGGGCCGCTCCGACCGCCGGGCCTACGCCTACCTGGTGGTGCCGCCCAAGGATCAGCTCTCGCCGGTGGCGCGGAAGCGGCTCGCCGCCATCCGTGAGTTCAGCGAACTGGGCAGCGGCTTCCGGATCGCGGCGCTCGATCTCGAAATCCGCGGCGCCGGCAACCTGTTGGGGGCCGAGCAGACCGGCCACATCGAGGCGATCGGCTTCGACCTCTACGTGAAGCTTCTGGAGCAGACGGTTCGCGAACTACAGGGCGAAAAAGTGGCCGAGGAACGCCTGGCCCGCGTGCACCTGGGCGTCGACCTCCGGATCGACGAACGGTACATCCCGGAGTCGGATCAGCGTCTGGCCGTCTACCGGAAGGTGGCGGCAGCCACCGGCGAGGCGGCGCTGGCTACCGCGCTCGACGAGGTGGCCGACCGCTACGGGCCGGTTCATCCGACCATCGACCGGCTCGCCGCGTACGGCCGGACGCGTATCGCGGCGGATCGGATCGGCGTGGAGGCGATCGACCGAGACGGATCGCAGTTGATGATCCGATTCCGCGGGGATGCGCCGCTCGACGCGGCGCGAATGGTCGAGTTCGTCAGCTCGCGGCCTGGCATCGCCCTTTCGCCGAGCGGGTTGCTGCGACTCGACCTCGAGGGCGAACTGGTGTCCGCGTCCGAGGCCGGGCAGCCGCCGACACGGGCCGCCACGGCGGCGACGCGGCGTGACCTGGCCTTGCTCGCGCGGGTCAACCACTTGCTTGACGGCCTATCGGCGCTAAACTTGGGGTAGCAGGCAGAAGGAGCCGCGTACGAAATGGCGAGACTCAAGCGACGGACATCGGTTGGCGGGAGCGTTTGCGCGCTGGGAGTGGTGTTCTGGTTGGCCGGCGGGTTGGTGCTCACACCGGCGCTGGCCTCCGCGCAACTGGGAGGCAGCAGTCCGGACACCGCCGTCGGCGAGGTGGTGCAGCGGATCCTGGTGAAGGTGAACGGCGACATCGTCACGCAGACCGAACTGGAAGAGCGTCAGATCGATGCGATCCGCACGCGCGGCTCCCAGCCGGTCACGGACGCCGACCTGGTGCGATTGCTCCGGGACGTGACCCCGGAGGTGATTTCGACCGCGATCGACGAACTGTTGCTGATGCAGCGGGGACGCGAGCTGGGTTATGAGCTGACGGACGAGATGTTCGCCGAGATGGTCGACGGCATCAGGGAAGAGAACGACCTCAACACCGAGGAAGAGTTCACCACGGCGCTGGCCGCCGAAGGGATGACCCTCCCCGACCTGCGGCAACTGTTCGAGCGGCAGATGCTCATCAGCCAGGTGCAGCAGGTGGAAGTGCTGTCGAAGGTGACGCTTACCGAGGTCGAGGCGCGCGAGTACTACGATGAGAACATCGAGCAGTTCACCGAGCCGGGAACCGTGACCATGCGCGAGATCATGGTTCGCGTCTCCGATGGACCGGCCGGCGCCCTGGCCGATGCCGCCGATACGGCAGGCCTCGCACGGGCGCAGGAGGCACGCGACCGCGTGCTCGCGGGAGAGGAGTTCGCAAACGTGGCAATAGCCGTCTCCGACGCCGCGTCGAAGGCGAACGGCGGCCTGATCGGGCCGCTGGACGAGTCGATCATCAGCGAACAGGTCGCTGCTGTGCTGGACGAGTTGCAGGTGGGCGACGTGAGCGAGCCCGTCCGGACGGCGGTCGGTTACCAGGTCCTGCAGCTCGAGGCCCGGACGCGCCCCGAACCCCGGACCTTCGAAGAGGTTCAGGACATGATCGCCAACAACGTCTTCAACGATCGCCGGACCGCCGAGTATGCCCGTTTCCTGGACGAGCTGCGTGAGGAAGCGGACATCGAATGGAAGGACGACACCCTCCGTCAGGCGTTCGAGTCGTTCGATCGGGCCGAGCGGATCGCCGGCGGCGCTCAGTAAGGGACCGGCGCCCGCCGCCTCGCCGGTGGCCTCCGCTCCGCGGGCGCCAGGAGCCACCGCCGGAACGAAGGCCCTGAGCATGACGCGCAAGACCCGGATCGACACAATCACGCTCGATCACCCGTACGCCCTCGCCCCGATGGCGGGGATGACCGACACCGCGTTCCGCCGACTGGTGAAGGCGCGCGGCGGCTGCGGACTGGTCGTGACCGAGATGGTCAGCTCCGAGGGCCTCGTGCGCGGCATCGACCGCACGCTGGAGTACGCCGAGTACACCGAGGAGGAACGCCCGGTCTCGATTCAGATCTTTGGTGGCGATCCCGGCAAGATGGCGGCGGCTGCGCAGGTGGTCGAAGGGATGGGAGCCGACATCGTCGACGTCAACATGGGCTGCCCCGTCCCGAAGATTGCGAAGCACAACGCCGGGTGCAGCCTGATGCGCGAGCCTCCGCATGCGGCGTCGGTCGTGCGCGCGATGACCGATGCGGTGTCGATACCGGTCACCGTCAAGATGCGCGCCGGGTGGGACGAGAAGACGATCAACGCGCCCGAGGTGGCCCGACGGATGGAGAATGCCGGCGCCGCCGCGGTCGCCGTGCACGGACGAACGGCCCGGCAGTCATACACCGGCAGCTCTGACTGGGAGTTGATCGACCGCGTTGCGGCAGGCGTCTCCGTGCCCGTCTTCGGGAGCGGCGACTGCGTGACGCCGGAGCAGGCGGTGGAGTGGACCGGCGCAACGCGCGTCGCCGGCGTCCTGATCGGCCGCGGCGCGCTCCGCAATCCGTGGATCTTCCAGCAGGCGGCGGCGCTTGCCGAGGGAGGCGATCCGCCCGAGGTGGCGCTCGCGGACCGCGGCCGCTTCCTGCTGGACTACATCGACCTGCTTCTGCGGGAGGGGGAGGATGAGGCAGCCGGCTTCCGCCATGTCGCGCCGGGCGAAGGCGCCGCGCGCCGGCGCCCCTCGCGCACCCGCCAGAGCCGCGAACGCTGGGTGATCAACAAGCTGCGGGCGCTCGGCTCCTGGTACACCAAGGGTGAGCACGGCGGCGCGCTGCTCCGGACGGCAATCAATCGGGCCGGATCCATCGACGAACTCCGCGGGATCATCCGCGGGCACTACCTTGAATCGGACGACGCGCCGGTGGGCGCCGCGGTGGCGTTGAGCGCATGACGGCCCGGCGCGTGCGCGAGATCGACTGGACGGCTTGGCGGGCGGTCGACCCCGCAACTCTCGTCTTCGTGATCATTGAGGGACGGATCCTCCTGATCCGGAAGAAGCGAGGGCTCGGTGCGGGCAAGATCAATGGTCCTGGCGGTCGCCGCGAGCCGGGCGAGTCCTTCGTGGACTGCGCCGTCCGGGAAATGCAGGAAGAACTCCGTGTGACGCCGCACCATCCCGAACTGGCCGGGATCCACCGATTCCAGTTCGTCGACGGCTATTCCACCTACGTCCATGTTTTCCGCGCCGACGGAATGGACGGGGAGCCGACGGAGACCGGCGAAGCGACCCCGTACTGGGTTGATGTCGACGCCATTCCCTTCGACGAAATGTGGGAGGACGACCGTCACTGGCTTCCCCTCGTGGCCGCCGGCCGCCGCTTCGCCGGCCGATGGATCTTCGACGGCGACCAGATGCTGGATTACACCCTCGACGTCCTTCCGTGAAGGGCGCGCGATTGTGCGGATCCGGAGGGTTGGCGGGCGGCTCCGGGTGGCATATGATGCGCGTTTGGACGTCTGTTTGCCGGGGTCACGCGAGTTGACCCGGCGATCGGAGGAGACGTGGCGCGGACAAGATTCGACGACGCCGAGACTGCTGATTGTCCCTGCTGGGCCTGGCTGAGGGTGCTCGCTCTGCCGATCGCCGCCATCCTGCTTCTGGTGGGCGCCACCGCGCTCATCGGCGCCGCCGGCACGGGTGGCGCCGAAGGCGAGACGGCAACTACCCCTGCGCCCGAGGCGTGGAAGAACGACCTGACGTCGATCACGGTCGCCGACTGGAACTACGACCGGGCCGCACACCTTCTGGAGCGCGCCGGTTTCGGAGGGACTCCGGAGGAAATCGAGCGTCTGGCGGCAATGACGCCGTCCGAGGCGGTCGATGGGCTGGTCAATTACCAGGGCCGGCCGGATGTCGCCCCGGCGTTCGAGCCTTCGCCAATCTGGGATCCTGGAATGGACCCGTTCCCGAAGAGCCGGGCCGAGGCGGTTCGGATTGCGCGCGAACGGGGCGTGTCGATGGGTGTCGAGCCGCTTCCGGAGGGCGAGCAGCGGCGGCTGCAGCCGGTGGTCAACAAGTTCTTCTACGGCCTTCGCTCGAACGCGGTCGAAACCCAACGGCTGGCAACGTGGTGGGGCGAGCGGATGCTGGTGACCGAGCGCCCGCTCGAGGAGAAGCTGACCCTCTTCTGGCACGGACACTTCGCCACGGGCAACACGAAGGTGCGCGACGCGCGGATGATGCATCAGCAGATCGAGATGCTGCGCGCCGACGCGAACGGGAGATTCCGCGATCTGCTGTTCGGCATCCTGACCGACCCGGCGATGCTCGTGTATCTCGACAACGGCGAGAACGTGAAGGACCATCCGAACGAGAACTTCGGGCGCGAGCTGCTCGAGCTCTTCTCGCTCGGTGTCGGCAACTACACCGAGACCGACATCCGCGAGGCGGCGCGCGCCTTCACGGGCTGGACGAACGACGTTCTCGATTTCAAGTTCGACGCCGAGCAGCATGACTTCGCGGAGAAGACGTTCCTTGGGCAGACCGGCGATTTCGACGGGGACGACATCATCGACATCATCCTCCAGCAGGATGCCGCCGCCGAGTTCATGACCGCGAAGCTGTACCGCTACTTCGTGCGCGACGAGATTGACGAGGCGGTCCGCGACGATCTGGCGGCGACGTTCCGTGACGCCGACTACGCTCTCCGCCCGCTGCTCCGGCGCATGTTCCTGTCGCGGGACTTCTACAGCCAGGCGTCGTATGCCACGCAGATCAAGAGCCC
Organism: Acidobacteriota bacterium; assembly: GCA_009838525.1. Lineage (NCBI taxonomy): Bacteria > Pseudomonadati > Acidobacteriota > Acidobacteriota bacterium. The sequence goes on from VXRJ01000010.1 coordinate 189,106, forward strand.
GGTGCACCTGGTCGTTTCCACCTACCGGAAGCTGGGGCTGACGGAGTTGCCGACGATTCCCGACTTCAACCGGCTGACCGCCGGACTGGGCCAGACGCTCTTCAATCCGCCGAACGTTGCCGGCTGGGCCGGCGGCCGCACCTGGGTGACGCCGGCCACGCTGCTCCAGCGCGGCAACCTCTTCCGCGATGTCCTCTATCCCGACACGGACGGTTTCTGGGCGCCCGACCGGAGCGTCCCCGGCATCTATCAGGAGGTCGAGGAGCGGCTGGCGCAGGGGATGAACATAACTGCCGCCACGCAACAGGGAGATGCCGAGTCGAGCATGCTGGCGGATCGCGACGAGGAGTACAACACGCGGTATGGTGGCTACATGGGCTACATAATCGCGTTCGACCGTCTCATTCCGATCCCCCGCCGCGTGGCCGACCTCGACATGGTGAAGCTGCTTGGGGACGCCGACGCCTCGACCGTCGACGATGTTGTCGATCACCTCGTCCGCCGCTTCCTGCGCGTCGGGTTGAGCGGAGCCGACCGCGCCGTCCTGGTTGACTTTCTCCGCGACGAACTGGGCGCGGACCGCATCGAGGACGCAACGCCCCAGACGGAGTCGGCATTGCGCGCGCTGCTATACCTGATCCTGAGTACGCCGGAGTATCAACTGGCCTGAAGAACAAAGGCCGGAGGAGAGAACGATGGCCCGATTTACCTGCGGATGTTCACGGCGAGACTTCCTTATCAAGGGGATGTACGGCCTGGGTGTCGGCGCGACGCTCCCGGTGCTCCTCAACCGCACGTCGGCTGCGCTTGCGGCACAGGCGCTGCAGGGCACCAGCATGGAGGACAGTCCGGAGCGCATCCTGGTGGTTGTGGAGCTCTCCGGCGGCAACGACGGGCTCAACACCGTCGTGCCGTACGGCGACGATGCGTACTACCGGGCGCGTCCCACCATCGGCATCCCGAAGTCCGAGGTCATCAAGATTGACGACCACTTCGGCCTCCATCCGTCGATGGTCGGCTTCGAGCGTCTCTACAAGGACGGCCAGATGGCGGTCGTTCACGGTTGCGGGTACGACAACCCGAGCCTGTCGCACTTCTCGTCGATGGGCTTCTGGCACACCGGCGTCCCGAACGGCGGCGAGTCGCTCGGCTGGCTGGGCCGGCTGGCGGACGGCGCCTACGACCACGACGCGCAGGGCAACCGGATCGTCAACATCGGCACGCGGCAATCACTCGCCGTTCGGGCCCAGCACCACTCGCCGCTGGTCTTCAACGATCCGCGGACGTTCCGGCGCGAGGGAGCGGATAGCGAGAAGACCGCAATCGGCCGGTTGGCGTCGACCGGCGCGGTGGAGAACCCGGCCCTGGAGTTCCTCGCGGGCACGGCGAAGAACGCGGCCGAGAGTTCCGAGTTCGTCCGGCAGGCGTCGGCCGCGTACCGGACGACGGTCGACTACGGCATCGGCGGCCTGTCAGGTCCGTTGCGGCAGGTGGCGGCCCTGATCAACGCCGAGATGCCGACGCGTCTGTACTACGTCGTCTACCAGGGCAACTCGTTCGACACGCACGTGCACCAGATGGATCCGCACGCGCGGCTGCTCGCCTACACCGCCGACGCGATCCGCGGCTTCATGACCGACCTCGACCGCATCGGCCGCGGCGATGACGTCGCCATGATGGTCTTCACGGAGTTCGGCCGGCGCGTGGAAGAGAACGGCAGCCTCGGCACCGACCATGGGACGGCGACGCCTATGTTCGTCATCGGCAACCATGTCAAGGGCGGTCTCTACGGCCAGCCGCCGAGCCTGACCGAGCTGGACGACGGAAATCTGTTCAAGACGACCGACTTCCGCCGGGTCTACGCCACGATGATCGAGGAGTGGCTCCGATTCGACCAGTCCCCGCAGGTCTTGAAGGGATCGTTCGACCCGATGGGGGTCTTCGCCTAGCTGCTAGGCTGAGGGTGCGCCGGCGTCGTGGCCGGCAGCCGCCGAGGAGTCGAGCCGCTTCGCTTTCTCGACGAGCGTCGTGCGCTTGATGTTCAGCAGCCGAGCCGCCTGAAGCTTGTTGCCACCCGTCCGTTCGAGCGCGGCGTGGATCAGTCCGGCTTCCATGTGCTGCAGGTAGGCGGGAAGGTCCATCCCCGCGTCCGGCAGGGCGGGCTTGGCGTCCGCCCCGCCACCGCCTCTCCGGACCTCGTCGGGAAGATCGTCCGCCTCGATCCGGTCCCGGCCCGGACTCAACGCCAGCGCCCGCTCGATCACGTTCTCGAGCTGGCGAACGTTCCCCGGCCACCGGTACATCATCATCTGGCGCATCGCCTCCTGGGAGACGGCGACGGCGTCCCGCGGCGGCGTCTGGGCCGCGCCGAGCCGCGCGACGAACTCCTGAACGAGCAGCGGGATGTCCTCGCGACGGTCGCGTAGCGGGGTCAGGTGGATCGGAATGACATTCAGGCGGTAGTAGAGGTCCTCCCGAAACTCGCCAGCCTCGACCTGCTCCGCGAGATCGGCGTTGGTCGCCGCGATCACCCGCACGTCGACCTTGATCGTGTCGTCTCCGCCCACCCGTTCGAACTCCCGCTCCTGCAGCGCGCGCAACAGCCTGGCCTGGAGATTGATGCTCATCGTGGCGATCTCGTCGAGAAACAGCGTGCCCCGGTTCGCCTGTTCGAACCGGCCCTTCCGGTTGGCGACAGCGCCCGTGAATGCGCCGCGGACATGACCGAACAGTTCCGCTTCAAGCAGTGTCTCCGGGATGGCGCTGCAGTTGAGGGCGACGAAGTGCTCGCGGCGCCGGGGACTGTTGTGGTGGATTGCGCGAGCCACGAGTTCCTTCCCTGTACCGGTTTCGCCGGTGACCAGGATCGTGCTCGTCGTGCCGGCCACGGTCTTCACCAACTCGCGCAACTTATGCATCGGCGGGCTCTCACCGACAATCCCTTCGAGCCCGTACCGCTGCTGGAGTTGCGCTCGAAGGTACTCGTTCTCCGAGCGGAGTCGGCGCCGCTCGAGCGCCGTCGCCAACGTGTGCAGCAGCCGATCGAACGGGCAGGGCTTCTCGATGAAGTCCGCCACGCCCTGCTTGATCAGCGTGACCGCGGTCTCGACTGTGGCGTACCCGGTGACGACCACCGCCACGATTTCGGGGTACCGTTCGAGCGCGGTCTCCACGACCGTGGCCCCATCGATGCCAGGCAGGCGGAGATCGGTTATCACGACGTCGAAGGCGAACTCCGCGAGCCGTTCGCGCGCAACCTCCCCGCTCTCCGCCTGCGCGACGCGATAGCCCTGCTCGGCCAGACGCTCCGCCCACGACTCGCGCAGGGGCGCTTCGTCTTCGACAAGGAGTAGATGTGTCTCGTTCTCGGACACTTGGCTGCAAGGACGGCCGAAGTGTCAGTATTTTGACGCTCGGAGCCGAGAGGGGTCAAGGCGCCGCCCGCGAAGCCGGTTGGAGTCTCTTGGACGCAAGAGGACTACAGTTGACCCGTTTCCCTGCCGATACCCCGTTCGTGACAGGAGAGGGCGCGGCCGGTTGCGGCGCCCGCTCACGCTGTGTCACTTGGAGCGGAGACAAAAAACATGAACGTTGACCGAAAGACCGTCTCGATCATGAAGGCGTGCGAACTGGTTGGCGTCAGCCGACGCACGATCTACAACTGGATCGCCAGCGGCAAGGTGGAATACGTCCGGACGGCCGGCGGCTCGGTACGGATTTTCGCCGACACGTTATGGCGCCAGCCCGACGCGACAGCGCACCAGCGCCCACTGACTGATTCTCCCGCCCACTAGCATCCCCCGCCGTCGTCTCAATTCCTCGGCCGCCATCTCGTCGAACTCGGCCCCGACTGTCAAGAAAATGACGGTCGCCATGCCGAATGTCAGACGGTTGACGCACATTCTGGCCCGCCGGTGCTGAACATTGCTTGCTCCTGCCCATCACGTCACAAGACGGCACGATAAAGCAAGTTATTTATTATCAGCAGTTTACACTCCCGCTGGGAGTATTGGCGGAGAGAGATCTCGCCAGATCTGCGCGAGTTGGCACGCTTCTTGCTCCATCCGGGGGTCATGGAGAAACAGAATCGACCCCAAACGCGGCAGGAACGGATCGATGCGGGCGTGCACTTCGTTGGCGCCCTGGCTCGACGGATGGCGGCTCAGATGCCTCATTCGATCGATGTCGGCGACCTGATGCAGGACGGGATGATCGGCCTGATCGATGCGGCCGATCGGTTCGATTCCGCCCGCGGCATCAAGTTCGAAACGTTCGCGGAGCGGCGTGTCCGCGGAGCGATGATCGACGCGTTACGTCGAGGCGCGTGGCCGCGCGGAATCCGGCGCGTACGCCGCGAGGTGAATGAAGCCCGCGAAAAGCTCCGCGCTGAACTGGGGGCGGAGCCGAGCACGGCCGACATCGCCCGCCACCTTCACATGGACGAGCGGAAGCTCACGCGAACCCTCCGCCGGATCGGCGTCATCGAGGCGACATCGCCCCTCGCAACCAGCGAGATGGTAGAGGCGGCTGACCTGCCGCCGGTCATGTCACCCAGCACGCCGCCGGCCCCGGACGAAGCGTGTGAACGCGTCGAGGTCCAGGATCGCATCCGTGCCGCCATAGCGGCGCTGCCTCCACGGGAGCGGAAGGTGGTGACGCTCTACTACTACGGCGACATCACGATGAAGGAGATTGGCTCCGAGATCGGCGTCAACGAATCGCGTGTGTCACAGCTTCGCGCCCGAGCCATCGGGCGACTCCGCAACCTCCTGGCGCCTGACCTTGCGCCGGAGTTGCTGGCCGCATCGCTGACCCAGGGACCGTCGAAGCCTGGGTCGAAGAAACGGCTGCAGATGGCCAAGGCGAGCCTCGCATCGACGCGGGTCGCCGAACGCCCTGCCGCCAGGCGTGCGGCGGCGCGGTAGTCCCTCCCCGCGCCGTCCGGACCCGGACCGCCCCGGTCGCCGTTCCTCCTCCGGCGTCGGGGCGTCCGGGCAAACGTCCGTACCAAGGCCGCTTGCTTGATCACGACACTTGGCCAAGTTGCGCCGGAGCCGGGACCCCAACTACAGTAAGAGGTCCCGTTGGGACGCGTTGAGCTCGGGCCCCGTTAGGGGCCCTTTTTTCTTGGTCACATATAGGCGTGTGCTAGCATGTCCCCACTGGTGTTCGTGGGTGCTTGATTGGTCCTGTTTGCCCCCCGCCGCCCGCGCCATTCCCTTCTTCACCGACTCCACCCCAGTGACGGCTCCCAACCGTTGAATCGCGATCGTCATCATCGGCTGGCGGGATGCAGCCGATTCACCTTCCCCGGAGGCTAACGATGAGTGAAGTGCAGGACGATCCCTTCGATCGGGAGCTGGCGGCGTTTGAGCGCATGCGCGCGGAGTTGGAACGCGCGCACCTGGGACGTTGGGTCGTGATTGCTGGCGAGAAGCTCTGGGGAGAACAGTCGTTCGAGAGCTTCCAGGACGCGAGCAACGCGGCGCGCCCGGTGTTTGGAGACACGGAGGTTCTGATCCGCGAGGTGGGTCCACGTCGCGTGATCGATGCACCGGCCTCTTTGGTGATTGAGGGTTCGGTTGCACCTTGATCTGAGTAAGACATCCATAGAGCTGTTGCGCGACGGTCCCCTGGCACCCGTCGGCATCGGTCCAGCCAAAGAGAGGCTGACCACGGTTCACGCCCTGATAGACACGGGCGCAGACTCGTCTTTTGTGAGCACACGACTCGTGACGGAGTTGTCATTGATCCGCTGCGATGAGCTCGACAGAACGGGGGCAGATGTCCACGGTCCGCAGACGTGGAAGGTGGTAGAAGCCCACATCGAAATGGGCAGATTGGGAATACCGTCGCCACGTCGGTTCGCCGTCTACCCCAACCCAATGAGAAAATGGGATGTGGTGGTCGGCCGCGACATCCTCCAACTCCTGGACATGGTCTACGAAGGTCCGAGGGGTATGGTGCTGCTGGGGCGGCCCGGGGAATTGAGCTAGTCTAGCCGGTTGTCGGCAATTCGACTCGGAACGAAGCTCCCCCGCCAGGACTCGATTCGACGCGCATCCGTCCGCCATGGTCAGCCACGATCGATTGCGCAACGGTCAGCCCGAGGCCGGTCCCCTTGCCCGGCGACTTGGTGGTGAAGAACGGATCGAAGATCTTCTCCTGCACATCCGGCGGGATTCCGGGGCCGTCGTCGTGGATCTCCAGTACGACCAGTCGTTGATCGACATCGTGCCACGAACGCGCGATCAGCGTTCCGCGACCGTTGGTCGCCAGCATGGCCTGCTCCGCGTTGATCACCAGGTTCAGCAGCACCTGCTTCAGGTGATGCGCGTCGGCGAAGACCGGTGGTAATCCGGTCGCCAGCGCATCGATGGTCGTAACGTTCGATACCCGTTGATCGTAGGCCCGTAGCGACAACGTCTCCCGCGCCACCTCGTTGATGTCGACCATGCCACGCGTCGTGTGACGCTTGCGCGAGAAATCGAGCAGGTTTCGAACGATTCGCGCCGCCCGCTCCGATTCACTCAGAATCGTCTTGAGTCCCCTCCGTGTCACGTCGTCGTGCTGGCGTCCGGCGAGCCGTTCCGCCGACGTGAGGATGGTTGCGAGCGGATTGTTCAGTTCATGGGCGACCCCGGAGACGGTCTGCCCCAGCGCCGCCAGCTTCTCCGCCTGCAACAACTGGTGGTAGATGTCGCGACCCTGATCTTCAAGGGCGCGGCGCTCGCTCACGTCCCTGAGCACCGCCTCGACCCGTGCGGTCTCGTCGTCGGTCCGCGTCGCGTGTGCGGTGACCTCGACCCAGATCGGCCTTTCGTCGATCCGCCGCAGACGCACCAGGTGGTCGGTCACCGCGCCGTCGCGCAGCAACTGGCCAACCAGCGCGCGGTGCGCCGCGAGATCCAGAAAGCGATCGGGCGCGAACGGGCGGACGTCCGTGTCGGCTGTCTCCGGTTCGAAGCCGAACATCAGTTTCAGGTACGGATTGGCCGCAATGGTCGTACCGGTTCCGGCGAGGGGGAGCAGGCCGACGTACATGCCGGTGTGGACCGCGTCGAACAGCCGCGTGAGCGCGTCACTCGTACTGCCGAGGGATGACACGCCCGGTGGGTCGGGCGCCGCGTGCCGGTCTGCGTCGGGCGGCACGGCCCTGGTTCGTCCTCGCCGCTAGTTCGCGTCGACGGGAGGGGCCGGTGTCGGGGTGTGCAACGGAGACCCGGCGTACAGCCTTTCGATCTCGTCGCGGATATCGGTTACCCGTGCGCCGGACGCATACATCTGCATAGCCGTACGTCCAACGTCGACGCAGGCGATGCAGGCCATTCCGTGCTCTTCCCATTCGCGCACGGTGCCGTCAGGGTTCCGCTCGCGGACGAAGCAATCAGCGTTCCGCCTGTGGCCGCGTGTCTCGCAGCCGCAGAAGCAGGGAACGTAGTCGAGAATCTCGGGGTGGCGCGCGGCGAACAGGTAGACCTCTTGAATCACCTCAGGGTCGCGCGGAATCAGATTGGCCTGCAGTTGAAGCGGCGGCATCGCCGCGTCCGCCGGCGGGGTTGGCGTGCGCTCCGCGGGCGGAGGCGCCGGTGGGGCGGGAGGCCGCTCCGGTGTCTCGTCCGAGGCGTCGGCGACAGTCTCGCCATCGGGTGACACGGGGGCGTCGCCGCCGCCATAGAATCCGAGGAAAGCGATCAGCACGAGCGCGACAGCCGCGCCGCCAATCAGAATCCAGGGTGGTCCACCGGTGCTCTCGACCGGCCGCTCAGGCGGCGGTGCGGCCGATCCGCGGCTCCGAGACTTCTTTTTGCCAGCCATTCCGGCATCTTATCACGGGACTGGCGGTCGCCTTTTCCCCTGCGCGCTGCCGCCCGACGTCAGTGCTCGCGCGCCCTGGCGGGCGCGTGGAAGTTCGGCCGGCGCAAGGCGAGCACCTAGTCGTGGTTGCCGCCGTTGCCGCCGTTGCCGCCGTTGCCACCGTTGCCACCGTTGCCACCGTTGAGGCCGCGCACCTTCGGACCCAGCGCGAAGGTCATTGTCCCTTCGATGACCACATCATCGCCGACCCGGGCAAAACCCTTCAGGCGTCCCATGCGGCTTCGGAGCCGGACGACCTCCGCTTCGATCACGACCACGTCGCCGGGGTGGACCGGCCGGTGGTAGCGAACCCGCTCGATGCCGGTGAAGAAAGGGAGCTTCTGCCGATTCTCCGGCTTGGCGAGAATCAGGATGGCGCCCACTTGCGCCACCGCCTCGGTCAGGATGGTCGGCGGGAGGACCGGCGTCCCGCCAGGGAGGGTCGAGAGGTAGCGTTCGTTCAGTGAGACGTTCTTGACGCCCACGATCCGCTTGTCCTGCTCGAACTCGGTGATCCGATCGACAAGGAGAAAGGGATAACGGTGCGGCAGAATCCGTTCGATGGCGGCGTTGTCGAGCGGGAGCGTCAGATAGCGGGTCACGGCGGAGAGTATATCGTCCCCGATCCCCGGTTGGAGGTCGTTCGGGAATAGTGTGAATGACCGCGCCGAGGTCCGAAGTTCGAACGGTTGCGGGATGCTCCCTTTTGCCAGCGCCTGCCTTGGTTACTGCATCCCGCAGGACCCCGGCGCGGCTGACAGAAAGAAGAGCAAGTTCCGTGCCAGGACCGGGTGCTTCCTCCGCGATCGGGAATTGCCCCCGTGTCTACGGGCTGTTGTTGGATTCCCCGGCCCCGGAGAGGTGATTGGCGGTCGCGCGCCGGAGGATGCAGGTCTCCATTCCGGACGACACCGGTGACCTCTTCAGGTGACGGGAGCGTGGGGGTGCGGGCTGCCAGGCCGGTCAGGCGCGGGTGCGTCTCGCGGCCTCCGCGGCCGGATCCGCGGAGACAAGCGTCGCGAGCTGCGCGGCGACGATTTCGACGGTCGACTGCACCGCCTCGCTTCGTTCCCACCCGTCGTCCATCTCGAGTGAGAGCACTCCGCTGCAATGGTCCGGTGAGACCAGCGGCGCAACGATCGCGCCATAAGGGCCGTCACCGTTCGACGCAACGACGTGCATCCGACCGTCGCGCCAGGCGGCGGCCGTGGCGTTGTCACCGTCACACGGCAACGGACCGATCCGAGCAAGGGCCGCAGAGGAATATCCGTGACCGATCGCCGGGCGGAGAGCGTTGCCGGTCCCGTCGAGCACCCAGACGATGATGCCGCTCGCGTTCAGCATCTGAGCCGCCCTGGCAAGCAGCGCGGGCAGGTCCGCGGGGCTGTTCGACCGGACCAGATCCGTGCAGAGGTCAGCCGCTCGCTGCAGGTCGGGGGCCGGTTCGCGCGTCTCCACCGCAGGCGCCGCTCCCGTCGCAGGAGAGGGAGGCGCCGCCTCCGAAGGACTGCTGTCGGCCACCTCGTGGAGGCCCAGCAAGTCCCCGGCGGCCCCCGCCGTAACGGAGCCAGCGGACGCATCTGCATCCGCGTCGTCAGCCGCAATCTCCCCGGCGTCCGCGCCAGCGTCCTCGTCCACCCGTGCAGCGCCGGCCCGCGGCAGCAGCAGCAGCACTACGAGAAGAACCACGCCGCCGCCGCCCGCCAGCAGGTTGCTCTCCGTCCTCCGCTCCGCCGCCGTGGCCGCCTGATGCGAAGCCCGCTCGGTGGCCCGGGCCCGTTCCAACTGATCCACTATCTCGCCTGTCAGCTCACTGGTGTCGGTGAAGATCAGATCGGAGGCGATGAGCGGGCGCTCCGCCAGCACGTGTTCTCGAATCTGGACATCCATCCGCTGCAGGGAAGCGATCATCGCCGCCGCATCGTTGAGGGCGGTGATCGCCCCACTCGCGGTCGCCTTGCCCGCCAGCCCCGATAGCTGATCACTGACCCCTTCGAACCGGCGGGTGACGTCCACCATCCCGGAGTTGATGTCCCGGCCGGCGGAGACGTATGCGCGCTGAGCGGTGCGCAATTCCCCGAGCGCCACCGTCAGCGCCCACGTGTCCGAGGTGAAGGCTTCCTCGGCCCGTCGATTCTCGGCAATGCGCTGTTCAGCGCGGAAGATCTCAAGAGACGCCGCGACAGCGGCCGCGAGCATGGCGACAACGAGGACCACTCTCAGCCACAGCCGACGCATCTAGGACCCCTATGATACCAGACCCGCACATATTGTGGTGTGGGACGTTCCGAACCCGCAGATGATGGGGGCATGCTGGCCCCTCATCTGCCGATAGGACGGAGAGGGCATCCGTATCGGCATGCAGGCGGGGATCATCATCAATCCGGCGGCGGGGCGGAGTGGCGCGCGTCGGGCCGAGGCACACAGACGGCGTGCCGAAGCCGCGCTCGCGCGCTACGGCGTCGCGGGGCAGGTTCGCCTGACCGAGCGCCGGGGCAGCGCCCGCACCCTGGCCCGCTCGATGCTCGACGCCGGGGCCGGCACTGTCGTGGCGTGGGGCGGCGACGGGACGATCAATGAAGTGGCGTCGGAGGTAAGGGCGGCCGGCGCCTCGCTTGGCGTCGTCCCCGGCGGGTCGGGTAACGGCTTTGCGCAGGGGCTCGGTCTCGTCCGGCCACCGGAGGAGGCGCTTCGAATCGCACTGACCGGAGACGAGCGGGTGATCGATACGGGAACGATCGACGAACGGCTCTTTGTGAACGTCGCCGGGATCGGCTTCGATGCACATCTCGCTGGCGTCTTCAACGACCTGACGACGCGCGGGCCGGTGGCCTACTTCCGCGCCGGCCTTCGCGAACTGCTGAGCTACCGCGCCGTGCGCTACACGGTACGGACCGCCGATGCGACGATCGAGGCGGCGGCGTACCTGCTGGCAATCGCGAACGGTCCGACTTACGGAGCCGGCATGATGATCGCGCCGGGTGCGCGCGCGGACGACGGATTGCTGGACCTGATCGTCGTGCCGGAACGATCGCTGCCCTGGCTGCTGTGGCATCTGCCTTACCTGTTCGCGGGCCGGGCCGACCGGGTCCCCGGCGTGCGCCACCTGCCGGAATCGTCAATCGAGATCGAGGGCGACGGCCCCCTGGTGTTTCACGTCGACGGCGAGGTGTACGCCGCGCGTGGCGGCGGCCTACGCGTCAGCGTTAATCGCTCGTCGCTACGGGTGCGGGTGCCGGCGCAGCGCCGGGCCTGAGAATCGCGTACGCCGGCAGCCCGATCGCTTCGAGCCTTTCCATCACCTCGCGCGCGGGAGAGGAACCGAGGTCTTCCGCCTGGAACTTGACCTTGACGTAGCCGTCGAGCGCATCCTGTACGCCGTCGGCCTTCAGCGTGGTCCGGTCCATCGTCAGGCAGTTCTTGCACCAGGTGGCCCAGATGTCGAGGAGCACCGGTTTCTCTTCCGTTTCCGCCGCCGCCAGGCCGAGGTCGAGCGATGGGTACCACCCTTCCGCGATCAGTTCCTGCACGCTCTCCGCCACGAGATCCGGATCGACCCAGCGCTGGCTGAACAGCCCGTACGACAGGTAGCCGTAGTAGATGGCGGTTCCCAGGATGAACACGCCGAACGCCTGCTTGACCCGTACCATCCAGGGTCCCGGCTTCGGCAGCGCGGTCAGCCCCGCGCCGGCTATCGGCCAGGGGATTGCCATGCCGACCCCCAGGATGAAGGGCAAGGCCAGCGCCAGCGTGACACCGGTGCCGTACAGGTTGCTCGAAAAGACGATCACCTGAATGACGACCGGCGCGACGCACGCACCCGCGAGCAGCGCCGCCACGGCACCCATGCCGAATGCCAGCAGGAACGTTCCCTGCCCCGATCCTCCGCCCGGCAAACGGCTCTGCAGGCTGGAGAAATCGATGGTCACGACGTCGAACATCGCCAGCGCCAGAACCACGAAGAGCAGCGCGATGCCGAGGTTGAACCAGGGGGACGCGTTGATCGTCCCGAACGTGCCCGCCGTCAGGATCACCGCGAGCCCGAGGCCTCCGTAGACAATCGCCATCGCCGCGCCGTACGCGCTTCCAAGCGCGAAGCCACGCCAGCGCGAGGAGGCGCGCGCGCCCGCGCCGATGATGGCGAGGTTGATCGGAATCATCGGCAGGACGCACGGGGTGAGGTTGAGCGCCAGCCCGCCCAGCAGGATCAGCGCGAGTATCGCGAAGGGCCCGCGTCCTTCGAACCAGCCGCGCTCCGCTTCGCCCGTTTCCGCTCGCCGGATGAACTCGAGGAACTGCTCCTCGTCCAGGTAGCCGCCGGCGGTGGCCAGGACGTCGAATCGACCGAACCGGTCAAGCGCCGCCTCACCGTCGACGGAGACGCCGTCGACCGGTGCGGCCGTGGGAGAAGTTGTCCCGGGAGCGGGTGGGACGGGCGGATCCGTGAAGTTCATTCCCGCGAAGAGCGCTGCCTGCGCTGTCTGGGCGGGCGTGGCTTCCGCCGCCGCAACCCGCACCGGGAAGCTCACCTCGGCGGTCGCGGGGATGTAGCACATCCTCTCGTCGCACGCCTGGTAGCGGAGCGTCCCCGGCACCACGTAGTCCCCCGGCGCGAGGTCCCCGGCGACGGCGAACGACGCCCCAATCACGAACTCTTCCTCGAAAACCGCGAGGGGCTTCTCCGCGCCCTGCTGTTCCAGCAGGATCGGCTCCGGCCAGGCGAGGCCATCGACTGCGATCCCCTCGGGGGGATCAAGCGTCAGGACAGTCGGAATCAGAAAGTCCTCTAACGGCGCCTCCGAGTTCACGTGGAGGCCACGCCCGGTTGGCGACAGGGTCGCGTCGAGAGCTGCGCGGTAGCTCGATCCGGCTGGCGCGACGTCGGTCTCACCCACCGTCTCGATATCGATGGAGATCCGCATCACCTGCGCCGATGCCGACGTCGCACCGCCCAGCGCGAGCGCCACGAGCGTTGCCGGCAGCAGCGAGAGCAGACGATTCCGGCCCGGGAGTCCGTTCAGAGAGCCAGCCATCGGTAACTGATGATCCTACCAAGGATCACGGTTGCTAATCGATGTCGACGAGCGCCGCCCGATCGTCGTTCACTTCCACGTTGCGGAGATCGCCCCGTAGCGGCCGGCGCAGCTCGGTCACCTCGCCGACGACGTGCGCGACGAGGGTCTCGTCCGGCGCACCGCGGTATTGCAGCGTCACGCTCACCGGGAACTCGAAGAGTTTCCCACGTTGCTCGAACCGGAGCACGACTTCGTTCTCGCCACCGGCGCGCGCCTCCGTCCGGTAGTTGAACGTGACGTCCGGCAGGTCGTCTTCCTGGATCCAGCGCTCGAAGAACTCCTCCAGCGGCCGGCCCGATTCCGCCTCGAACGCCCGGATCAGGTCGTCGGTTCCCGCCTTCTGGAACCGCATCTCGTAGTAGAAGCGTCGCAGGCCGGCGAAGAAGGCATCGTCGCCGATGGTGCGCCGCAGCATGTGGAGCACGAGCGCCGCCTTGTTGTAGACGAGGGCGCGGAAGACGCGGGGTTCATCTTCGATCCGCCCGAGTCGGTTTCCGAGGTACACCGGGCCCTGATCGGAGTGGCGAAGGCTCCAGCGATGCATCTGGGCGATCACGTCCTCGAACGCTTCCGCACCGAGGGTGTGTTCGGCGTAGAGCGCCGCGAAGTACTGGGCAAGCCCCTCGCTAAGCCAGTGTTCGTGGTAATTCTTCCACCCGACCGCCTGTCCCCACCACTGGTGCGCCAGTTCGTGCGCCACGAAGAAGGAGGGATAGCCGCTGAAGGCGACAGGGTCGGTCCGCCACGACAGAATGTTGCCCACCGCACGGGGCAGGGGCTGATTCAGGACCGCGAAGTAAGCGGGGCTGTGGCCTCCGGGGAGAAGTGCGTCGGTCAGCAGCAGCGTGAACGTCGGGTAGGGCATTTCCCCGATAATCGATCCGTAATAGCTGAGAATGGCCTCGGCTTCGGCGTAAAACTCGTCAATCCGACCGCGGGTTCGCTGGTTCGAGACGACCGAGAGTCGGACACCGTCGTACGATACGCCGCGGCGGTTGTCGGCCACGTCCACGGCCGGGGCATCGGCCGCCAGCCTGGCGGGCACGTCGCGCGGTGCGATGGCGTCATCGCCGGCCGGAGGCGGGTCGGGCGACGCGAACCGGCTGATCACTGCGGAGAGATACCGTGCCGGTTGCAACGTCACGAAACGAACGCTTCGCCAGTCGTCGCCCGCATCCTCGGTGGCAGCCGCCGCGGCTTCGGTCGGCCCATCTTCTTCCGGCACGCCACTCGCGACGATGGCGTAATCAGCCGGCACCGAAAGGTCCATCGTGGCCGTCGCATAGTCCGACACGCTCGCCTGCGGATACCAGTAGCTGTTGTTGCTGTAAATGTAGCGCGGCGCCGAAATCCCGAATGGCGATATGTTGTCGACGAAGATCTGTTGCCGACCGAGCCAGTTTTCCTCGAGTTCCTGCGCCTGGAGCACGCCCGAGTACCGGACGTCGAGAACGAACTCCGTGCCCACGGGCGGCGAGCCGGCCGGGAGGCTCACCACGACGTTGTCGCGCTCCGGTACCCGGAAGAAGAGGAGTGGGCCCAGCTGATCCGACACGATCGAGTGGACGTCGAGTTCGGCGGCCAGGCGGAGCGTCAGCGACGCCACGTTCGACCCGGTAATCCGTACGGCAAGCCGGGTGCGCCCGCGGATGAAACAGCCGACCAATACCGGCCGCGCGCTCAGGCTTGCCCGCCTGACGCCCTGCGGTTCGAACGACGCGGTAATGGAGTAGTCGCGCACGTCGTACTCCTGGGTGTCGTCCTCGCTGAAGTAGCGGTCGCGGGTCGCCCGTTTCTCGGCCGAGGGGTAGAGTGCAATGATGGTCTGCGTCTCCCGCTCGTATAGCGAGACATCTTCCGGCTGACCCATCGACTGTGCGAACGTGAGGGTGCCGTAGCGCTCCGTCACGATCTCGGAGACGATGTCGCCGGCACTCGGCGTCAGTGACCAGGTCCGATCGCTCAGATCGCTCAGGTCGATGCCGAACGACAGCGGAACGAACTCGCTGAACAGCTCTTGCGCCCGCTCGAAGTCGCCTTGCCGTGCCGCCCCGGCGACCAACGCCGGGTACGACACGCGGCTGGCGAACGTGAGTGGATTCAGCCGCACGTAGGCGGCCGACAGTTCGGCTTCGAGCGCGTCGCGGCCGGAGAGGATCCGGACCTGACCCCGTTCCGCTTCCGGCTGCGGAGAAAAAGTCAGCACGCCGTCGCCGAGAAGCATCAGGGCGGTCACCTCTCCCGCTTGCGTCTCAGCCACGAAGGCGAAGCCGTTCGTCATCCGCAGCGTCATGTCCTCGCCCGACACCACCAGGCCCGCGGCGTTGTACGCGAGATCCGGCCGGAGCGCGAGGTGAACCAGGCCCGAGATGGCGTCTACTTCTTCAAGGGCCGCTATGCGCCAGTCGCCTGGCGCGGCCCGCGCGTCATCCGATGCGGCTCCGTCCGGCGGTGTGTCGTCCAGTGTCCGGTGGGCGCCGGGAGCGCGGATCACCTCGATACGCCACGTGCGGAGCAGTCCGGCCATCCCCTGCTCCGTGAAGACTTCAACCGTCAGTTCGTAGCGTTCGGGCTCGGAATCGCTGCCATCGGTCTCGGTCTCCGAGTCGCCTTCGACCGGCCGGAGAAGGCGCGACCGTACGGCTGCCGCGTCGACCGTGCGCAGGAACATCCGGTTGGCGAGAGTTCGCGTCGCGTCGGGGTCCGCGCCGTCCGCGACCAGGGCGAGGAAGGCATCCGGATCGCCGGCGCGCACCGCCGTCTCGATGCGTTCGACGAGCGGGTCCAGCTCCTCCATCGACGGCGGCGCCGTCCCCGACTGGGCTGACGCCGTGCCCGCCATCGCCAGCCAGCACGCCACGAGGCATGCTGCGGCCGGCACCATGGTGGCGCGGCACGTGATCATGGGCTAACCCTCCAGAAACCGCGCGGTGAATGCTTCGATAGCGTCGAAGTAGCGATGCAGGACGGCGGGCTGCGCCAAGTAGACGATCCGGAAGTAGCCGTCCGCCGGTTCCGTTCCGAATCCGGAACCGTACACGCAGAGCAGACCCGTCTCGCGCAGCAGATCGAGCACGAAATCGGTGTCGCTGCGGCCCGGGGGGAGTTCCACTTTCGGCATTGCATAGAACGCCGCCGCTGGCGGCACGCACGAGATGCCGTCGATTGCGTTCAGGCGCGTCGTCGTCACGGCTGCCCGTTCCCGCAACGCGGCCAGGAACGCCGCCTGGTGCGACCGGTCGCCGTTCAGCGCCGCCGCCACCGCGAACTGCATCGGGCCGGAGCTGCAGATTCGGCCGTCCGCCATGTCCTTGATCGCCTGCAGCACGGTGTCGAGGCGGGGACTGCTGCCGACCGCCATCCAGCCGGCCCGCCAACCGGGCGCCAGGTACGCCTTCGACAGCGACGAGAACGAAATGATGGGCGCGTCCGGGTTGTAGGAGCCGAGCGGCGGCACCGGCCCGCCGTATGCCAGGTCCGTGTAGCCCTCGTCCGAGATGAGGACGAAGTTGTGCCGCTCCGCCAGATCGATCAGGGCGCGACGGCACTCCGGGCCATAAACGGCGCCCGTCGGGTTGTTCGGGTCGATCACCACGAGTGCCCGGGTTCGTGGCGAGATCAGGCTGGCGATGTGGTCGAGATCGGGCTGCCACCCGTTCGACGGATCCGTTCTGTAGTACACCGCGCGCGCTCCCAGCTTGGCGAGCACGCCGGTGTAGAGGGGGTAGGTCGGGACCGACACCAGCACTTCGTCGTTGCGGTCGACGAGGACGCTGAGCGCAAGGTCGATTCCCTCCGATGCTCCCGCCGTCAGCACCACGCGGTCAGGCGAGACGGCCAGGCCGCGCGCGGCGAAGTCGGCGGCCACGGCTTCGCGCGCCTCGATGACGCCCGCCGCCGGCGTGTAGCCGTTCTGGCCATCCCGCATCGCCCGTTCCACCGCGTCAATCAGGTGCGGCGGAGTCCGGAACCCGAACAGGATCGGGTCGCCGATATTGAGGTATTCGATGTGCTGGCCGGCCGCTTCGACTTTGCGTGCTTCCGAGACGATGCTGCGGATGGCGTAGTCGAAGGCTGCGCTGCGCTGCGCCACCGGAAGGGCCGGCAGCGCCTGAACCGTCATGTCTATTGATGATACTCCAGCCCCGGCGCTAAGCTCCCGGCATGGCGGCGCGCACGGAACTGTACCTAAGGCTCCCGAACAGCCCTGGAGCGCTCGATCGAGTCTGCCGGGTACTGGCCGACGCGCGGGTGAATATTGTCGCCCTCACCGTCGAGGCGGCGGGTACGCTCCGAATGGTGGTGGACAATCCGCTTCGGGCCGCCGGCGCGCTCGAGGAAGCGGATTATCGGGCGGAGCAGCGCGACGTGCTCGTTGTCGAGCTGCCGAACAGGCCGGGCGCGCTTGCGGACCTGGCGAGGCTCCTGGCGGGAACCGGGGTCAACGTCGAATACGCCTACGCGACGGCGGTCGAGGATCAGCCGACGGCCCAGGTCGTCGTGGGCGTCGAGGACGCCCGGCGGGCCGCCACCGTGACGGGGATCTGAACGATCCTACGGGGCGGCGCAATCGGAACGCGGCTCAGTCCTGAGCCGCCTGGGTTCCGGTTGCCGGGAGGGCGTCGGACGCGTCCGCGGTCCCCTTCATCGCCTGGCGCCGCCGGTGCAGCATCCGCCGGAAGGGATACCACAGGATCGCCAGGAACCAGAGACCCAGCGATCCGATCATTCCCACCACCAGCGCAATCGCGCCGAGCCCGACGCCCGGGCCGACATAGGCTTCGGCGGCTGGCGCCCATGCCAGCAGCAGCAACGGAATGAGTCGTATCGCCTGTCGCATCAGAAGGGTTATCGGCCCTGCGGCCACGGCAGTATACCTTACGGTCATCTCGCGACGCGGCACTCCACCCCCGCGGACGGCTCAGCCGAGACTTGCCCGGCGCAAGGCCGCGTAGAGATCACGGGCTCGCTCGACCAGGGTCCGATCGGCAATCTCCGGCGCCTCCGTGGATGAAGCCCGTGGTGTGAACGTCAGCGTGGCGCCCGGGAGTTCGAGCCGTGACGCCAGGGTGGCGCATGCTTCGTCCGGCGCCTCGCACATCCACTCGTAACCGACGAAGATCGGGTCGACGGCGCCGTCTTCGCGGTGTCGGAGGAGATGCGTGTAGGCGGCGATCCACTGGCGCAGCCAGTATCCGGGGTCCTCACGATCCGCGTCGGCCGACCCATCGCTCCCGGGGAATGCGAACGGACGATGGTCGAGGCCGAACTCATGGTGAACGAGCCACGTCATGTAGCGGCGGGCGAACGGGTCGTCGCGCTGCTGTGCGGAGAACCGCCGGTGCTGCGTCAATAGCGAGAATGCCTGGTGCAGCGGATCCCGGAACGGGACGATGAGGTTGGCGTTGGGGAACGCCCGTCGAAGGGACGGAAGCCTGAGGACGTTGTTGTTGTTCTTCGACAGGTAACGGTCGGATCCATACCGCTTCAGGATCAACGCGACATAGCGGCGAAAGCGCTCCAGCGTGTCGTCGTCCGCCGCCATCGGGACCAGCGCGTCGGGCCGGATGTAGGCGGAACCGCAGGCGACCCGCCAGAAGACCTCGTCGAGCGCTTCGGGACTATCGGCATCGACCAGAACGCCGTCGCCATGCGCCCGTTCCTGCGCCGGAATGTCGCGGCGCGACCGGCTGGTAAGCGACGCCCAGAGGTTGGGCGCGAGGACGAAGGGCATGTCGCGATAACTGAGCGACGCGAACCGGCCCGATGCGTGCAGCAGCCGCATCAGCATGGTCGTTCCCGCGCGGGCGAGGCCGGCCACGAAGACGTGGGGCCCGTTCGTCGCCGTGGCGAGCCTGCGCCCGTGGAGCAGCTCCTCGAGGTCGAGCCACGTTTCCGCGACAAAGGGACGGTCGAGCGCGAGCGTATGGAGCAGGCGCGCCGCCGGGCCGTAGGGGCTGGACTGGCTGGACAAGGTCGCGCGCCAGGTGCCGCGCTCAGTCGCGCGATTCCGGCGCGCGGCGTGGCGAATCAGAAGCGGTGATGGCGCCCTCCAGCGCGTCGGTCAACTCTTCGAGGGCCGCCCGTTCTCCTTCGGCGGCGTACAGGATGGCGCGGGTCTCCTGCAAGGATGGCGTGCTCCAATCCTCTCCGTCGAAGCGAACCCGTCCGTCGATGTCGAATTCCACGAGCACGGCGTCCATCGGTTCGACGTAGAGGCGCATCTACTCGACCGCTTCCGGAGCGTGCTCGGCCGGGCCGCCATCGTCATCCGCCGCCGCCCCGGCGCGAGATGCTTCCACGTCGAACGTCAACGTGTCGTCCGTCAGGCCGATCCGGACCGTCCCGCCGTGTTCGAGCTTCCCGAACAGGATCTCGTCGGTCAGCGGAGTGCGCACCTCCGTCTGTACGACGCGGGCGAGAGGCCGCGCACCGTAGACCGGGTCGTAGCCCTTCGCGGCCAGCCAGGCGCGGGCCGACGGCTCGAGCGTGATGGCGACTCGACGCTCGGCCAACTGCGATTCAAGCTGCAGAATGAACTTCTCGACGATCGTCTCCATCGTCGCCGGCGTCAGTGGATCGAAGGGAATAATCCCGTCGAGCCGGTTCCGGAACTCCGGGCTGAAGATCCGCTCGATCGCCGCCTTCATCCGCCCCTTGGCGGTCGTCGCGCGATCGTCGCCAAAGCCAATGGCGCCGGCGCTTGCTTCGCGGGATCCGGCGTTGGAAGTGAGGATCAGGATGACGTGGCGGAAGTCCGCCTTGCGGCCGCTGTTGTCCGTGAGCGTGGCGTGGTCCATCACCTGCAGCAGGATGTTGTAGATGTCGGGATGCGCCTTTTCGATCTCGTCGAGGAGGACGACGCTGTAGGGGTGGGTCCGCACGGCATCGACCAGAAGCCCGCCCTGCTCGAACCCGACGTAGCCGGGCGGGGCGCCAATCAACCGCGCCACCGCGTGCTTCTCCATGTACTCGCTCATGTCGTAGCGGACGAACTCGTTTCCGAGGTGAATGGCAAGCTGGCGCGTCAACTCCGTCTTCCCGACGCCGGTCGGACCGGTGAAGAGGAAACAGCCGGCGGGACGGTCCGGGGTCCCCAGGCCGGCGCGTGACCGCTTGATCGCGGACACTACCGTCCGGACCGCTTCCGTCTGGCCGAAGACGACGCGTTCGAGCGCTTCGTCGAGCGTCCGGAGGCGTTCCTTGTCGGACGAGGTGGCCTGCTTCTCCGGGATGCGCGCCATCCGCGCGACTACCCGCTCGATGTCCTCCACCGTCACCCGTGGCGGTTCGCTCCCGGTGGAGCCGTCGGCTTCCGCAACGGTCATGCTGGGGGCGCCTTCTTCGCGTTCGTCGTCCTGGTTTGCCGTCCGCCGCATCCCGATCGTCGCGCCCGCTTCGTCGATGATGTCGATCGCCGCGTCGGGCAGCCTGGATTCCCGCAGGTGCCGCTTGGCCAGCCGCGCCGCCGCGGGCACGGTGTCCGGTGCGAACGTCACTCCGTGATGTTCTTCGTAACGGGACTGAAGACCCTCGAGGATCTTCGACGTCTCGTCGACGCTCGGTTCCTCAACGACGATCTTCTGGAGCCGCCGGGCCAGCGCACGGTCCTTCTCGATCTGCTTGAACTCCTCGAAGGTCGTGGAGCCGATCACGCGCAGATCGCCGGCCGAGAGCAACGGCTTGATGAGCGTCGCCAGGTCCATGGTCCCGCCCGTCGTGGCGCCCGCCCCTACCGTTGCGTGGACTTCATCGATGAACAGGATGGGCATCGGGTGATCCGCCAAGGCGTTCACGACGGCCTTGAAGCGCTCCTCGAAATCGCCGCGGTAGCGGGTGCCGGCAAGGAGCGCCGCCGTATCCAGCGAGAAGATCTCGGCGCCGGCGAGGCGCGCCGGGATGCCGTCCTCCGTCAGGCGTGCGGCCAGACCCTCGGCCAGGGCCGTCTTGCCGACGCCCGCGTCTCCGACAAAGACCGGGTTGTTCTTTCGGCGCCGGCAGAGAATCTGCAGCGTGCGCTGCAACTCGGGGGTTCGTCCAATCAGCGGATCGAGCTTGCCGGCACGCGCGCGCTCCGTGAGGTTGATGGTGTAGGTCCCGAGGGGATCGCGGGCCGCCGCTCGATCCTCGGCGCCGGCGCCGGCCTCCGCGCCCTGTCGCGCTCCGCCGCGGTCCGTCTTGCCGCTCGGTACCTTTGTAATGCCGTGCGAGATGTAGTTGAGGATGTCGAGGCGGGTCACGCCCTGCTCTTCCAGCACCTGCGCGGCGTACGCCTTGGGCTGCTGAAGGATGGCGGCGAGCACGTCGCCTGAACGGACTTCGTCCTTGCCGGCGCTCTGGACCTGCAGCACGGCGGTCTGCAGCACGCGTCGGAAGCTGAGGGTCTGTGCGGGCTCGCCCGTCCGCTCGCGGCGCCCGGCCGTCTCCAGCGTCGACAGGAACTCGTCGAGCGTGCTTCGGAGAGCCGGCAGGTCGGCGCCGCAGGCCGAGAGGATCCGCTCCGCCTCCGAGTCGTGCGCCAGCGCGTACAGGAGATGTTCAAGCGTCAGGTGCGTATGCCGGCGCGACATCGCCTCGCGGTAGGCGACGTTCAGAATGAACTCGAGCGACGTGCTGAACATGGCTCGCTACTCGCCGTCTTCCTCGAGCGTCGCCTGCAGCGGGAACCCGTCACGCGCGGCGAGCTCGCGCACCATGTCCACTTTCGTCTCCGCGATGTCGTACGGATAGGCGCCGCACACGGCCTGGCCCTGGTTGTGGACCAGCATCATCAGGCGGAACGCCTCGGCGGGTGTTTTCTGGAACACCTCTTCGAGGATCGAGACGACGAAGTCCATTGTCGTGTAGTCGTCATTCAGCAGCAGGACGCGGTACATCTTCGGGGTGACGGTCCGTTTCTCGGTCCGTTCAAGCACCTCGCCGCCGACCTGCCGGTCGGTTTCGTGGTTGGACATCGTTGCCAACGCCAGCGTACCGACACCGCTTTCGCCGGGTCAAGCACAGTAGAATCGCCCCCATGGAAGCGATCGTGCCGGGCATCAGCTACCTGGATCTGACTCACATGGGCCGTCCCCGGGTGATCGCGGCCAGCGTCGTGCAGGGCAACGACGGTGTCACGCTGATCGACCCCGGCCCGACGTCGTGTCTCGCCACGTTGCGTCAGGCGCTCGACGATGCCGGGATTCGGGTCGCGGACCTCCGGACGATCTTCCTGACCCACATCCACCTGGACCATGCCGGCGCGACGGGAAGTCTGCTGGCCGAGAATCCGGAGATCACCGTATACGTCCACGAGCGGGGCGCGCCGCACATGATCGATCCGAGCAGGCTGCTCGCAAGCGCCACCCGGCTCTATGGCGAGCAGATGGACATGCTCTGGGGGGCGTTCCTGCCGGTTCCGGAGGCGAACGTGCACGTCCTGACCGGCGGCGAGCGCATCGAGGCGTCCGGCCGGTGTCTCGATGTCGCCTACACGCCGGGCCATGCCTGGCACCATGTGAGCTTCTTCGACCGAGACAGCGGAATCGCCTTCGTCGGTGACGTCGCCGGCGTGCGGACGAGCCCGGCGCTCTTCGTCCTGCCGCCGACGCCCCCGCCGGACGTCGATCTGGACACCTGGATCAGCAGCATCGAACTGATCCGGGCCTGGAATCCCTCGACCCTGCTGACTACCCACTTCGGTCCGCACACGGACGTCACCCTCCACCTCGATGCCGCGGTCCAACATCTGCGGGCCTTGACGGACATTGCCCGTAACGTGATCGAAGCGGGCGGCGACGATGTTGCGCAGGCGTTCCGTTTCATCGCGCGGGCGAATGCCTACATCACCGACAATCTGCCGAAGGATGAGGCGGCCTGCTACACCGCCGCGGCCCCGATCGATCAGTGCTGGCTCGGTCTTGCCCGCTACTGGAAGAAGCAGGGCGTAACCGCCCCGTAAGATCGTTCAGATCCCCGTCAGCGGTTCTCCCCGGAGCCACCGGACCAGCGCCTTGTCGGGATCGGCAATCTCGTCCAGGGACGTGTACCAGTAGCGTTCCCACCCGGTCTGGGGCATGCCGGTGAAGAGCATCAGGTTGAGGGGGTAGTCCACACTGTCCGTGCAGCGGCGAAAGTCGTCGCGAAAGAGGAATGTGGGCTTTCCCCAGGCAATGGCCAGGCCCAGCTCCACCATCACGCCTTCGTCGGGCGGACAGCCGTTGACCACGGCGAAGATCCCATCCGCATCGCGGACATCACGTACATCGGCCTGACCGATCCGGTACGCCCAACCTGCGCCCTGCGTGTCCGCCTGGCTGTTGCGAGAGAAGGGCTCCCACACCTCGGCGCCCGCCGCGTCCAGCGCGGCAACCAGCGCCTGGAGGGGTCCGGTCTTCAACTGGCCGGAAAAACCGTACGGATTCGCCAGATAGAGCGTCTTTCGCGTGGGCACGTCGTGGGGCTCGCGTGCGGACGCACCCGCCCGGCGTAGTGTCCGGCCGGGTGCGGATCACGTCCAGCCGGCGTCAGTTGCTGGTGCTGCCGGGCACCTCGTTGCCGGCGATCCAGACCGACTCGATGGTCTTGCTGTTCGCGATGTCGACCGACGGGTCCGCGGTGAAGACGACGAAGTCGGCATGATTGCCGGCCCCCAGACGGCCGACGCCCTCGATGCCGAGGCAGTCGGCGGCGACGCTCGTCGAGGCCAGAATCGTCTCCATCGGCGTCATGCCCGACTCCACCATCAACTCCAGCTCACCGTGCTCGAAGTAGCCCTGGAAGCGGGCGGCGGGCCCGGTGTCGGTCCCCATCGCAATCGGAATGCCGGCATCGTGCAGCGTCTTCAGGTTCTCCATCGCCAGCGGCAACTGCGCCTTGTAGGTCTGGGCGCTGGAGCTGTTGCGAACGCCTTCCATGCGCTCCGGTTCCTGAAGCGCGGCCATCACCGTCGGATCCGCGTCCCGCAGGAAGAACGGATCATCGAACCAGTCCGGCCGGTCCTCGTAGACATAGGTCGATACTTCGCGCATCAGCGTCGGGCAATAGCAGACACCGGTTTCCTGCAGCAGGCGGATCATCTCGTCGTCCACCGGGGCATCGCGGATGCTGTGGGCCAGGAAGTCGCTGCCCGCTTCGAGCAGCCCCTTCGAGTCCTCCAGATAGTACATGTGCGACGTCAGCTTCAGGCCGCGGGCGTGGGAAGCGTCGATGACCGCCTTGTACACCTCCGGCGTCATCTTCTGCGAGTTGCCGAGGTTGTCGTCCACACGGATCTTGATGAAGTCGACCCCCATGTCGGCAATCTCGTTCACGATCGCAACCGCCTCCTCCGGGTCGTCGGCGACCACGACGGGTCCGGCGACACGGATCCGCGCATGCGTGAGGCTGGCGTCCTCGCGGTTACGAACGGCGACCCCCTCCGGACCGTCCCCGCCCAGGCTCGCCACCGTGGTCACGCCATAGCGGGCATAGAGGGCCAACTGATCCGCGACGTGTTCCTCGGTGTAGAACGACGGGTCGGCCTCGAGGCCGCGGACGTTGTTCACGTGGCCGTGGGCATTGACCAGTCCCGGGGTGACGGTCCGGCCGCTGAGGTCGACGGTCGTTGCGTCGGCCGGAACCTCGACCGCGTCCGTGGCGCCGACGGCCTCGATCATCCCGTCCCGCACGATCATCGTGCCGTTGTCGATGGCGTCGCCCTCGCCGGTGATCAACTTCGCCCCCGTGAACGCCAGAAGACCCGGCGTCGGTTCCACCATCTCCGGCTCGCCCGGACCGCACGCGGCGGCCAACAGCGCGACGGTGGCGAGGGTCGCCGCCGCGACCGCCACAGGTCGTCCCTGCCGGTGCACTCTGGTCATCTCGTCTCCACTCCTCAGTTCTCGTTCTCCTGGAGTTCCTCGAGGATCTCGCCGAGGCGCTCGATCTCTGCTCCGTAGAGAGCCCAGTTGCCATCGCGCTGGGCCTGCAGGGCCCGCGTATAGTGATCCTGCGCCCGGGTGGCCAGCGCGGTGCCGACGGCCAAGGTGTCGCCGGTCATGGCAGCCGGTATGGAAGCGCCTGCCCCGCCGTCGACGGCGCCCGGATCAACGTCCGGCGCGGCGTCGGTCATCAGCAGATTCGATGTCGGTGGTCCCAGTCCCGGCAGTCCGTCGGTGAACAGCCGATCGAGCGCCTGGTCGAGCGTCTCCTCCATCACGATCTGGTTCTGGTAGGCGACGATTACGCGTGTGAGCTCCGGGATCCGCCCGCCCGAGGCGCGCAGGTAGAGCGGCCGGATGTAGAGCAGCCCCTCCTCGATCGGGATGACCAGCAGCGTCCCCTGTATCACCTCGGAGCCCTGCTGGTTCCACAGCGTGATCTGCGGCGAGATCACTTGGTCCTGATTGATGCGGGCGACGACCTGCGACGGGCCGAAGATCAGCTTCTGCTTCGGGAACTGGAACACCAGCATCCTGCCGTAATTGTCCCCGTCGCTGCGCGCGATCATCCAGGCGGCCAGATTGTTCCTGCCGCGCGGCGTGAAGGGGAGCATCTGAATGAACTCGGCCCGCTCCTCTCCCGGCAGCCGCATGATGGTGTAGTACGGCTCCATCTGCTCGTTGTCGATAACCGGCACTTCCCACTGGTCCTCGCGGTTGTAGAAGACCGCCGGGTTGGTCATGTGGAAGGTGGAGTACATCGCCGTCTGCAGCGAGAAAATACCCTCCGGGTAGCGGATGTGGTCGCGCAGCGACTGCGGCATCGTGTCGAGCGGCTGGAGCCAGCCGGGGAAGATCTTCCCGAGCGTCACGCCAATCGGATCGTCCGGCTCCGCCAGGTAGAACGTGGTGTCGCCGTTGTAGGCGTCGATCACGATCTTCACCGAGTTGCGGATGTAGTTGATGCCGCCCCCTACCGGGCTCGAGTAGGGATAGTCGTCGCTAACGGTGTAGGCATCCCGCATCCAGTACAGCCGGCCGTCGGCGATCACCAGGTACGGGTCGGCGTCGTACCGGAGGAACGGGGCGATGGTGGCCACGCGGTCCGAGATGTTCCGGTGGAAAATGATGCGGCTGTCGGCGTTGAGTTGTCCGCTGACCAGGACCTCGTACGACCGGAAGCGCAGGCTGAAGAGCAACCGTTGGAAGAAGTTCCCGAGCTCGATCCCGCCCGTGCCGTCGTAGCGGGTCGAGACGTTGTCGTCACCCTCCGGGTAATGGAACTCGTCGGTGTTCGTGTTGACCACTACGTAGTCGTTGGACAGCTCACCGAAGTAGATGCTCGGCTGCTCGACGTGGAGGTCGGTCTCCGTTGTCGGCGGCAGGTCCTGAATGAACAGCACCGGCAAGCCCTCCGGCGTCACCTGGTTCACCGGCCCGAGCGCGACGCCGAAGCCATGCGTGTACTGCAGCCGCTCGTTCACCCAGGACCGGTTCGGCAGGCTGTCCGAGTTGAGCTCGCGGCCCGACAGCATCGTCTGCCGGTACTCGCCGTCGATGACGTAGCGGTCGTTGTCGACCGATGCGAACTCGTAGTAGGTCCGGATTTCCTGGATCTGCCCGAACGTGTCGAGCAGCGGCAGATGATCCCAGAGCCGGACGTTGTTGATCGTCTCGGCGTTGTTCGCGATGTCGTCCATCGTAAGCAGGGCGTCGCCGGAGACATCCCGCTCCTCTACGGCGTCC
Source organism: Acidobacteriota bacterium (assembly GCA_009838525.1). Lineage (NCBI taxonomy): Bacteria > Pseudomonadati > Acidobacteriota > Acidobacteriota bacterium. Next base: position 215,684 of record VXRJ01000010.1, read on the forward strand.
AGATCGAAGGCGGTGCGCGTCGCGGCGATGTTGTGGGTGATGTAGGGCGCTTCCTTCTGTTGCTCGTCCGGCGTCACTACCAGTTGCTGCGTCAGCGCGGCGGCGGCCCCGCCACCGACCCAGACGACCATATAGAGGCCCACCGCAGCCGCGACCGGCCAGGTGGTCGAAGCGAACGCGGCGTAGAGCGCCGCCCCCGCCGCGAGCGCGGAAACCGCCATGAGGATCCGGAAGACTGGAAGACGGACGGTCACGTCGACATACGACGCGCCGTGAACGATGCCGGCCGGAGTCGTCAGCAGGCGCGGCATGTCGAGGTACGCTCCCCAGGCGAACAGAACGAATACCAGCGCGGCCAGCAGCAGCAGGTGCTGCCGCGCGGCCGAGGCGACGCGAAAGCCGGCCTGATCGAGCGAGATCTCACCCGCTACGATGTACGCGCCGGCCGCCCCCGCGACAGCCAGCATCACGATGGACTGTAGGCCGACGCGAAGCAGGTCGAGCATCGGGAGCGTGAAGATGTAGAAACCGGCGTCGCGTCCGAACAGCGGATCGGCATCGCCGAACGGCGTCGCCTCCAGGTACTGCAGGACGGTTATCCAGCGGCTTGACGCCACGCCGGCGACGAAGAGCGAGACCAATGCAGCGATCCCGAGCGCCAGGAAGCCAAGGTGATGCCGTTCCAGGATGATCGGCTGCAGGTCGCCGCCGCCGGTGAAGATGACGAACGGCCGCCGCGCCCGCCGCACCGCGAAGCGGAGGTTGCCGAAGAGGAACGCGAAAGCGACCAGGAACGCGGCGACGCCGACGAGCGCCCGCGCGGTCAGGCTCTTGAGGAACACGCCCTGGTAGTCCACTTCGCCGAACCAGAGCCACTCCGTGTACAGCTCCGCCATCGACGGCAGCAGCACGACCAGCACCAGCACGATGAGCGCGAGCGATAGCTTCAGGCGCACCACCACGAAGGTTAGTTGACCCGGTGCCCGCTTGCAAGGCGCTATTGGAGCGCCCGGCCCGGCGCCTCAGAGTTCGCGGAGCGCGGTCGCCACCGGCAGGCGGGCGGCCCGGATGGCGGGGAAGAGGCCGCCGAAGAAGCCCATGACCACGGCGATGACGATCCCCTGAACCGCCAGCGAGGGCGTGACCAGGAAGGAAAACGCCACCTGGCTGAACGTCTGGAAGTTGAGCGTCGCGGTCTGATAGCCGTTGAAGGCCAGGTAGGCGAGCGAGCCGCCGATCACTCCGCCCGTCACGCTCAGCAGTAGCGACTCCAGCATCACCGAGATGACGACGGGCAGGCCTGAGAACCCTAGCGCCCGCAGCGTCGCGATCTCGCGGGTCCTCGTCGCGACCGCGTTGTACATCGTGTTGATCGCTCCGAAGACGGCGCCGATGCCCATGAGGATGGCGATGACGGTGCCGACGCCCCGGATTATGCCGGTCATCAGCTCGGACTGCCCCGCGTAGTAGTCGGTCTCGCGTTCCACCATCACGTCCAGGCGCGGGTCGGTGGTCAGCGCATCGCGAAAAGTGTCGACCGTGTCGGCCGATTCGAGCTTCGCAAAGACCGACTGCACGCTGTCGCCACGCCGATACGCCGGACCCAGGACGCGGGCATCGCACCAGATCTCCGATTCCGCGATGGTTCCGTCCGCCTCGAAGACCCCGACCACCTCCCAGGCGCTCTCGCCCCAGCGCTGCGTCGATCCCAGGTCCAGGCCGGCGAACTGCAGGGTGGCGCTCCGGCCGACGATGATCTCGTTCGTGCCGGGACGGAAGGCGCGCCCCTCGACGATCCGCAACTCGTCCCGGATGGCGAACGCGGCGGGCTCGACCCCGCGCAGCGGCACGTTCGCCACGGTTCCGGTGGTCCGTTTCGGGACGTCGACAACGACGAACAGTTCCGCGGACGCCACGGGCCCGCCGTCGTCCCGTCGCACCCCGGCGGCGTCACTCACAATCCGGGCGCTCTCCAGGTCGAGCACGCTGCTCAACTCCGTGTCGCTGCCGCCCCGCATCACGATGACGGTGTCGGGAGAGCCGGCGCCGACCATGGCGGCGCGGAACCCTTCGGCGATCGAGAGCACGGCGACGAAGACAATCACCACGCCGGTTACGCCGATGACGGCGACGGCGGAAGATCCGGCCCGCTCCGGAATCGTGCGGAACGTGAGGCCCGTGACGGCGAAGATCTGGGTCAGAAAGCGCATCGTGTCCGCTTTCGCTGGCGGCCGTTCATACCTTTCGGAGAGCGTTGACGATCCGCAGGCGCGTGGCCTGCACGCCGGGAAGTATGCCAGTCAGAAGGCCCAGCCCCGCCGCCAGCGCGATGCCGAGCACCCAGTCGCCCGGCGGGACGTGGAACCCCTGCAGGAAGCCGCCGGTCGGATCGCCCGCGCGGATGAACAGATACCCGATTCCGAGCCCCACGCCGCTGCCCGCCGCCACGAGCGCGAACGATTCCAGCAGCACGAGCATCAGGACCTTCCGATCGGTGAATCCGAGCGTCTTCAATACCGCCAGCTCGCTCGTCCGTTCCCGGACCGCCTGCGCCATCGTGTTGCCGGCGATGACCAGGATCGTGAAGAAGACGGCGGCAAGGACGGCTGAAATGATGGCGCCGATGTTGCCCGCCTGATTGGCGAAGGCCTGCGCGAACGCCGATTCGGTGGAGGTCTTCGTTTCGGCCGGCGAGTTGGCGAAGCGGGCATCCACCGCGGCCGCGATCGCGTCCGCCGCGTCCGGGTCTTCCACCCGGATGACGTACTGGCCGACGAACCGTTCCCCGAGCGAGTTTGCTTCGGCGAGGTACTCGTAGTGGAAGTACAGGATCTGCGTGTCGAAACCTTCCTCGCCGGGCTCGAAGATGCCGTCGATCGTGAACTCCCACGGCGCGTCATTGGCGGTTCGGAAGATCGTCCCCTGCAGCGGGATCCGGTCACCCACCTCCCAGCCGAACCGATCGGCGAGACTACGCCCGACGATGGCGCCGGTCCGGTTTCGGAACCAGGCATCGCGTTCGCCGTCCGTCAGGACGATCTCCGGGTACAGGCGAAGGTAGCTCTCGGGATCGACGGCGAACTGGGGGAAGAAGTTACGCGGATCCTGGTAGATGCCGCCGAACCACTGCGAGAAACTGAGGTCCGCGACGCCGTCGACGGAGGCAATCCGCCCCAGGTAGCTCTCGGGGAGCGGCTGAATAAGCGACACCTTGTGACTCACCAGCAGACGGTCGGCGCCCGCGACGCTGACGCCCATGCTGAACGATTGCCGCACCGCCATCAGGTATGCGAAGAGGATGAAGGCGACGGCGATCGACGCGACGGTAAAGAAGGTACGCGTCTTCCGCCGAAAGAGGTTCTTCCAGACGAACGGCAGGTACTTCATGCGACCGGCTCCGTCGAGAGCGTTCCCTTGTTCAGGTGGAGTGTTCGCCGCGCGCGGGCGGCGGCGTGCGCGTCGTGCGTCACCATGACGATGGTCTTGCCGTGCTCGCGATTCAGGGCGTCGAGCAGGTCGAGAATCTCGTCGCCCGACTTCCGGTCAAGGTCGCCGGTGGGTTCGTCGCAGAGCAGCAGCGTCGGGTCGGTGACGATGGCGCGCGCGATGCCCACGCGCTGTTCCTGTCCCCCGGAAAGCTGACGGGGATAGTGCTTCGCCCGGTCCGAGAGGCCGACCACGTCGAGCGCCGTAGCCACGTGCTTCCGGCGTTCGGATCGCGAGAGCGGCGTCAGCAGCAGCGGCAGCTCGACGTTGCGTTCCGCGGTCAGTACGGGCAGCAGGTTATAGAGCTGGAAGACGAAGCCGATGTGCCGGGCGCGCCAGTGGGCGAGGTTGCCGCCCGACATGCGGTCGATCCGGTCGCCCCCGACGGTGATCGAGCCGTCGGTCGGCCGGTCGAGGCCGCCCAGCAGGTTGAGCAGCGTCGTCTTCCCGGAACCGGAAGGCCCCATCAGGGCCAGGTAATCCCCCTGCGGCATGTCGAGGGTCAGCCCCTTGAGCACGTCAATCCGCTCCGAGCCTCGCCGGAACTCCTTGTGCAGGTTCAGCACGTCGACCAGTGATCCGTTCTCGCTCATGCTCGTTTCCGTGGGGCCGCGAGACGCCCGGACCGGCCGGCTCCTTCCGGCGGCGGCGCGGCCGACTAGTTTGCCAGGACCCGGTCCCCGTCGACCAGTGCCGGCGGCGGTTCCACCACGACCTGATCGCTCAATGTCACCCCAGACAGCACCTCGATATCCGCTCCATCCTCGATCCCGAGCGTCACCGCCCGCCGCTCCACCGTATCGCCCCGGAGGAGGAAGATCGCCGTCGTCTCTCCCTCGTTCCGCACCGCATTCGCCGGTATCCAGAGCCGCGGTTCCGCATCCGGGTCCGCATCAGCCACCGCAGCCGGCTCTCCCGCCTCCAGAAACGCCACGTTCACGCCCATGTCGGGCAGGATGCGCGGATCGCCCAGTTCATCGAACGCAATTCGCACGAGCACGGTCGCCCGCTGCCGGTCGGCGGCCGGTATTGTCGTGATGACCGACGCCGGGATGTCCCAGTCCGGGTAGGCGTCGAGGTTCGCCACCACCCGCTGTTCCGGCTCGACGCGGCCGATGTAGCTCTCGTTTACGTCCACTTCGATCTCCAGCGAGGACATGTCGACCAGCGTGCAGATACCGGTCCTTGTGAAGCCGCCCCCGGCGCTCACGGGAGAAATCATCTCTCCCGGCTGCGCGTCCTTCGATATCGCGACTCCGCTGAACGGCGCCCGGATCACCATGTCGTCGATCGCGGTCCTCTGCAGGTGGATTTGACGTTCCGCAACTATGATCTGTTCCCGCTGATTGGCGATCCGCGCGCGCAGGGAATCCGCTTCCGCCCTGGCGGTATCGAACTCGGCCCGGCCGACAATCCCTTCCTCAAGCAGCCGCTCCTGCCGTTCGAGGTCGAGGATCGCCTCGTTGTAACGGACTTCCATTTCGGCCAGCGCGCCCCTTTGGGCCTGTAGTTGCGCCTCGGTCAGCGCTAGTCGTGCCCGTTCCGTCGAGTCATCCAGGCGCGCGAGAACCTGCCCCTCGCGCACCTCCATACCCTCTTCCACCAGCACTTCGGTGATCCGTCCCGTCACCTTCGAGGAAACCGTGGACTGCAGCCTCGCCGTCACGTAGCCCGACGCATTTAGCACGGTGGGCTGCTGATCGCCCGCGACAGTCTGCCGCACCGCCGCCGTCCGAACGGTTGGAACCTGGGACGCGTCCCACCACCGCCATGCCGCGAGCCCGCCGGCGCCGGTGATGGCGATCACTCCGATCACCCCCATCAAGGGAGCGATCCACGTGTAGCGGCGGCGGGACCGGTCGATCTTCAGTTCGTCCAGCGAAGCCATTGGAGCCTTCCCCGCATCGTATCAGACCGTCCGGGATCGGCTTATGGCGGCAGGGGGTGACGACGGGGACATAATGGGGGCCATGCCCACGCGACGGGCCGGAACAATAGTCTACAAGCGCGATCTATCGTCCATTCTCACGATATTTCGTGTCGTCCCCGAGGTGGGGTACGCCTTTCCGCCGTCGGTTGCGGGCCAGTACATCGCGCTGGGGCGTGACGATGCCCCGCTCACGAAGCGGGACGGCGAGTGGCCGGACGGACGGCCGAGGTACGTCGAGGACACCGACGACACGGGGGCGGTGCGGACCGGGCGTGTGGTCCGCCCGTACACGATAGCGTCCGCGCCCTGGGAGCAGGAGGCCTATGGCTACCTGGAATTCTACGTCGTTCTCGAGCTCAGCCGCGGGGGACTGTCGGGGCGGCTGAGTTCCGTCCTGCTTCGGATGGATACGGACAACGACCGGCAACTGACGTATGTCGAACGGATCGTCGGCACGTTTACGCTGGCGGAACGGGCCGGCGGCTATGACCACGTGGTCATGGTCGGGTCGGGAACCGGTTTGGCGCCGTTCATCTCCATGGTGAAGCAGTTGCACAACGATGCCGTGACCGGGCGTCGCGACGACCGGCGCTTCACACTGATCCACGCCAACCGGACGCATGAGGAACTGGCGTACCATGCGGAACTGCTCGAAATCGAACGGGCGCATGCCCTCGACTTCGTCTATCTTCCGACGGTCAGCCGGCCGACGGACCGCGACCGGGCCGCGGGCCTCGTGGGCGTTGGCCGGGGGAACAACGTGCTCCGCAGTGTCCTTGGGCTGCCGGCCGCGGAGGAGGCGGCCCTCGCTGCGGCGCGCGCGGCAGGAAGCGGAATCGACCAGGCCGAGCATGCCCTGGAGCGCTCCGTGCGGCCCCGATTGCCCCGGCACCTGACGCTGGAGACGGTGCGCTCCCGGATGCCGCCCGGCCGCACGATGCTGCTCACCTGCGGCAACGCCCGGGCAATGGCGGATATCGAGGTGGCGGCTCGGGAGGCGGGCCTCGACACGGACAAGGAAGAGTGGTGACCCCGCGCCCCGTTGCACGCTGACCGAGCGTACCGGCATAGGCGTCGGCGCACCTGCGCTCGGCGGCCGATCTGGACAAACGCCGGTTAGTTGAGTTAGGAAGGAAGTACCCGCCCGGCTCCATGTCGAGAAAGTACCGCCAGCGCGGTTATCAGGAAGACGAACGCGATCGGCCGGAGCACGTCTTCGATCGGGAACGCCGCCCGAAGGGAGATGGCCGCCCGCGTCGCGGATACGGTTCGCGCGAGCCGCGCACGATGAACATGCCCGCCTTCCGGGAAGTGATGAAGTGCGACCGGTGCGGGCAGGCGATCGACTCCGCTTTCATCCGGTTCGATACCCAGTGTGAGGGATGTGGCGCCGACCTTCACAGTTGCGCGCAATGCACCTGGTTCGATACGAGTCAGACGCTGGAGTGCGCCCAGCCCATCACGAAGCGCGTATCGCCCAAGGATGCGCGGAACGACTGCACGTTCTTCGAAGCGCGGGTCACTGTAGAAAGGGAAACCCATTCCCGCGCGGCGCCGGCGCCGACCGTGCCGGACGAAGATGCGCCACAGTCGGTTTCCCCGGACGAGCCGTCGCCTGACGCGGCCAGCGCCCGGCAGGCGTTCGACGATTTATTCAAGTAATGGACTTCGCCGGCGCGTCCCGTCTGGAGTCCCGTCTGGCGGCACTCGACTCGCCGGTGCGGCTGGTCTTCTTCACGCAGACGTTCGGTTGTGACAGTTGCCTGATGGCGCGGCAGATCGTCGACCGAATTGTCGCGGCGTCCGATCAGTTGACGGTCGTCGAGCACAACCTCGTGCTCGACAAGGACGAAGCGGCGAGATACGGCGTGGACCGGGCGCCCGCCCTTGCGGTCGTCGGCGGCGATGACGATGGCGGTGCGGGCGACGTGGGCTTTCGCTACTACGGCGTGCCCGCCGGTTTCGAAATGGAGTCCATCGTCGAGGCGATCGAACTGGTCGCCGCCGGGGGCGCGGCGGCCGTGGCGGCCGGGAAGTCGGCCCTCAGCGACGAGACCCTCGATACCGTCGATGCGCTCGACCGGGATGTCAATCTGCGCGTCTTCGTGACGCCCACCTGACGGTTCTGTCCCCAGGCGGTCAGCCTGGCCCTGCGTCTTGCGGCCGCGAGCCCGCGCATCACCGCCTCGGTGATCCAGGCGACCGAGTTCCCTGACCTCGCCCAACGGTACCGCGTCACCGGCGTGCCGAAGACGGTGGTGGACGACGCGATCGAGATAGTCGGCGCCCTCCCCGAAGCGGAGTTCGTGGCGCAGGCTCTCGGCGATTAGCAGCCTGTGGTGAAGCCCCGCGTCACACCGAGAATGTAGCGGAGGTTTCACCACGGGCCGTTGAGTCCGGCCACTGCGGCTATCATCAATTCATGTCCGTCGCTACCCGCGACCCGGTCTGCGGCATGACCGTGGATCCGGAGCAGTCCCGCTTCTCGTTCGACTACGGCGGCACGACGTATCACTTTTGTTGCGGCGGCTGCCACGCCGCTTTCCAGCAGGATCCCGAGGCCTTCCTGAAGGCTTCCGGCGGTGCCGCAACCGTCCCCATGATGCATGGCCACCACGCCGCGCCGACCGAAGAGGCCGCGCGCCCGGACCGGCCATCGCCGGCCGCCCATGGTGTTCCGACGGCGGCCGGTAGTTCGCCCGTCCCTGCGGGCGCCGTGTACGTCTGCCCGATGTGCCCGGACGTCCGCGAGACGGAACCCGTGCCGTGCCCCAACTGCGGCATGGCGCTCCAACCGCTCGGGGCGACGCCGGACGAGGGGCCGAATGTCGAACTGATCGACATGACGCGCCGCTTCTGGATTGCGGCGGCGATCGGATTCCCGGTGTTCGCGCTGGCGATGACGGAGATGGTGGCGGGCGCCGGCGGACTGCCGATCTCGCGGGCGGTTTCCAACTGGCTGCAGCTTGCCTGCGCGGCGCCGGTCGTCCTGTGGGCGGGCCGTCCCTTCTTCGAGCGCGCCTGGACATCGCTGGTGAACCGCAGTCCGAACATGTTCACGCTGATCGCCCTGGGAGTGGGCGCCGCGTTCGTCTACAGCGCCGCCGCCACGATTGCCCCCGGCGCTTTCCCCGACGGCTTCCGGATGAACGGCGGGGTCGAGCCGTACTTCGACACCGCGGTGGTGATCGTGGTTCTCGTCCTGCTGGGCCAGGTGCTTGAGCTGCGCGCGCGTCACCGGACCGGCGGAGCGCTGCGGGCGCTGCTCGACCTTGCGCCGCCGATGGCGCGCCGCGTGACGGCGGCAGGTGAAGCGGACGTGCCGCTTGCGGACGTCCAGGTGGGCGACATCCTGCGCGTGCGGCCGGGTGATCGGATCCCGGTGGATGGCGTCGTGACCGAGGGGCGCAGTGCGGTCGATGAATCGATGGTCAGCGGCGAACCGATTCCCATCGAGAAGGAGGCCGGATCGCCGGTCGTGGGCGCCACGGTGAATGGCGCCGGCGGTCTCCTGATGCGGGCCGAGCGGGTCGGCTGCGACACCCTGCTGGCGCGAATCGTCCAGATGGTGTCCGACGCCCAGCGCAGCCGCGCACCCATTCAGCGGGTCGCGGACCAGGTGGCGAGCGTCTTCGTTCCGGCGGTCGTGTCGGTCGCCGTTGTCGCCTTCATCGCCTGGTCCCTCGTCGGGCCGGAACCGCGCCTTGCCCTCGCGCTGCTGAGCGCCGTCGCCGTCCTGATCATCGCGTGCCCCTGTGCGCTCGGCCTCGCCACGCCGATGGCAATCATGGTCGGCACGGGCCGCGGAGCCACCGCCGGCGTGTTGATCCGGGACGCCGAGGCGCTCGAGACGCTTGCGCGCGTCGACACCCTGATCGTCGACAAGACGGGCACGCTGACGGAGGGACGGCCGCGTGTCGGGACGGTCTCGGGTCCACTGGAGGAGGACGAGCTGCTGCGTCTGGCGGCGGGTCTGGAGCGGGCGAGCGAGCATCCCCTCGCGGCGGCCATCGTCGAGGCGGCGGAACAGCGGGGCGCCGTTGCGGCGGCGGCCGAGGAATTCGAGTACCGGCCGGGGCAGGGGGTTGCCGGGCGCGTCGAGGGCAGGCCGGTAGTAATCGGGGCAGCGACGTTCCTGGCGGAACGCGGCGTGGAGGCTGCCGCGCTGGCCGAGGATGCGGAGCGGGCGCGTGAGCGTGGCGAAACCGTCGTGTTCGTGGCGCTCAACGGTGAGGCGGCAGGGATCATCGGGGTGGTCGATCCGGTCAGGGAGGCCGCGGCCGAGGCGGTGGGCCTGTTGCGGGCGGAGGGCATCCGCGTCGTGATGGCGACGGGAGACAATCGCGTGACGGCAGGCGCGGTGGCGGCACGGGTCGGCATCGGACGCGACGATATCCATGCCGACGCGCTGCCCTCGGACAAGCAGCGGATCGTGTCGGAAGAACTGGCGGCGGGGCGGATCGTCGCGATGGCGGGGGACGGAATCAACGACGCACCGGCGCTGGCCGCGGCGTCAGTCGGGATCGCGATGGGCACCGGCACCGATATCGCCATGGAGAGCGCGGGGGTGACGCTCGTGCGCGGCGACCTACGGGGCATCGTGAGGGCGCGTCGCCTGAGCCGGGCGACGATGCGCAATATCCGGCAGAACCTGTTCCTCGCCTTCGTCTACAACGGCGTTGGCGTGCCGGTGGCGGCGGGCGTGCTCTATCCGGTGATCGGCCTTCTCATCAGCCCGATCTGGGCGAGCGCGGCGATGACGTTGAGCTCGCTCTCGGTGATTGGGAACGCGTTGCGTCTCCGGCGCGCCGCCTTGTAGGGCGGGCGTGACCCTACGCGCGAAACCGGTCGCGTTCGCGAGACCGGAAGCTGCCGATGAACATCGACATCAGGCCGACCAGGACGGCTCCCGCCACGGCCCAGAAGAACGACGCCACCTGGAAGCCCGGCACGATCCACGCGGCGAGCGCGAACGCGACACCGTTGACCACGAGATAGAAGACGCCGAGCGTCATTACCGTCAGCGGCAGCGTGAGGATGAGCAGCACCGGCCTGACGACGCTGTTCACCAGGCCGAGCACGAGGGCGGCGACGGCGAGGGCCGGCAGCGACGTGATCGTCACGCCGGGCAGGATCCAGGCCGCGACGCCGAGCGCAATGCCGGTCGTCAGCCAGTGCAGGAAGAACCACTTCATCGGAACAGGACTCCCGGCGCGAGCACGCCGTCCGGATCGAGGGCCGCCTTGACGGCGCGCATGGCGTTGATCCCGTCGTCCCCGTACAACTGCCGCAGCAGCGCCTGCTTTACCTCGTTGCGCCCGACTCCATGTTCCGCCAGCGGCGATCCGCCGAGACGGACAATCGCGCGCCCGCAGTCGAGAATCGCCTCGCGGCCCCGTCTCACGTCATCGATCGTACGTGGGATCACGTTCGGATGCACGTTGCCGTCGGAGATGTGCCCCCAGATCGCGTAGTCGAGGCGACGCGAGTCGAACGCCTCGCGGAACAGCGCGAGGCTCTCCTCGAAACGGTCGAATGGCACGATCATGTCGGCCGCGGTCTTCGCGATCCCCGTCTCCGAACGCCGCTTCGCGTCACCGACGCGTCGGTTGACTCCTTCGGGCGCCGCTTCGCGCAGCGCGAGCAATCGCGCCTGCCGGCGGGTGTCGGAGGGGAGTGCGACCTCGGTCCGGTCCAGCACGCCGGCCTCCGCCAACTGTCGGCAGAGGCGCACGAGCGGGAGGTCAGCGGCATCAGCCGACAGCGCACCGGCGATCTCGGCATACGCTGACGCCGGATCGGTTGCGGCGGCGCTGCCGGCCGGCAGCTCCATCTGCGCGAGCAGGGCCACCTCCGTGCCGTCCGGCCACGCGATCCCCTGCCGCCGCGCCGCCCCATCCTCACTGACGATCTGCAGGCTGCGTGCATCGAGATGTTCGATTGCCGCGATGTCGACGCCCGACACGCCGTCCGTTCGCCAACAGTCGAGGGCAGCCTGTCGCAGGCTCCCCGCCAGGGCCACCGCGGCCGCTTCGCTCGGCAGCGGGATCCAGACCATCGCAATGCGCGGCGCGGGCATGACGACGGCGAAGGTGATTCCCGTGACGACGCCCAGCGTTCCCTCCGCGCCGATGAAGAGGTCGATCAGGTCCATTTCCGGCTCGGCGAAGTACCCGGCCGAGCACTTCACCACGTCCGGCATGCGGTAGGGCGGCGCCGGCACGCGCCGAACCGCGCCCGCCGTTTCCACCTCGAACCAGCCGTCCGGATGCGCGGTAGTCTCGCCTCGCGCGATGTCGAGCACTTCACCCGACGCAAGGACGACCGTCAGCCGTCGCACCCAGTCCCGCGTCGTGCCGTACTTGAACGTGGCCGCGCCCGCCGCATTGGTCGACACGACGCCGCCCGCGAACGCGCCGTCGAATGTGGGGGCCGGCGGGTAGAACCGGTCGCTCCGCGCGAGCGCCGCCTGCAGCGTCGCGATCGGCACCCCGGCCTCGACAGTCACTTCGTCGCCGGTGATGCGGCCGATCCGGTCGAACCGTTGCATGTCGACGACCACTTCACCCATGGGCGTCGCTCCGCCGGTAAGGGAAGACTGGGCGCCGACCGGCAGGATCCGGGCGCCCCCGGTAACGAGCGCGGCCACGTCCGCCTCTGTCGCCGGTCGCGCCACGCCAGCGGCATGCCCACCCGGGAAGTGCGCCGCATCCTCCAGGTACGCCGTCACGACGGAGGCATCCGTCCGGACCGCCGTTTCGCCCGCGTGTCCGTGCGGCGCTCGCGCCGTGATGCGATGAGAAGGCACCGGGCCGGCATTATCGCGCATGGTCACGCACGATCCCGCATGGACGCGCACGCGGGCGGGGTGTACAGTCGGCGGCATGATCAGGGCATATCGAAGGTTGGCGCGGCGCTTGAGTGCACCGGCGGTCGCGGTCGTTGCGACGACGCTGGCGCTGGCGCTGGCGTTCGGCGGCGTAGCGGTGGCCGCCCAGCAGGCGGATGGCGACGTCGTGGCACGCATCGGTGATATCGAGGTGACGTTCGGCGAGCTGGAGGCGGCGTGGCGGGATAACGACGCGGCGTCGCGCCTGCGCATGCTGCAGGAGCTGTACGACACGCGGCGCCGCGCCCTCGACATACTGCTCGGCGACAAGCTGATAGAACGTGAAGCGGCCGCCCGCGGGATGACCCGTGAGGACTTGCTCATTGCCGAATTGCCCAGCCGGACGCTGGAGATAACCGAAGAAGAGATCCAGTTGCTCTGGGACCGTAACAAGGACCGTTTTCCGGATCAGACGATCGAGGATCTCCGGCCCGAGATCGTTGCCGCCATCGAGCAACAGCGTCCGATGCAGGCGCTGCACGCCTACACGAACGAACTGCGGGAAGCGGCGGGTAATGTCGTCGTCCTGCTCGATGCTCCGCGGCAGACTATCGAAACGCTCCCGGACGATCCGGCGCGGGGGCCCGCGGAGGCGCCGGTGCAAATCGTCGAGTTCTCCGATTTCGACTGCCCCTACTGCCAGCGCGCGACCGAGACGATTGAACGGCTCCTCGAGGAGTTCACCGGCCAGATCCGTTTCGTCTACAAGGATTATCCACTTCCGACCCACCCGGACGCCTTCAAGGCGGCGGAAGCGGGCAACTGCGCGCACGAGCAGGGCCGCTTCTGGGAGCTGCACGACACGATGTTCGCCAACCAGGGCGCCCTCAGCGTCGACGAGCTGCACGCGTACGCAGAGAACCTCGGACTGGACACCGACGCCTTCGCCGAGTGCCTCGACAGCGGCCGGCACACCGCCACGGTCGAACGCGACATGGAGATCGGCGACAGTTACGGCGTCTCTTCCACGCCCACCCTTTTCCTCAACGGCCGTGCGGTTCTTGGCGCCGCTCCCTACGACACGTTCGCGGACATCGTCCGCGAAGAAATCGCCGCCGCGGGACGGTAGCCTCGTGACTGCCGGCAGAGCCCTGGCGTTGGCCGTCTGCCTTGCGCTGACCGCTTGCGGCGCAGCCGAGGAATCCGCCCGCGGCGCGCAGGAGGCGCCATCCCCGACGGAACTCTCGCCACAGCCTCCCGCGGTTGCCGCGAGCCCGGGCGCGGAAGGTGACGTCGCCCGCTTCCAGCGCCTCAGCGTCGAAGCGCTCCGCCTGATGATCGCGGCGGCGCAACGCGAGCTTCCGATCGGCCCGATCCAGGATCGGATCAACGCGGCGCGCCGCGTTGTGGCGACGGACGCTGCCGATGCCGCCGATCAACTCGATGAGGTCGTGGCAGACTTGAAGGCGATGCTCGAAGCCGCCCCGAACTAGCCGCACGACGAGGTCAAGCGGCGGCGGTGACCGGTCAGTTGCCGGTCAGGAACGACGCTTCTTCCGCAAGCCAGGCGTCGTAGTCCGCCTGCGTCATCACGCTGGCGAAGCCGCGCATGCGGTAGTGGCCGAGGCCGCACAGCTGCGAGCAGTTCACCTCGTAATCGCCTATCTCGGTCGGCACCCACCAGACCGGCACCTGGATGCCCGGGATCGCATCCTGCTTCACGCGCATCTCGGCGATGGCGAAACTGTGGATGACGTCGTGCGACGACAGGTAGACGATGATCGGCTTGTCCACCGGCATGTTCAACTGGTTGATGGTGACGATGTCGTCGGCGCCGTTCGGAGCGCTGCGGTCGAGACCGATCACGTTCGTAGGCGTAATCAGGCTGAGGTCACGCGTCCCGAACCGCCCATCCGCGCCCGGGTAATGCGAGATCCACTCGAACTGTTTCGAAATCAGGTTCACGACGGTCGCTTGCTCGTCCGGCGGGACATCGTTGACGCGGTGCGCCCACGCCGGGATGGCGAAGCCGACCAGCAGAACCGCCTCGATGGCCGCCACGGTCCACTCCAGGTAGGTGGAGGTGTGGCTGGTGACCCCCGTGTAGTCCGCCTTCGGGTTCGCGCTCGCGCGGAACCGGATCAGCGTATAGATGTAGAACGCTCCCCACCCGACGAACAGCACCGCCATCAGGTAGTGGATGAGGATGATCATCTGATCGATCTCGCCGGCGTGGGCCGACGCCTGAGCCGGCAGTCCGAGAAGCTCGCCCGTCAACTCGTCCATCTACGAAGTCCCTCCCGCATTGCCACGCTCGTCCGTGGCGTCGAATTCGTTCTCGTTCCCCAGCGCCTGCCGGGACCGCTTCAACAGGTGAAAGATGAAACCGACGAAGCCGCTCAGCACACCCCCGGTGACGCCGAGCAACGTGAAGACGGCCCAGTTGAGACTCTGCGCTTCCGCCGAGTCGGGGTCGGCCCCGAAGCAGATCGGACACGCCCACGCCACTGCGGGAGCAAGCGTAATCACGGCTGCGACAATTGCTGTTGTGGAGAACCTGGTCATGGCATAACCCTCCGCCAGCGTCAGCGCATCCCGATCGCGCGCGTCTTCCGGACGAACACCACCGCGTAGACCGCCATTCCAATCACCGCCGCCAGCGAGCCGCCGGCAAACAGCAAGTACCCGCTGCCGCCCCGCCCGGTCGTGAACATCGCCACGCTCCACCAGGTCATGAGCGCCGCCAGCAGGATGGAGGCGACGATGAAAACGAGGTGAATGGATCGGAGCGACATGGCGGCCTCCGTCATCTCTGCGTTTCGTGTCCTCAGTGCGCTGGCGCGGCGGGCGCTGGCGCGTTGGCGTTCGGCACCGTGTAGTACTCGCCCACCTTGTCGGCATGGCCGAGAAGCGGCAGGAAGATGAGGACCAGGAAGAAAAGGACCGTCAGGAGCAACGACCAGTAGATCAGCTTCCGCTCGCCGATCAGGTGCATGAAGAAGCTGACCACCAGGGAACCCTTGGTCGTCGCGATGATCAGCGCCACGATGACCGCGATCGGTACGCCCCAGAAATCGATGTACGAAACCAGCACCGTGACCACGGTCAGCACGGCGAGCGCGATGGCCACCTTCATATACGTCCGAATGTGCGCCTGAACGTCTTCACTCATGGGTTCGCTCGTTGTCCTCCGCGGCCGCCTACAACAGGTATAGCACCGGGAACAGGAAAATCCATACCAGGTCGACGAAGTGCCAGTAGAGCCCGGCCGCCTCGATCCGGTTGACGAACTGCGTCTTGTTCGTCTCCCACATCCTCGAGCCGGGGAACAGGAAGTATGTGTTGACGATCACGCCCCCGATGATGTGCAGCGCGTGCAGGCCGGTCATCGTGAAGTAGATGGCGAGATAGGTGTTCGTCCAGGGGAAGTTGCCGATCTCGAACTCGTGGTTGTACTCGTAGGCCTTGACGCACATGAACAGGAGCGCCAGCCCGACCGTCGCGCCCATGTACTTCTTGAAGCCGCTCAGGTCGTCCATCTTGAGCGACGCGTAGGCCATGACCATCGTGACGCTCGAACCGATCAGCACCGCCGTGTTGAACGTGCCGACGGGGACGTTCAGGACGTCCACGCCGAACGGCCACGTGCCTTCCGGCGCCATGAGCCGCAACAGGACGTAGGAAGAGAAGAGGGCGCCGAAGAGCATTACCTCCGACGCGAGAAAGAGCCAGATGCCGAGCTTGACGTTCGTCAGCCCGGTATCCGGCCGTTCATCAACGATGTACGGAATATCCATGTGTCGACGCTATGCCCTGTCGTTCGTTCGTCCGGTTGTCTCTCGCGTCAGGCGCCCGCCGGCTCGGGCTCGGTCGCGGGGCTTCCCGAGCCGGACGGATCCGGATCGCCCTGCATGATGAAATCGCGCGCCGCGCCCGGGACGCTGTACTCGTAGGGGCCGCGGTACGCCTTCGGCGGGGTGGCGAAGTTGCCGTGGGGCGGCGGCGACGGCGCCTCCCACTCGAGCGTGGTCGCCTGCCACGGGTTGTCGCCTACCTTCTCTCCGCGCTTGATGCTGTTGAAAAAGTTGTAGATGAACGGGAGCTGGGCCAGGCCGAGCGCCCACGCGCCCACGCTGATCACTTCGTTCCAGATCAGAACTTCGGCGTTCATGATGTATTGCTCGCCGCCGTCGTACATCCGCCGGTTCATGCCGGCGAGTCCCTGGATGAACATCGGCAGGAAGACGACGTTGATGGAGACGAACGATCCCCAGAAGTGGACGCGGCCCAGGAAGTCGTTCATCTTGCGGCCGGTCGCCTTCGGGAACCAGTAGTAGATGCCGCCGAAGAGCGCCAACAGGGTGCCGGGCGCCACGACGTAGTGGAAGTGGCCGATGACGTAATAGGTGTCGTGCAGGTGGATGTCCGGCGCCGCCAGGCCGAGGGGCAGCCCGGTCAGCCCGCCGATACCGAACATCGGCAGGAAGGCGAGCGCGAACAGCATCGGCACCGTGAACCGGATCGACCCGCCGTAGAGCGAGATGAACAACGACGACAGAATGACGACGGACGGGATCGAGATGATCATCGTCGTCGTCTGGAAGAACGAGCTCATCGTCGTGCCCATGCCGGTCAGGAACATGTGGTGCGCCCAGACGATGAACGACATGAAGCCAAGGAAGACGGCCGAGTAGACCAGCACGCGGTAGCCCCAGAGCGGCTTGCGCGTGTTGTTGGCGACGATGTCGGCGACGATGCCGAGGGCCGGGAGGATCAGGACGTACACCTCCGGGTGCGCGAGGAACCAGAAGAGGTGCTGCCAGAGCAGCACGCTGCCGCCCCCGGCGACCTCCACCGGCGCGTCGGCGTAGACCAGGCCGCTCGGCATGAAGAAGCTGGTGCCGGCCACGCGGTCCATCAACTGCAGCACGCCGGCCGCTTCGAGCGGAGGGAAAGCGAGCAGGAGCAGGACCGCCGTCACGAGCTGCGCCCAGACGAAGTACGGCAGGCGCATGAACGTCAGCCCCGGCGCGCGCAACTGGATCGTGGTGACGATGAAGTTCACCGAGCCGAGCAGCGACGACGTGATGAGGAAGATCATCCCGACCAGCCACAGCGTTTGTCCCGTCGTGGCGAGCACCGACAGGGGCGCGTAGGAGGTCCAGCCGGAGTTAGCGGCCCCGCCCGGCACGAAGAAGCTGGCGAACATGACGACGCCGCCGAGGAAGAACGACCAGTAGCTCGCCATGTTGAGCTTCGGGAAGGCCATGTCGGGCGCCCCGATCTGGAGCGGTAGGACGAAGTTGCCGAAGCCGCCGACGGCGAGCGGGACGACGCCGAGGAACACCATGATGGTGCCGTGCATGGCCCCCAACTGGTTGTAGAACTCCGGCAGCATGATCCCGCCCGGCGCGCGCTCGTCGCCCAGCCACGCGCCGATCAGCGGAATCGGCTCGCCCGGGTAGGCGATCTGCCACCGCATCACCATCATCAGGGTGAAGCCGAACAGCAGAAAGAGCAGGCCGGTGACGGCGTACTGGATGCCGATCACCTTGTGGTCGACCGAGAAGACGTAGGTCTGCCAGAAGCCGAGCTCGTGATGCCCGTGCTCGTCGTGCCCGTGGGCAGCCTCGTGTTCCTCGCCCTCGCCGTGGGCGGTTTCCTTCGTCGTCGTCACGTCAGCCAACGTCGTGACTCCTTTCAAGCACTGTCACGCTGGTTCCGGCCGCTTCAGTCCGCTGGAAATCGTACGAAGCCGATCGCTTCGGATCCAAGACCTGAGGGGCCATCCCGTATCCGCGGGCCGCACGAATCCACACGACCCGCGCGGATCTTATCCGGCCCCGCCCGATCGACGCAACCACTCTGCGGGGCGCTCGGACGGCGCGTGTCGCCGGCCTGCTACACTCCCGGATCGCATCGTCGAAATCGGGCGCCGCGCGCCCCGAGGGAGGCTACCACCATGAGCATACCGCCCCACCGATTCCCGGCCGCGACCGCCGCGGTCGCGACCGCGCTCATCACGCTGACGGCCGGCATGTTCGGGCAGACTCCCGAGCCGGGGAGCGGCTACTCCGCCGCCGACTGGCCGCTCGCCGGTGGCAACTGGTCCAGCTCGCGCTACACGACGCTGGACCAGATCACGCCCGGCACGATTGACCGGCTGGGCGGCGCCTGGGTAGCGGATCTGCCGGGGGGCGTGTCGACCCGGGCGACGCCGGTTGTCCAGGATGGCGTGATGTACCTGCCCGGAGGCGCCAACGTTTTCGCCCTCGACGCCCGGTCGGGCGAGCTGATCTGGCGCTGGCAGCAGGACGATGCGGCGCTGCAGCGGGTGCCGTCGTGGCAGGGCGTCGGGCTGGGCGACGGCAAGGTGTTCGTCGGCCTGCGGAGCGCGGAAGTGGCCGCGCTCGATCAGGAAACGGGTGAGCTGATCTGGGCGACCCCGGTGGGGAGCCAGCCGCAGGCGGAGGGCGAGACGGTCACGACGGCGCCGATGTACGCGCGCGGCAAGGTGTTCGTCGGCCTCGCGAACGGCGACAGCGGGGGGCAGGGGCGGATCCACGCCCTCGACGCGCGCACGGGCGAAGTCCTCTGGACCTTCTTCGTGGTGCCGCGGCCCGGCGAGTTCGGTCACGACACCTGGCCGCAGGATTCCGACATCTGGCAGGTAGGGGGCGGCGGCGTCTGGCTCGTCGGAACCGTCGACCCCGAGCTCGGCATGGTCTACTTCTCAACCGGCAACCCGGTCCCGATGTACGGAGGTGAGCTCCGGGCCGGCGACAACCTGTTCACGGCGGCGGTCCTCGCCCTCGACATGGAAACGGGTGAGCGGCGGTGGCACTACCAGGTGGTGCGCCACGACATCTGGGATTCCGACATCGCGACGCCGGTTCTCCTGTACGACACCGAGATCGATGGCCAGCCGGTGCCGGCGCTCGCCGCGATTCGCGCCGACGGCTACCTCTTCCTCTTCAACCGCGAGACCGGCGAGCCGATCGTCGAGCTGGAGGA
The DNA here is from genome assembly GCA_009838525.1 of Acidobacteriota bacterium. NCBI lineage: Bacteria > Pseudomonadati > Acidobacteriota > Acidobacteriota bacterium. The sequence continues at coordinate 234,943 of VXRJ01000010.1, forward strand.
CCGCCCGGTGCCGCAGGACGACGCGCTCCTGACCGCGCCGACGCAGCCCTTCCCGGTCGGCGTCGAGAGCATCCTGCCGGAGTGCTCGTTCTGGCGCGACCGCGTGCCGCCGCCGTTCACGCTCAACTGCAGCCCCTACACGCCGCCGGGAATCGACCAGCAGGCGGTCGTCGCGCCGAGCGTGCCGATCCCGATGGTGCGCGTCACGCCGATGGCCTTCTCTCCGGATACCGGCTACATCTACGCGCAGGGCCGCGGCCATGTCGGCCGTGCGTTCCGTTTCGAGGATCCCTGGATCTCGGACAATCGCTCGAGCGGCTACCTGCGGCTGACGCTGCCGGAGTCGGTCGGCATCCTGGCCGCGGTCGACGGCCGGACCGGCCGCATCGTCTGGAAGAACGAGTTCCGCGGCGCTCGCCTGGCGACGAGCGGTCCGCTGCTGACGGCGACCGGACTGATGTTCTGGGCGGCGGCGGACGGGTTTATCGAGGCCTACGACGCGCGGACCGGAGAGCGGGTCTGGGGCTTCCAGGCGGGCGCGCCGCGGACGCGGCAGCGTCCCGGTCCGGCGATCTCATACGAGGTGGACGGCCGGCAGTACATCGCCGCGCCGTTCGAGCGCGCGCTCTGGGCGTTCGCCCTCGACGGCGACGTCCCGGCGCGCGGGCCGGCGGTTCCCGGCGAGATCGACGATCTGGTCCGCTGGATCGGCCCCCCGCCGCGCGAGACGGATCTGGTGGAGACCGGCACGCTCGTCGAGAACCCGTCCTGGTCGTACGGCGGCCGCCGCAACGCGCTGAACGAGCATGCGTTCAATCCGGTGCGCGCCCGCGTCTCGGTCGGAGGGCGGATACGGTTCCTGAACAACGGCCAGCTGTCGCAAACGGTGACGGCGCGTGACGGAAGCTGGAGCACCGGCACGCTGGCCCCGGGGATGTCCGTCTACGTCACGTTCGACGAGCCGGGAACGTTCCTCTATCACAGCGAGGAATACCCGTGGGCGATCGGCGAGATCACCGTCGATCCCTGACGCCCGCCGCCTCGACGTGCGGACCGGCAGGCGTCAGCCAGGACGCTTGACGCCACAGCGCGCCCGGCTGGGCGCGCGGGGTCAGGGACGCAGCTCGCGTCCGTCGCGCTCGAACTGCCGCGCGCCGGCGAGAATGCCATACAGGCCGATGTTGCCCTCGTGGCACGCATACTCGAAGATCTCGCCCTCCATGCGCCGGAACGGCATCATGACGGTATAGGGCGCCGTGTACCGTGATGGGTCGGTCACGGTGTACTCATAGGCGACGGTATCGGGATCGAGACGGGTCAGCCGTTCGATCAGATGCACGCTCGGGCTGATCCGGCCATTGCCCCAATCGCCGAACTGCGTGGTCTCGATGACCAGCGTCTCTCCCTCCCAACGGCCGCGCGAAACGCCCGTCAACTGCTCGAACCGCGGCTTCTCCGTATCGTCGAGCGGGATGATCCGAGCCAGCCGCGCCTGCTCGGTGAGAATCACGACATGGTCGGCGGTCTGGAAGATCATCAGGTTGTTGTTGTACGCGCCGGACCGGATGGGCGGCCCCGACTTGCCGAACGCGATGCACCGGTCTCCGAGGCTTCGATTCTCGTAGGAGTCGTACATGTGCTCGCGGCGGTGGGCGGCCCGCTCCCGGTCCGCCTGCCGGGCGGCCTCGGTCAGCGGGGGATACCGCCCGTTCGGCGGATCGATAATGAGCGACGTCCGCTTGTCCGAGGTCAGCTCGACGCCCCGCTCGTACCAGAACTCGTTATAGGAGAGCACGCCGCCGTCGGCCCGCGGCTGGTAGCCCGCGCTCGGCTGGCCCGTCTCCGGGTCGAAGAGATCGCGGTTCTGGCGCGTCCGCTCCGATGCCTCGAAGACCGCCGCAGCCTCCGCGTCCAGCGTCTCCCGGCCCTCGAACTGCTCCGGTCGCTGCATTGGCGTTAGGGTCCGGAACGTGAATGTGCCGGAAATATCGGGATGCCCGTCGGGCGTCCGCATCGGCATGCCGTCCCCGCGCGGCTGGGCCGTGGCCGGCGAGGCAGCGGACGTGAACAGAACCGCCAGACCGACGAACGCCGCGAAGCAGGTCTTGCGCATCGGCTTCTCCCTTCGAGAGGTACCTACAATACCAGCCTGGGCCGGCTCATTCCGTTCGCAATGCCGCGGCGGTGTCGAGGCGGGCCGCGCGGCGCGCGGGCAGGTCGCAGGCGAGACCACCCGCCACGAACAGCCCGATCATGCTGGCGCCCACCGTCATGAAGTCGTGCGGCGCGATGCCGTACAGCTGGCTCCCGAGCAACCCCATCAGCGGAACGCCGGCACCCAGGCCGACCAGCGTCCCCGCCGCCACCACCCGCAATCCCTGGGACAGCACCAACCACCGCACGGACTCCTCGCGAGCCCCGAGCGCTCTCCGGATCGCCAACTCGCGCGTTCGCTGCCTCACCGCCAGCATCAGGACGCCGTAGAGTCCGCCCATCACCAGCACGAGCGTGATCAGCGCCAGGACGCCGGCGAGCAGTGCCGGTGTCCGCCAGCGGCTCAGCGCCTCGTCCACCCGATCGCGGAGGGTGCCGGTGTCGCTCACGGGCACGCCGGGATCGACGGAGGCAACGGCCTGCCGCAGATGCCGCACCACGGAATCCGCATCGGCCGGCGACCGGACATGAATGAAGACCGGCGACATGAACCGCTGTTCCAACGGCAGGTACGCAAGGGGCTGCGTCGATTCCGCCAACGTGCGATAACGCATGTCGTCGACCACACCGACCACGGTCCGGTCCCCACCGCTACGCGGGAAGGCCAGGGTCCGTCCGACCGCCGAGCTACCCGGCCACAGCCGCGACGCCAGGGTGCGGTTCACCATGGCGACGGGCGGAGCGTCGGGTTGGTCAGCATCGTTGAACTCCCGACCCTCGAGAACGGGCACCCCCAGCGTCCGGAAAAACCCCGCGGAGACTATGTTCCCCGGCACGTCCATCGAGGTTCCCGGAACCTCCACGGAGACGCTCAGGAAGAAAACGCTGAGCGGGGTATGCCACGCGAGCGCAGCCGAGGTAACGACTCCGCCACGCTCGATCGCGTCCAGTAGACGCCTATAGACGTCGAGCCCTTCCGAGCCCGAAGGCCCCGGCGGGTGTATCCGCGCCGTCACCACGTCCTGCGCGACGAAACCGTGCGGGATCGACGCCACGCCGTGGGCGCTGCGCAGCAGGAGTCCCGCCGCCACAATCAGGACTGCGGACACAGCGACCTGCGCGGCCACGAGTATTCTCTGGCGTCCACCGCGCCTCGTTGCCTGGGGTCCGTGCGCGCCGATCAGCGCCGGCGGTCGAACCGCCGTCATCAGCAGCAACCCGAGACACATCACGGCCCAGCTCGATGCGGCAACCGTCAACAGCCAGAGCACGACCCCGGCGTCCGCTCCCGCTGCCGTACCCAGCGGCGCCAGTTGCGGCAGCGCCGAGATGACGCCCCCCACCCACCGCAGAGCCAGCAGGCCAGCCAGCGCGCCGCCGCCGACCAGCACCAGCAACTCGATAGCGAGCGGACTGATGAGGTCCAGACCCGACGCCCCCAGGGCGCGCCGCACGGCCAACTCATGCGCCTGCTCGGCGTCGCGCGTCAACAGGAGCAGGACTAGGTTGCTGCAGGCCCCGAAGAGAAACACGCTCGTGAGCAGCATCAGGACGGTCAGCAACCGGCTGGCGGCCCGGTGATACTCGGGACCGAGCCGGACATGATTGACGGGCCGAACGACAAACCGCCAGTCCTCGGTCCGGGCGGCGGCCACATCGGCCGGTAGCCGATCCCTGGCCAGGGCCGCCAGAATCGCGACATCGCGCTGTGAGGTAGATGTTCCCAGCCTCCCAACCGTGGACAGCCAGCGCGCCGGCGGGCTGAGCAGAAGCTCGGCGCTGCTCGGCAGCAACTGTTGCAACGCCGGCAGCGGAACCCAGAAATCCGGTTCGTGGGCGGGCCCGGACAGCGGGTTGGCAGCGACGCCGACCACGGTGAACGCCTGCGGTCCCAGGCGCACGGCGCGCCCGACGATATCCGGATCCCGGCCGAACTGCGTCGTCCAGACGCGCCGCGACACGACGGCCACTGCCGCACCACCGCCTGGGCCGTCATCCGTGGGCGCCAGCAGCCTGCCCTGCGCCGGGCGCCCCCCCAGCACGCTGAAGAAGTTCGCCGACACGAGCGCAACGTTCACGCGAGTCGGGGTGCCGCCGGCGACGAGCGTGAAATCGAACTGACCGAAAGTCGCCAGGGAAAACGCGGCCGGCTCCACGCCGCGCAACTGCAGGTACTCGGCGTGACTTAGTGGCGAGAAGCTACCGTCGTCGACCTGGATCTGCACGGTGAAGAGCCGATCCGAATCGACGAGGTCCGGCGGCCGCCAGAAATGCCGGCTGACCGTCGACAGCACGATGGCGGGAACGCTGAACGCCAGCGCCAGCGTCAGCACGACCGTCACCGTGAACGTGCGGCGGCGGACCAGGGATCGCAACGCGCGGCGCAACACGGCGGGTTCGCCCCTGTCGTTCCCTGTTATCCTTCCGCACCAGTAGCGTGCACGGAGGCCTCGAGCTCGACTGCTCGCTCGCCCAGGCAGGGTCCACTCTAGCAGTTAGCGGACGATTCGCATCCACGCGCGCCGCCGAGTTCGGTGCGGACGCCAGGAGGACATCATGCGCGGACTTCAGTGGAGACTTGGGGTTGCGCTGACAGCCGCCATCGCGGTCACGCCGGCCGGACCGGCGGGACAGGCTCCGGAGGCTGGCCGCGGCTATCCGGACGGCGCGTGGCCCCTGGTCGGCGGCAACTGGTCGAGCTCGCGCCACACGTCCCTCGACGACATCAACCTGGACAACGTTGAACGGTTGGGCGGCGCCTGGGTCACGGCCCTCCCGGACGGCGCGGCATCGCGCGCGACACCGGTGATGCAGGACGGCGTCCTCTACCTGACGGCGGGCGCCAACGTGTTCGCCATCGACGCCCGGACCGGCGAGGTCGTCTGGCGCTGGCAACCGCCGGAAGACGAGCCGCTGATGGTTCCGTCCTGGCAGGGCGTGGGGCTGGGAGAGGGCCTGGTCTTCACCGGTCTGCGCAGCGCGCAGGTGATGGCCCTGCGTCAGGACACCGGCGAGGTGGCGTGGATCACGTCGGTGGGCAGCCAGCCGCGGCGGGAGGGCGAGGGCGTAACCTCGGCCCCGATGTACGCCCGCGGGCAGGTTTTCGTCGGACTGGCCAACGGCGACAGCGGCGGGCAGGGGCGCGTGATCGCGCTGGATGCGGCGACCGGCGAGACGCAGTGGACGTTCTTCGTCGTGCCACGGCCGGGAGAGTTCGGCCATGACACGTGGCCACAGGACAACGAGAACTGGCGGCTCGGCGGCGGCGGCGTCTGGCTGGTCGGGACCGTCGATCCCGACCTGGGACTGGTCTATTTCTCGACCGGGAACCCGGTCCCGATGTTCGGGGGCGAGATCCGGGCCGGGGACAACCTGTTCACCGCGTCGGTGCTCGCCCTCGACATGGAGACGGGTGAGCGGCGCTGGCACTACCAGGTGGTCCGGCACGACATCTGGGACGCGGACATCGCCACGCCGCTGCTGCTCTACGAAGCGCAGGTGGACGGCGAGCCGCGCAAGGCGCTGGCCGCGATGCGGGCGGACGGCTACCTCTTCCTGTTCGATCGGGAGACCGGCGAACCGCTCGTCCCCATCGAGGAGCGGGCGGTGCCCCAGGATGCGTTCCTGCACACGGCGCCGACCCAGCCGTTTCCGGTGGGAGCGGAGAGCATCCTGCCCGACTGCTCGTTCTGGCGAGACCGTGTGCCACCGCCGTTCGAGTTGAATTGCAGCACGTACACGCCGCCGTCGGCGGACGACCACACCGTCGTGGCGCCCGGCGCGCCGATTCCTCGCGTGCGCGTCACGCCGATGTCGTTCAGCCCGGACACCGGCTACATCTATGCCCAGGGCCATGCCCATGTCGGGCGCGCCCGCCGCTTCGAGGATCCTTGGCTGTCGCGTCCGAGCGGCGGCCATATCAGCCTCCCGGACCCCATCGGCATCATGGCCGCCGTCGACCCGCGGACCAACCGGGTGGTGTGGAAGCAGGAGGTGCCGACTCCCCTGCTCGGCACGAGCGGTCCCCTCACCACCGCCGGCGGACTGATGTTCCGCGGCTCGCCCGGCGGGCAAGTCGAGGCGTACGACGCGCGGACCGGCGAACGCGTGTGGGCGTTCCAGACCACGCCCGCCGGTGCGCGGGTGCGACCCGGCCCGGCCGCTGCCTACGAGCTCGACGGCGAGCAGTTCATCGCCATCGCGATGGGCCGCGAGCTGTGGGCGTTCGGCCTCGGGGGCGCCGTCGCGGCGCGCGGCGAAGTGCCCGCGGACCCGTGGGCCGACCTCCCGCCTTCCGGTCCCGCCCTGCGGCGGACGGAGGCGATCGAGACCGCGACGCTTCTGGAGAATCCCTCCTGGTCCGTGGGCGGCCGGCGCTACGCCGTCGACGAACACGCGTTCAACCCGGTGCGCGCCCTCGTGACGGTCGGCGCAAGCGTGCGGTTCGTCAACAACGGCGAGATGTCGCACACGGTGGCGGCGCGCGACGGAAGCTGGTCCACCGGCCCCCTCCTGCCGGCGACATGGGAAGTGGTGACCTTCGACGAGCCCGGCACGTTCGTGTACCACTGCACCGAACACCCGTGGATGATCGGCGAGATCACCGTCGAGCCGTAGCCGGTGCGCCACTAGAATGGACCCATCATGCCTGGATATCTGAGATCGCAGCACATCACCCGCGTCGTGGCAGTCGCCGTCGTTTTCGCCGCAGCCCTGCTGGCTGGGGCCACCGCGCAGGCGCAACGCCTGACCGGCACCGAGAACGGCGAATGGCGCTACCTCGGCGGCGACGCCGGGCACACCCGCTCGTCGGCCCTCGACCAGATCAACGGCAGCAACTTCTCGGATCTGGAGGTTGCCTGGATCTGGCGGGGGGACAACTTCGGCCCGAACCTCGATTACTTCAACCGCGCCACGCCGATCTACGTCGACGGCGTCGTGTACACGGTCGCGTCGCCCCGCCGGCAGGTCGTGGCGATCGATCCCGCGACCGGCGAGACGCTCTGGACGTTCCGCGAGCCGGAGACGGTCCGGCATCTCCGCTCACCCCGGCAGGCCTACGGCAAGGGCGTCGCCTACGCCGAGGTCAACGGCCGCGGCGTGATCTTCGTTACGAGCCCCGCCTTCTTCCTCTGGGCGCTCGACGCGGAGACGGGTCGCCCGCTCGAGAACTGGGGACGGCAGATTCCACTGGACGGCTTTCCGGCGAGCGGCGGCCTGGATCTGATCCCGCCTCTCGTCGAGGACTGGGGGCGCTGGCAGGACCGCTCCCCCAGCTACGACCCGGGCTACGGCATCCCGCGCGAGCTGGGGATGGTGACCAGTTCGTCGCCCCCGATCGTCGTGAACGGCGTCGTCGTCGTGCTCGTCGGGCATCAGCCGAGCTACGGCCAGACGCGGATCGAGAACGTTCCGGGCGATGTGATGGGCGTCGATGCCGCGACCGGCGAGGTGCTCTGGAAGTTCCACATGATCCCGCGGCCCGGCGAGTTCGGCCACGACACCTGGCACAACGATGCTTGGCAGTGGTCGGGCGACATGTCGACCTGGGCGCCGGCCGCCGCCGACCCGGAGCTGGGCCTCGTCTACCTGGTGACCAACGCGTCGACGGTGCAGAGCTATGCGGGGCACCGGCCGGGCGACAACCTCTTCGGCGGCTGCGTGCTCGCCCTCGACGTCCGGACCGGTGAACGGCGGTGGCACTTCCAGATCCACCGGAGCGATCAGTGGAACTACGACCTGCCGACCGCGCCGATCCTGATGGATCTGACGGTGGACGGCGAGACCATTCCGGCCCTGATCCAGAACACGAAGCAGGGACTGGTTTTCGCCTTCAACCGGGAGACGGGCGAGCCGATTTGGCCGATCGAGGACCGGGCGGTGATCCAGACCGAGGTGCCGGGCAACTACACCTCACCGATGCAGCCGTACCCGACCCGGCCGGAGCCGGTCGACCGGATCGTGACCGACGGCCTGACCGAGGAGTTCGTCATCGACTACACGCCGGAGCTCAAGCAGGAAGCGCTGGCGATCCTGGAGCATTACCGTGTCGGTGGGCTGTACGTGCCGGCCTTGCCGGAGAACCACACGAACGACGACTTCTACAACAACGTCGGCTGCCTCGGCGGCGGCAACGTCATTCCGCATCCGCCGGTCGCCGATCCGAGCACCGGGATGATGTTCAACTCGCACCGCCGAAGCTGCGGTGCGCCGTCGTTCATGCGGGCGACGGGCGGGGTCGACGAGGACGACCCGGACTACGCGCGGCCCGGCCCGGGCGGGGCCACGCCGAATTCAACGCCCACCACCGGCACGACGGTCGCCGCGTGGCTGCCGGGCGGCTTCCGGCGTCCCACTCCGGAGCAGGAGCCGTTCGTCTCGGTGACGGGTCTGCCGACGCTGGACGGCCTGCGCCTCTACAAGCCGATGGACAACCAGCTCACCGCGTACGAGATGAACACCGGAGACAAGGCCTGGTCGCTGCCGGTGGGCGAGACGGCCCAGGTGATCCGCGAGAATCCGCGGCTGGCGGGTATCGACATCCCCAACGCAGGAGGCGCCGGCTTCTCCATCCAGCTGGTGACCGGCGACCTCCTGGTGCAGACCCGTTCGCTCAGCGAGGGGACCCGGCAGATCGTGCCGGACGCCCCGCTGATGCTGCATGGCCGCGACAAGTACACCGGCGAGATCCTCGGAAGCGTCGAGCTCCCCGCCCCCGGGCAGTACGGCATGATGACTTACCTGCACGAAGGGAAGCAGTACATCGTCGTGCAGGTCGGCAGCATTCAGACTGGTTTCCCCGGCTCGCTCGTGGCCTACGCGCTGCCGTAGCCGTGCGTCACTCGGGCAAGCCGGGGACGAGGAACGCTCCGGGAATGCGTTCGTCGAGCGTGGCGAGTCTCGCCCCGTGCGCCTCGGCCAACTCCAGAAGGTGAGCGTCCGTCGTGCGGGACGCCTGAAAACACCACTCCGGGAACCTGTCGGCCGACTGGTCATCGGGCAGGAAGGCATGGTGCGCGCCGAGACTGTGCAACATGCCGGCCAGCGCGCCAGCTGCGGCGCGGACCGTGACGCGTCCCGCCGTGCGCTGAACCGACACACGCACGAACCCGAGTTCCGGGATCGGGGACGTGAACAACCTGGAGTCCCGGTGTTTCGCGGTAGCGGCGATCCACTTGGCGGTCTGCTCATGGGCGACATGATCGGACCACCCCCAGGCGACGAGAACGTTGACGTCCAGAAGGTACTTCACGGGAAGTCCGCGAGAAGCTCCCGCACCGTTTCTGTCGTCAGCGGCGGCTGATCCTCCGGGGCAGCGAAGATCATCGCGCCCGTATGCGGGCACCGCACGAGCTCTGGCGGGCCGGGCGCGGGCGCGGCCAGACGCGCCCGGCGCCGCAGGTACTCCGACAGGCTGACGCCTTCTTTCCTGGCCCGCGACCGGATCAGGCGAGCGTCCTCGGCACTGACCTTGAAGGAGACGGTCGGCATTTGGGTATTACGGTATTACCCTGCCGTCCGGCCCGTCAACCCGAGGGTACTCCCCCGACGCCGCTAGCGAAGCCGGAACACCCAGAGGATGTTGCCGCGCGGCGGCTGCTGGATCTCCGGGGTGACCATTCGGTACTGGACCCCGCCCCCGGCCGCGATGGCGATGTACTGCACGCCGTCGTGCATGTAGCTGACCGGGAAGCCGCCGGCGCTCGAATTGAGGATCTGCTCCCAGAGGACGTCGCCGGTCTCCGCGTCGAAGGCCCGGAAGCGCCGCGCGTCATCGGTGACGAACACCAGCCCACCACCCGTGGTCAGGACGGAACCGCCGATGCCGGCCCGCTGGCGATGGACCCACCGCGTCTCGCCGGTTGCCATGTCCATCGCGGTGAGCATGCCGACCTGCCCGTCGACGTCCGGGGCCACCTCGCGCGTGGCGCGCGCCGACCCGTGGTGGTAGCCCGTGCGGTCACGGAACTCGTTGAGGGTCAGGGTCATGCAGACGTTGTTGGTCGGTGCGTACAAGGCGTTGGTGCCCGGGTGATAGGCGGTCGCATTCCAGTTGATGCCGCCGGTCAGGCTCGGGCAGACGAAAACCGGCTCGCCGACCTGGGGAAACTTGAGGTCCTCGTTGAGGATCACGCGACGGCTCTCTGCATCGACGTCGGCGACCACGTTCTGCGCGTTCGTCGGCTCGGCCCAGAGAAACGCCCCGGTGGCGGCGTCGAGCGCCCAGACGATGCCGGTCTTGCCCGGGATGCCGGTCACGATCTTGCGCCGCGAGCCTGGGTTGATCCCGCCGTTCAGCCATTCCACCTCGTCGGGGTCCGGCGACACCTCGGTCTCGACCACGAGCCGGGCGTAGGGATGGTCGAGATCCCATTCGTCGTTCGGCGTGTGCTGGAAGTACCACACGATTTCGCCCGTGTCGGCGTCGATCGCGAGGGTCGAGTTGGTGTAGAGGACGTCCCCGTCGCCGGTGCCGCGCTGCACCGAGCCCCACGGAATCGGCACGCCGACGCCGGCGTAGATCAGGTTCAGCTCCGGGTCGTAGCTCGGCGCATTCCACGAGGAGCCGCCGCGCCGCAGCTCGTCAGGGATGTCACCCCAACTGTCGTAGCCGAACTCGCCGGCGCGGGGAATCGTGTACGTGCGCCACACCTCCTCGCCGGTCTCGGCGTCGTGGGCCGAGATCCAGCAGCGCGTATTGATGAAATAGCAACCCGACATTCCGGCCACCACCCGGCCCTTGATGATCTGCGGGCCGCCGGAATAGTGCTGGCCGACCTCCCAGTCGCCCACCGTCTCGTCCCACACCACCTCACCGGTGCGCGCGTCGAGCGCCACCAGGTGGGCGTCGTGGGTGCCGATGAACAGCTTGTCGTCGTAGAGCGTCCCGTTGCGGTTCGCGCAGGCGAGCGTTGCGGCGTGCTCGACCCGCGGCCGGCGATACTCCCACAGGCGGGTGCCGTCGCGAACGTCGAGCGCCTCGACGTAGTCGCACGCCTGCACCAGGAACATGATGCCGTCGTGCACGAGGGGCGTGGTCTCCTGCAGGCCTTCGGCCATGGTCCACGCCCAGGCGAGTTTCAGGTCGCCGACGTTGGTCGCGTCGATCTGGTCGAGAGGGCTGTGCCCCCAGTGGTTGTAGGTCCGCCGCCACATCAGCCAGTCGCTCGCCGGCGGGTCGACGAGCATCTGTTCGGTGACCGGCGTGTAGTCGTCGACGGGCGACTGTGCCGAAACGAGCGCTCCCGCGAGCAGGAGGCAGGCCGCGACTACGCCGAAGACGGGTCGAGGGAACGGTCGCATCGGCCGCGTGTTGCTCCTCAAAGTGCCGATGTCCCCGTCCGTCGGTTAAGCAGCAGATGTTTCATGACACGACTCCCTTCACGCACAAAGACGGAAAGTGTAACCGTTCAGGTATATCGTGGGGCGGACGGAGACCGAAGAAGGAGAGCGTCATGGTCACACGGAGACGTTGTCGCGCCGCCTGGTCTGTCACCGGAACGCTGGTCACGCTCGGGCTGGTCGCGGCCGGCCTCGCCGGCCAGGCCCCCGAGCCGGGGCGTGGCTATCCTTCGGCCGACTGGCCCTTCACCGGCGGAAACTGGTCCAGCTCGCGCTACTCGACGCTCGACGACATCTCGACCGCCACGGTCGAGCGCCTGGGCGCAGCGTGGGTGACGCGACTGCCCGGCGGCGCGGCGTCGCGCGCGACCGCGGTGACGCAGGATGGCGTCCTCTACCTGACGGGCGGCGCCAATGTCTTCGCGCTCGACGCGCGGACGGGCGAGCCGGTCTGGCGCTGGGAGCCGGACCCAGAGGCGGGGCGCGTGCCGTCGTGGCAGGGCGTCGCACTGGGCGGTGACCTGGTCTTTTTCGGGACGCGGAGCGGAGAAGTCGTCGCGCTGCGGAAGGAGTCCGGTGACGAGGTCTGGGCGACGCAGGCCGGCAACGACCCGCCGACGCCGGGCGAGACCGTGACGACGGCGCCGATGTACGCGCGCGGCAAGATCTTCGTCGGCGTCGCGAACGGCGACATTGGCGGGCAAGGGCGCATCCTCGCGCTCGACGCGGAGACGGGCGAGGTGGAGTGGAACTTCTTCGTCGTCCCGCGTCCGGGCGAGTTCGGCCACGACACCTGGCCGCAGGACAACGACAGTTGGACGTTCGGCGGCGGAGGCGTCTGGCTGGTCGGCACCGTCGATCCGGACCTGGGGATGGTCTACTTCTCGACCGGCAATCCGGTGCCGATGTTCGGCGGCGAGATCCGCGAAGGCGACAACCTGTTCACCGCGTCGGTCCTCGCACTCGACATGGAGACGGGCGAACGGCGGTGGCACTACCAGGTGGTCCGGCATGACATCTGGGACGCCGACATCGCCACGCCGCTGCTGCTGTACGACATGACGGTCGACGGGGAGCCGGTCAAGGGGGTTGCGGCGATGCGGGCCGACGGCTACCTGTTCTTCCTCGACCGCGAAACCGGCGAGCCGCTGCTGCCGATCGAGGAGCGTCCGGTGCCGCAGGATCCGCACCAGCGGACCGTACCCACGCAGCCGTTTCCCGTCCGGACCGAGAGCATCCTCCCGGAGTGCTCCTATTGGCGCGATCGCGTGCCGCCGCCCTTCCAACTCAACTGCAGCAGCTACACGCCGCCGTCGGTCGACGAGCAGACCGTCGTCGCGCCGGGCGTGCCGATTCCGCTGGTGCGGGTCACGCCGCTGGCGTTCTCGCCGCAGACCGGCCACATCTACGCGCAGGGACGGGCGCACGTCGGCCGCGCGCGTCGCTTCGAAGATCCGTTCGTCTGGAACACGGCCAGATTCCACCTGACCCTGCCGGACGCGGTCGGGATCCTCGCCGCCGTCGACACCCGCACCGGCAGCGTCGTCTGGAAGAAGGAGATGCCGAGCGCGTTTCTCGGCACGAGCGGTCCCCTCGTCACGGCCGGCGGCCTCCTGTTCCGGGGCTCCCCCGGCGGGCAGGTGGAGGCGTACGACATGCGGAACGGCGCGCGCCGCTGGGCGTTCCGGACCAGCGAGGAAGGCTCGCGGTTACGGCCCGGCCCCGCATCGACCTACGAGCTGGATGGGACGCAGTACATTGTCGTCCCGATGGGACCCGAGATCTGGGCGTTCACGCTCGACGGCACGGTGCCGGCGCGCGGCGAGCCGTCGCCGGATCCGCCGGTGGACGATCAGCCGAGCGGCCCCGCCCCGCGCGAGACGGATACCATCGAGACCGCCACGCTGCTCGAGAATCCACGGGGATCGGTCGGCGGCCGCCGCTACGCATTCGACGAACACAACTTCAACCCGGTCCGGGCCCGCGTCACGGCCGGCGACCTGATCCAGTTCACCAACAACGGCGAGATGACGCACACGGTGTCGGCGCGCGACGGAAGCTGGACCACCGGCACGCTCACGCCGGGGATGTCGGCCTACCTCACCTTCGACACGCCGGGCACGTTCCTCTACCACTGTGAAATTCATCCTTGGGCCGTGGGGGAGATCACCGTTGTTCCGTAAGATCACCATGGACTCTTGGAGGGCGAAGAGCGTGCATGTGAGAAAACTGGCCGGGTCGATGCTCCTGGCGCCGCTGCTGCTGGCCATGGCCGGCCTCGCCGCCGCCCAGGACACGCGGCTGCTAGACGCGGCCCGGGCGGCGGACTCGACGCAGGTGATCGCTCTGCTCGAACAGGGCGTTTCGGCGATTGCCCGGCAGGCGGACGGCGCGACCGCCCTGCACTGGGCTGCCCACTGGGACGACGCGGCGATGGCGGATGCGCTCGTTCGGGCCGGCGCGGATGTCGACGCGGCGAACGACTTCGGCGCCACGCCGCTCTGGCTGAGTTGCGTCAACGGCAGTGAGACGATGGTCGAGGTCCTGCTGGCGGCCGGCGCCGATGCGAACGCGGCGCTGCCCTCGGGCGAGACGGTGCTGATGACCGCGTCCCGCAGCGGTTCGGCAGAGGCGGTTCGCCTTCTCGTGTCACACGGGGCGGACGTGAACGCTCGCGAGCACACGCGCGGACAGACGGCGCTGATGTGGGCCGTGGCCCAGCAGCATCCCGACGTCGTGGAAGCGCTGGTCGCGCTCGGAGCGGACATCCATGTCCGCTCGGCCCCGCAGACCCGGCGCATCCACACGCGCACGGCCGGGTTCAATCCCTCCGGAGTCATCGATACCGTACTGGGCAGCAACACGCCTATCCTGTTCGCGGCTCGAACAGGCAACCTCGACGTCGCCAGGCATCTCGTGGCCGCCGGCGCCGACGTGAACGATACGGCGGCCACGGGAACGAGCGTCCTCGTCGTGGCGGCGCACAGCGGTCATTCCGCCTTGGCTCTGTTCCTCCTAGAGCAGGGCGCGGACCCGAACGCGGCCGAGGCCGGCTACTCCGCCCTGCACGCCGCCACGCTGCGCGGCGACGAGACGCTGGTGGCGGCGTTGCTGGCTCGCGGCGCGGATCCGAACGCTCCCGTGGTCCGCGGCAGCCAGGGCCGGCGCAACAGCCCGGACTACGTGCTGGAGCACGACGTGGTCGGCGCGACCCCCTTCTGGCTGGCCGCGCACTTCGCCGAGCCCGCCATAATGCGGGCGCTGGCCGACCATGGTGCTGAGCCGCACGTGGTCGTGGGGGACGGCACGACGCCCCTGATGGCGGCCGTCGCCGCCCGCCGCCGCAGAGAACCGGGGCTGGCCGCCGACCCGGCCGAGGACGAGCGGCTCGTGATGGAAGCGGCCAGGACGGCGATGGACGCGGGGATCGATGTCAATGCAGTGGACTCAGCCGGCAACACGGCGCTGCACATCGCGGCGTCGAGACGCCTCGACACCGTCGTCCAACTGCTTGCGGACCGGGGCGCCGAGCTGGATGCCCTGAACGACCAGGGGGAGACACCGCTCGCGCGAGCCCGTGGGCGCGGAGACGACGACAACAGCACCGTCGAGCTGCTGCGCCGCCTCGGGGCAACCGGCGGCTAGACGCCGGTCAGGCGCTCGGTGCTGAGCCTGCCGTCGCTCTTCCCCAGTCGCTCGACCGGTACGCCCAGCTTGTCCATCAGGGTCACCAGCAGATTCGGCATCAGCGGGTCGCCTTCATAGCGGATGTGGCGCCCGCCTTCGAGCTCGCCGGCGCAGCCCCCGAGCAGCAGGACCGGCAGATTGAGCGGGCTGTGCGCGTTGCTGTCCGACATGCCGCACCCATAGAGGAGCAGCATATTGTCGAGCAGCGATCCGTCGCCGTCCGGCGTCGCGCGGAGCTTCTCCAGGTAGCTGGCGAACATCGAGGCGTGGTACGCGTTGATCTTGGACATCGACGCGATCTTCTCGGGCTTGTACTCGTGGTGGGAGAGCGGGTGGTGCGCGTCGGCAATGCCGATTTCGGTGTAGGTCCTCGAGCTGACCTCACGTCCCAGCATGAACGAGGTCACACGGGTCAGATCAATCTGGTGCGCCAGGACCTGCAGGTCGAACATCAGCTCGACGTGCTCGGCGAACGTGGCCGGAATGCCCTCAGGCTGGGCCAGCTCGGGCATGTCGTAGTTCTGTCGCTGCTCCGCCCGCTGGATGCGACGCTCGATGTCCCGGACGCCCTCGAGGTACTCGTCCACCTTGAGGCCGTCGGCGGGCCCGACCTCTCGCTTGAGGTCGGCGGCCTTCCTGGTCACGGAGTCGAGAATCGAGCGGTCGCGTCGCATGCGGGCCCGGCGGACGGCGGGATCGGTGCTCCCGCTGTCCCCGAACATCTGCTCGAACACAACGCGCGGGTTGTTTTCCATCGGCAGAGGTGTCGTCCGGCTGCGCCAGCTGATGGTGTTGGTATAAACGCAGCTGTGGTTGCCGCTGCACTGGCCAGCGTTCGCCCGGCTGTCGATCGCCAGTTGCAGCGACGCCAGCTCGGTGTGCTGGCCGTACTCGCGGGCGAGCAGTTGGTCCATCGAGACGTCGGCGACCGGCGCGGTCTCGCCGGCGACGCCCGCCGCGCCGGTCAGAAACGTCGTCGACGCGCCGGCGTGGGCCGGAGTCCAGTAGCCTCGCAGACCCGAGACCACCGTGAGCTGGTCCCTGAAGGCCTCCAGCGGTTGGAGAATCGGCGTCATCTCGAACCCGCGCCCCTCCTCGGCCGGCGTCCAGTACTCCATCGCGATGCCGTTGGGGACGTAGACCACGCCGAAGCGCCTGGTGGGCGCGGCCGCGGTGCGCGACAAGGCCGACGCGGCGGGGACCATCGCGTCCAGCAACGGCAGGGCCACCGCGGCGCCCAACCCGCGCAGCACGGTGCGTCGAGGCAGCGACATCTTCTTGATGATCATGATGGGGACCTTGTGCGCCTTGGGGGATGTTAAGCGTCAGCGACCCTGAGGGTCCGGACTGCCGGCAACCCGTTCCGACTCGTCCGAACGAGCGCGGCGCCATTGAAACGGCGTGCTTTCCACGATGCCGAGCACGATCGACGACCAGCGATAGTCGTCGGTTGCGGCGTCGCGCAGGATCCGGCGCACCGCGGGACGGTCCGTGTACTCCAGCCCCCGCCCGAGCGCATACGCCAGCAGCTTCTCGGTGACGGCGGCGGCGAAGTCATCGCCCCGGCTCAACAGCACCCGCCTCAGCCCCGCCGGCCCCTCGAAAGCCTCGCCGCTGGGCATCGTCGCCGACGCGTCGATGGGCCGGCCGGCTTCGCTGGCGGCGCGCCAGAGGCCGATGGCGTCGTAGTTCTCGAGGGCGAAACCGAGGGGATCCATCGGCGCGTGACAGCCCGCGCAGGCGGGGTTGGCGCGATGCCGCTCGAGCCGGTCCCGGACCGATGCAGGCTCGCCCCCCTCGCCGCGGTCCGGCAGCCCCGGCACGTTCGGCGGCGGCTCGGGCGGCGGTGCTCCCAGGATGGTCTCGAGCAGCCACTTCCCGCGCACGACCGGCGACGTCCGGTTGGGATAGGAGGTCACCATCAGGAGGCCCCCGTGGCCGAGGAGGCCGCCGCGCGGATGGTCGCGGTCGAACGTCACCCGCCGGAAGCGGTCGCCGTAGACCCCCGGGATGCCGTAGTGCCGCGCGAGCCGCTCGTTGACGAACGTGTAGTTGGCGCTGAGCAGCTCCAGGAGGCTCCGGTCCTCGCGGAGGTTGCTGTCGACGAACAGCTCGGTCTCGCGCCGGAACGCCTCGCGCAGGTTCTCGTCGAACTCGGGATAGTCGGCCGACTCGCGCTCCTGCGACTCGAGGTTGCGCAGTCGCAGCCACTGGCTCGCGAAGTTGTCGACAAGGGCCCGCGAGCGGCCGTCGGCGAGCAGGCGGCGCGTCTGCCGCTCGAGCTCCGCCGGATCCTGGAGCCGCCCGTCGGCCGCGGCCTCGAGCAGCTCGTCGTCGGGGATGCTGCTCCACAGGAAGAACGACAGCCGCGACGCCAGCTCGAGGTCGGCGAGACGATAGGGCGTCCCTGGTGCGGCGCCCGCCGGATCGCGCTCGATGCGGAACAGGAACTCGGGGTCGACCAGCATCCGTTCCAGCGCGAACTGGATGCCGTCGTCGAAGCCGCCGTCGCGCCGCCCGGTGCGGAAGAAGTCGAGCAGCGCGTCGAGATCCCCATCGTCGACGGGCCGGCGATACGCCCGGCGGGCGAGCTTCTCGAGAATCCGGCCGGCGCAGGCCTGCTCCTCGTCGGCCGCGGCTCCCGCCGCGGGCCGGCAGGCGAAGATCTCGCGGCGGCTCGGCGTATCGCCGGGACCTTCCACGTTGTAGGGGCCGCCAATCGCGACCTGCTCCACCGCCGCGTCGTCGTCGTAGCGCTCGTCGACGAAGCGGCCGTAGCCCCGGTTGCGCGGCTGCAGCACGCCCTCCAGCTCCGACAGCCGCCGCACGAACGAGACGCCCACCGTCCGCTGGCCCGCCTTCGCCGGGAAGCGGACCTCCAGGTGAGAGTCGCCGGTGTTCATGTAGTACTCCCAGTCGGGGTCCCCGGCGATGTTCCCCGAGAAGCTCAGCGGGGCCATCTGCCCGACCGCGTCGGCGTCGCCGACCTCGAACCGCTCGACGAGGGCGCCGTCCACGCGCACGTCGAGTTCCTGAGGCGCTGCGAAGCCGAGGATGTAGTCCGAGAAGTTCCGGTGGAGGCGGATCCGGATCGTGTACTCGCCGTCGACGGGGAAGTAGTGCGGAATCGCGATGCCGCCGCGGGAGCCGAACGACAGCCGTTCGTCCTGCCGGTCGTTCTGGACCAGGCCGGGATGCACGCGGTAGGTCGCGACGGCGGGACCGACGGGGGGAATGCCGACGGCGAGGCGGCTGATCCGGCGCGCCGCCGAGAGGTATCGCGCCATCAGGTCCGGCGAGATCGAGAGCACGTCCCCGTTGTTGTCGAATCCGTGCTCGTAGGTGTCATCGGCCGGCAGCAGCTCGGCGACGTCGACGTCGACCGCGAGCAGATCGCGGACGGCGGCGTGGTACTCGGCCCGATTCAGGCGGTGGAACGATTCGCCGCGGCCCGGGTCCGGGCTGACCATGGCCACCGTGTCGATCTCAGTCTCGAGCCAGGAGGCGACGGCGCGGTACGTGTTCTCCGCGGGCCGCGGGTTCCCCGCGGGCGGCATGGTCCGCGCACGGAGCTTGAGGATGACCCGCTCCCAGGTCTCGGCGTCGGCGCCGACGTCGGCCAGGTCGTGGGCGTCGAGGGCCAGATCCGCCGTGCGCAACCTATCGTTGTGGCAGCGCACGCAGAAACCGTCGAGCGTCGCGCGAACCGACTCGGCGGAAGCGGGCTCCGCCGGCTCCGACGTCTGGGCGACAGCGATCTCCGGGCGGCCGAGGGCGGCCAGCACGCCGACCAGGACGGCCAGGATCCGGACCATCGAACGGGCTCGGGCCGCCACCAGCGCATGCACCCGCTGATGATAGTGCCGAATGGCCGAAGTCGAAAGTTCGGTGTCGCGCACTTCGCGCCAACGCGCTCCCGCGCTGGCTGCATCGTTACAATTGGCACCGACCACATTCCAGTCGCAAGTCCCAACACCCAGCGATACGAGTGTTGGCCGCACCAGGATAGTCACTCCGAAAGCGATGACTCGCCGATGCCTGTCGACGGTCGCCTCGGTTGCGCTCGTGGCGACCGCCGTTTCTCTGGCGGGATCGGTCGGGGCGACGCAGGTTCCTACCAGCGATCAGGACGGTGCGGCGGGGCGGGTGACGCTCTCCGTCGTCGGCACGACGGACCTGCACGGCCGGGTGTTTCCCAGCGATGGTCAGGGAGGCCTCGCACTGCTGGGCGGCTACCTGCGCAATCTGCGCGCGGCGCGAGCGACAGACGGAGGTGCGGTGCTGCTGCTGGACGCGGGCGACACCTTCGAGGGCGGGATTGCTTCCAACATCTCCGAGGGAGCCCTGGTCGTCGATGCCTACAACGCGCTCGGCTACAACGCGCTCGCCATCGGCAACCACGAGTTCGACTACGGGGCGATCGACACCGTAGCCGGCGGCGGCAGCGGCGCGCCGGACCCGCGCGGGGCGCTCAAGGCGGCAGCCGCGCGCGCCCGGTTTCCGTTTCTGGCGGCGAACCTGATCGACGCGTCGACCGGGCGCGTGCCGGACTGGCCGAACGTGCGGCCGTCCACGCTGGTCGAAGCGGCGGGCCTGCGCGTGGGCATCGTCGGCGTCATGACCCGCGACGGTCTGACGAGGACGCTCGCCGCCAATGTCCAGGGGCTGGACACGACGGCTCTCGGACCCGTCGTCGAGGACGAGGCGCGGCGCCTGCGCGAGCGGGGCGCCGACTTGGTGCTGGTTCTGGCACACGCTGGTGGCGCGTGCTTCGAGTTCGACGATCCCGCCGACCTGTCGTCGTGTGACGACGATGCCGAGATCTTCGGGCTGGCCCGGCGGCTGCCACCGGGTCTCGTCGATGCGATCGTCGCCGGACACTCCCATCGGGCGGTGGCGCACCAGGTCGCGGGCATCCCGATCATCCAGGCCTATTCGCGGGGTAGCGCGTTCGCGCGGGTCGATCTGACCGTCGAGCGCGCCGTGGGGGTCGTCGCCGCGCGGCTCTTTCCTCCCCAGGCGGTCTGCGCCGCCGTCGCCGCGGACGGGTGGTCCTGCGCGGCCGGTGGCGACGGGAGGCCAGCGGTTTACGAGGATGCGCCGGTCCGGCCCGACGCGTCAGTCGTCGCCGCGATGCAACCGGAGCTCGAGCGCGTGAACCGCTGGCGCGCCGAGCCGGTGGGCATAACCCTGGAAGCACCCGTCCCGCGGAACCGGGACGGCGCCGAGTCGCCCCTTGGCAACCTTTTCGCGGATGCGTTCCTGGCCGCCGTCCCGCACGCCGACCTCGCGATCGGCATGGGAGCCAGGCGCGGCGGATTGCGTGGGGACCTGCCGGCCGGCGCGCTCACGCGGGGGCAGCTCTACGACGTGTTTGCCTTCGACAATCGAATCGCCGTCCTGACGATGACGGGAGCACAGCTGCAGCAGGCGTTGGCTGGCGAGCTGGCGCGCGAGCGGGTACGCAATCCGCGAGGGATGCCGAGCGTGTCGGGAGTCCGCGTCAGGCTGACGTGCGCTGGCGTCGGCCGGCAATTCGAGATCGTCCGGCTAACGGGAGCACCGATCCATCCGGAAGAAACGATAGTCGTGGCGGCCACGGACTTCTTCGCCCGGCGCGCCGCACGCAACGTCGACGCCGTCTCACCGGGGGCGGCGCTGGCGTCGGCCCCGCTCGTCCGGGAGGCCGTCTCCCATTGGCTCACCGCTCGCGGCGGACGAATCAGCCCCGCCGACTTCGCGACGCCGCCGCGCTGGGAACTTCCCGACGGTGGAGCCTGCCTCGATTGACCGGCGCGCCCCGCACGGGCACGACGCCCGGCTATTGAGCGACCGCGTACTTCGTGAACGCCCCACCCGCGAAGCGGAGTGAGTTCGGACCCTCGGCGGCGAACACGTTGCCGTCCGCGTCGACCGCGACGCCTTCGCCGGCCGCGCCCTGGTACGGCCGTGTCTCCGCTTCGAACGGCGGGATATAACCCGTGATGCGGTCCTCGCTCACATGCCCGATGCGCACGCCGTTCACCCAGTTCGGATGGCTGGTCGGGCTCGATTCCGAGTCGATCGCATACAGCATGTCGTCCTCGGTGATGAAGATGCCGCTGATGCGTCCGTAGGAGTAGAGGGAGTCCAGGTAGTTGCCGTCCTGATCGAAGATCTCGATACGGTGGTTGCCGCGGTCCGCGACGAAGAGGCGCCCCTGGGAATCGAACGCCAGCGCGTGGGGAGTCCGGAACTCACCGTGCAGCGTGCCGATGCGGCCCCACTCCTTGATGAACGTGCCGTCGGGGGCGAACTTCAGGATGCGGCCGGTGGCCCCCGCCTCGCGCCCCGCCTCAATCGCCTGGTTGGTGGTCATGCCCTGGCCGCCGTGGCCGTCCGCGACGTAGATGCTGCCGTCCGGCCCGGTGACGACGTCGTTCGGCTGGTTGAACTGATTCGGCCCGCTCCCCGGCTGGCCCGGCGTGCCGAGGCTCATGAGGAGCTCGCCGTCGGGACTGAACTTGTGGACCTGGTGACCCTTGGTCCCTTCCTGGTTGCCCACGAAGTCGGTCACCCACACGTTGCCGTCGGCGTCCACGTGGATACCGTGCGGCGTCATCATCACACCGCCGCCGAAGTTCGCCAGTACTTCCCCGGTGTGGCGGTCGAACTTGAAGATCGGATCGACGGGGTTGGAATCGCAGTTGACCGGCACGCCGCCTCCGAAGGAGCCGGCGCCGCAGCGCTCGTACGCCCAGACGTGGCCGTCGTGCGGGTCGATATCGATCCCGGCGGTCGACCCCCACTCCCGGCCCTCGGGCAGCTCGCCCCAATTCGCAATCACGGTCGCGGTCGGATTGGGCAGGCCCTCACCCGTGATCGTGTTGCCATTCACCGGGTCCGGAGCCGCGGCGGATTCGGCCGGCGTTTCCGTCGCGCCGGCGCACCCGGCCAGCACGAGAGCGCCGCAGAACAGGAACGTGGACATCAGATATCGTGACGACATGGCATCTCTCCCATCGAATTCACGGTTCGTGATTTCTGGCCCCATGGTAGCCCGAAACCCCCGGCTCGCAGCTATCGTCGCGTTGGGCCGACGGTGACCGATGGCTTCACGGGGAGTGCGCCCGACCTTGGAGCGCTGGAGGTCGGTGTCGCCGAGCCGCACTATGGACCTCGCGGGGCGACGGCCGGCTGAGGAGGGCCGCAGCAGGTCCGGTGTGCGCCAGCGGGCAAACCGTGCGCTCCCAGGTAAGCGCCGCGCCCGCTGTCGCTGTCTGTATCCATACGACCATTTCGGGAACGGGGCCTGTTTCGACAGGTACCGTGACGCCCGCGCTACAGGAGTTTCAAGATGATCCGTACCGCCTTCGCCGGCGCCACCGTGGCGTTGACCCTCGTCGGAACCCAGATCGCCGCCCAGGAGATTCACCGGTCCGCCTATCACGACTATCGCGCCGTAACCGTCGTCGACGGCCTCGAAGTGCCCTGGTCCATCACGTGGCTGCCGAACGGCGACCTGCTTGTCACCGAACGCCCGGGGCGGCTTCGCATCGTTCGCGATGGGGCCCTGCTGCCCGATCCGGTTCCGGGTGTGCCGGAGGTCGTCGCGGAGGGGCAGGGCGGTCTGTTCGACGTGCTCCCGCACCCTGACTTTGCCACCAACCGCCTGCTGTATCTGAGCTACGCCCGGCCGACGCCGGAGGGTTCGACGACGGCGGTCATCAGAGGCCGGTTCGAGGACGATCGGCTCACCGACGTCGTCGACGTTTTCGAGGCGCAATCACAAGGCCGTGGTCACTACGGGGGCCGGCTCGCCTGGAACCACGACGGCTACCTTTTCGTCTCCGTGGGCGATCGGATGGCGCGCCCGGCCGGCGATCTGGGCGCGCACCCCGCGCAGGACCTGTCGAACCACCATGGCGTTACCCTTCGCCTCCACGACGATGGCCGCGTCCCGGACGACAACCCGTTCGCCGGGCAGGGTGATGCCCTGCCCGAGATCTGGAGCTACGGACACCGGAACGCGCAGGGGCTGCTCGTGCACCCGGAGACCGGCGATCTTTGGGTGAACGAACACGGCCCGCAGGGTGGCGACGAACTCAACCTGGTACAACCCGGCCGGAACTACGGCTGGCCGGTGGTCGGCTACGGCGTGAACTACAGGAGCGGGTCGGCCATCCATGCCGGGACCCACGGCGAGGGCATGGAATCGCCGTCGCATTTCTGGGTCCCTTCGATCGGCACGTCCGGCCTGATGGTCTACACGGGCGACCGGTTCCCGGAATGGCAGGGCAGCTTCTTCAATGGCGGGCTGTCGGGGCAACAGCTCGCACGCCTCACGCCAAGTGTCGACCAGCCGGGGCAGATAGAACAGGAAGAGACGCTGGCCTACGGGATCGGCAGGGTCCGGGACGTCCGGCAGGGGCCGGACGGCTACATCTACTTGGCGGTCGAGGAACGTGAAGGGCCGGGCTGGATCGTGCGGCTCGAACCGGTGGCCCGCCAGTAGCGGTCCCGCGGTGGGCGCGCTGGCCGACGGGGCCCGATCCCTTCGCCTACCGTCCCGCGGCCGCGTCGGCCTCCGCCTTGCGATTGCCGGCCAGCATGTTCTCCAGGCCGTAGTTGCCCTCGTGGCAGGCGAACTCGAAGATCGGCAGCTCGCTCCGCAGCATCGGCAGCTCGACCGACCACGGCTGCTCCCAGGTGTCAGGGTCGGTCACCGTGAACCGGTAGATCAGCGTGTTGGCGTCCACCCGCGTGAAGCGCTCAACGAGCGTCCGGCTGCGGCTCGTGTTCCGCCACGTGTTATGCCTCTCGGGGTCGTTGAAGTTCACCGTTTCGACGACCAGCGTGTCGCCTTCCCAGCGGCCGCGCGAATCGCCGACGAACTGCCGGACGCCGACCGCTGGCGCGGGACGCCCGTCGAGGGGGATGACCCGGACCGTGTGCATCATCTCGTTCATGATGGCGACGTGGTCCGGCGTCTGGAACAACTGCATATTGTTGTTGTAGACGCCCGGCAGCATCGGCGGCCCCGCGTTGCCGCTCATCAGGCAGCGGTCGGAGTTGCTGTAGTCGAGATGGGACTCCGCCGAGCCGACGGTGTCGCTGAAGGACGAGCGGGCGCCCATCGTGCGCGCGCGCTCCTGGCCCGCCTCCGTTAGCGACGGCATGCGGCCGTCCGGCGGGTAGACGATCAGCGACGTGCGCCGGGTGCTGACGGCGGTCGTGCCCCAGTCGAACCAGAAGATGTTGTACGAACCAGTCTGCCCCTGAAGGCTGGGGTGATCGGGCGAGTCGAGCCACCGGCCGGGGCGATCGCCCGCGGTCGGAATGGCGACCGTGCGCTGCGCCGGCCGCTCTTCCATCGCCTGAATCCGTGCGCGCTCGCGCTCCGCGATTTCCGCCGCTTGCTCCTCGGTCAGGAACTCCTGGTCGGCGAATTGCTCGGGACGCTCCAGCGGTGTGCGTGTCTTGTACTCCCAGACACCCCCGAGGTCCGGCTGGCCCCAGGCGGTGCGCGGCGCCGGGTCGGGCTCCGTCTGCCCGGACGCGGAAAGGGGGATCAGCAGCGCCGCGACGGCAACGATGGATGTAACCGTGACAGTGAGGTTCCGCATCTCTCTTCCTCCAACCGCGGATGGACAACTCCGCGCCTCGTGAACCGCCGGCATGCCGCAAGAATACAGCCCGGAGCAGCCACGGATCGACCGGAGAATCCGCCCGTTCGGGACCGCGGATCGGCTGTGCTATGTTGCGAGGAGACGGTCCGGGGCGACGCGGGATTGTGGGCGTGCTGAATGAGAGGTTTGCCATGAGAAGACTTCATCTACTGGCAGCAGGACTGGCGCTGGTCTTCGCTGGGTGCGGAGGCGGAGCGCCGGACGAGAGCGCGGCGCCCGAGGGGGCCGGCAGCCTCGCGCTTGTGGGAGCGCAGTTGATTGACGCGACCGGCGGCGCGCCGGTCGCCGACTCGGTGGTCGTCGTTCGCGACGGCCGGATCGAGAGCGCCGGCCCGCGGGACACAACTCCCGTACCCGACGGCGCGGAGACGCTCGACCTGACCGGCAAGACGATCATGCCCGGCCTTGTGAACCTGCATGTGCACTATCGGGAGGGACCGGAGGAGATCGAGCGCCAGTTCCGGTCGCAGCTCCACTACGGCGTGACCACCGCGCGGAGCACCGGTAGTGACACGCCGGAGCGGGTCGCCTACCTGCTCGGGGCCGCCGGCCGCGCCGACGCCCCCCGGACCTACACGGCGGGGATGGGTTTCTCCTACCCCGGCGGCTTCAACGCGGCCGGCAGGAATGCTCCTACCACGGAAGAGGAAGCTCGGGCGCTGGTGCGGGACCAAGTCGCGCTCGGCGTGCATTTCATCAAGATGTGGGTGAACGAGGTCGCTGAGCCGGGCCTGAAGATCCCGCCGGAGATACGCGCGGCGATCATCGACGAGGCGGTGGCGAACGGCGCCATCCCCGTCGCCCACATCGACGACGAGGCCGACGGCCGCCAGCTCGTCGAGGCCGGCCTGTGGGACTTCCTGCACAGCACCGTGCTGACCTTCGGGCCGGGCTCCGGCGTCCCCATGGACGATCCCGAACCCTCGGCCGAGTTCATCCGGATGTGCCTGGACAACGACGTCTACTTCACCCCGACCCTGTCCATCGTCCAGAACCGCTGGCACTTCGCCGAGCATCCGGAGCTGCTCGACGACCTCGAGCTGCGCGCCGCGTTCGAGATGTTCAACCCGGATGCACTGGCCGGCTGGGACGACGCGGCACGCCGGGCGGAGGTGCTCGAGGACCCGGGATTCGAAGACCGCAAGGCTGCGTTCCGGCAGCTTCTGGACTTCGTGAAGACGATGCACGACGCCGGGGTCTCGGTCGCGATGGGCAACGACGCCGGCACCCCGAACGTGCCGTTCGGCTGGGGCATGCACCACGAGATGGAGATGTACGTCGAGGCAGGCCTGACCCCGATGGACGCCATCGTTGCGGCGACCGCCACCGGCGCGGCTCAGATGCCCCCGGTGGGCGAAGCCGACTTCGGCACCATCGAGGCGGGCAAGGTCGCCGACCTGATGGTGCTGAACGCCGATCCGCTCGCCGACATCGGCAACACACTGGACATCGACCGGGTCATGCGGCTCGGCGAGTGGGTGGACCGGTCGGCGTTGCCGCCGGCGCCGTAGCCGGAACGCCTTGGCCTTCCGCATGGCGTATGAGCTGGAGGTCATCTCACGGGGAGGCGGTGGCGCGTCGCGCTATCCGCCACTGTTGTTCGTCCACGGCCTGGGTCACGCCGCGTGGTGCTGGGCCGAGCACTTTCTGGACTTCTTCGCGGAGCGCGGCTTCGATGCCAGCGCGCTGAGCCTCCGCGGCCACGGCGCGAGCGGCGGCCGCGACCGGCTGCGGTGGGCGTCCATTGCCGACTACGTGAACGACGTCGAGCAGGTGGCGGCGGGCCTGCCGCGCAAACCCGTAGTGATCGGACACTCCATGGGCGGGCTCATCGTGCAGCGCTACCTGGAGCGGCACGACCCGTCGGCGGCGGTTCTCCTCGCACCGGTGCCTCCCGGCGGGATGTTCCTCCAGACGGCGCGGCTGTTTCTCGCCAATCCGCGGCTGATGCTGAACGTGTTCCTGACGACCGATCCCGGCAAGCTGTTCTCCCCGCCCGAACGCGCCAGGAAGCTCCTCTTCTCGCGGGATCTTGGCGAGAAGGCGGCGCGTCGCTACGCGGCCCAGCTCGGGCGCGAGTCGTTTCGCGCGGGCCTGGACGTGACCTACCTGCGGCCCGATCCGGCACGCGTCCGCGGCACGCCGATGCTGGTCCTGGGAGCGGAACGCGACCGCCTGATTCCCACGCGCGACGTGATGCGCACGGCCGAGGCCTACGGCGCCGAGTTACGGATACTGCCCAATCTCGCACACGACGTGATGCTGGACACCGGATGGCGCCAGGCGGCCGACGTCCTGCTGGAGTGGCTGGTGCGCACGCTGGAGGGACGGAGAGTCTAGTGCCGGGCCCGTCAGCGCTGGCGACGTTCCTATGCCATGTCAGAATAGGACGCCAGCGTTCGACGGAGTGATGATGCGGTTCACCATCGGTTTCTTTGTCGTTCTGTTTGCTGCATCCCTTGCGTTCGCCCAGCGACCCACTGTCGTCCAAGGGTGCGTCGTTGTCGACACGGAGGTGCGGTTGTGGCCGACTGACGATCCGCAGCGCCTCGACGGTGGCAGCGGTCGTTTTCTTCTGTTGGCCGACGATGACCTCCTGGACGAGATCTCCCTGCACGAAGGGGACGAAATCGAAGTGACCGGCCATATCAACCCGTCCCCACCTGAACCGAGCGTGGCGCCGCCGATTCTGCCGCCACCGGGCGGCGGCCTTCCCGGCGTGGGGAGGCCGGGCAACCCTCAAGTTTCGGTGTCCGAGCGAAGTTACGACCGCCGGGCTCCCGAGGATGTGTTTGTCGTCGAGGAGTTCGAGATAGTCCGACCCGGGTGCCGCGGTCGTTTCTGACGCCCCTCAGCGGGCCGTCATCCCGCGAGTAGCCGTTGCAGACGCACCACTTCATCCGTCAGCGAGGATACCGACGTGCTTGTGACTACCGTGTCATTCCTGGGCTTCACCCTACTGGTCGCGGTGATTTCCTATGTCTGCACGCGACGCGACCGGATGACGACCTGGGACGCGTACTTCCTTGGAGGCCGCAGCCTGTCGGCTTGGGTCATTGCGGGCTCGCTGATGCTCACCAACCTCTCGACGGAGCACCTGATCGGTCTGAACGGGGACGCCTTCAACCACACCATCGCCGTCACCGCCTGGGAGACGACCGCGGCGATCGCGATGGTCGCGACCGCGCTCTTCTTTCTGCCCCGCTACTTGCGCATGGGCCTGTCGACGATACCGGAGTACCTTGCCGCCCGCTACGACAGGGCCACCGGCGTGATCGCCGCGAGCGTGTTCCTGTTCTCGTACGTGCTCGCGATCCTGCCCGTTGTGCTGCTGTCCGGGGCCACCGGCATCGACAGCCTGTTCGGCTTGCAGGAGGCGTTCGGCCTGAACCAGGCGCAGGTGATCTGGCTCCTTGTCTGGGGCGTCGGAACGCTCGGTTCGCTCTACGCGATTCTCGGGGGCCTCAAGGCTGTGGCGATCTCGGACACGATCAACGGCGTCGGGTTCCTCGTGGGAGGCCTGTTGATCCCGCTGCTGGCGCTGATCCAGATCGGAAACGGGAGTCCCTGGGCGGGACTGGAGACCGTGTACGTGGAGGAGCGTCCGAAGTTCGACATCACGGGCGACGAACCGGGGTCGTTCCTGCCATTCGGCGCCTTGTTCACGGGTATGGTCGTCAATCAGGTCTTCGCCTGGTGCACCGGCCAGCAGTTCATCCAGCGCGGCCTGGGAGCCAGGAGTCTCAAGGAAGGGCAGAAGGGAGTCCTGATCGCAGCGTGTTTCAAGCTGGTGGGCCCTCTCGTCGTCGTGCTGCCGGGTGTGATCGCGTACCACATGTTCAAGGACACGCTAGGGCCCGAGGACTACCTGCTGGCCTACCCCACGCTCGTGAAGGCGGTCCTGCCGGACTGGCTGACCGGCTTCTTCGCCGCGGTCATGGTCGGTGCCGTGCTGAGCACGTTCAACAGCGTGCTGAACTCGTCGGCCACGCTGTTCTGCCGTGACATCTACGGTTCGGTCCTGCGGCCGCGTGCCTCCCCGCGCGAGTTCGTCCATGCGGGACGCGCCTGCAGCATCGCGCTTGCGGTAGGCGCGATGCTCGTCGCGCCGCTACTCGACACGTCGGGCAGCCTGTACAACTACCTGCAGACGATCAATGCTGCGTTCTTCGGTCCGATGCTCGCCGTGATTCTGCTGGGCATGTTCTCGGCGCGGGTTTCGGCGTTTGCGGCCAAGGCGAGCCTGATCGGCGGCCCGGTGCTGTTCTTCCTGACGGTCTTCACGTTCGACGATCCCGTGCAGTCGTTCCTGCAGGGCGTGTTGGGTACGAACGACGAAATCCACTTCCTGCATTTCCTCGCGATCGTCTTCGTCGCGGTGGCCGCGTTCATGCTGGTTTCCGCCAGGCTCCGGCCCGCCCGAAGCCGTGGCACAGAGCCTGGCGCGGCACCCGTGGACATGACGCCCTGGAAGCACGCGAAAGCGATGGGGGTCTTCGTGAGCGTCTGCTCGATCGCCTGCTATCTGCTGCTCGCGCAGTGAACGGGCGCGTTCGGCGGCGGTGGCTATCTCGGCAGTCGAAAACTGAGCCCGGTGCCGACGAACAGATCGTCGGCGGGACCCCGCAGCCGTCGGCCGACGGACACGTCCCACTGGACGAGCTCGTCCAGCAGAAGCGTGAACCCCGCGTCGACGGAAGCGTTGGTCGCGGCCGCGCCAGCGACCTGACGGTCGCCGAATACCTCGAGGAACGTTCCCAGCCGGTCGGTCAGGCCGACTCCGAGCGCCAGCGAGTACACGACGAACGCATCGCGATTCGGTTGACCTGGCGAGGACTCCCACGCCGCCCCGGCGTTGTAGCCGAGCGAGAGCCGCGGTCCCAGCTCATGGGCGAACGCGAACAGGAACGACGGGTCGGCGCCGCCGCTCGAATACCGGTCGGCGCCGGTCGGGAGCGACAGTCCGCCCAGGACCGCCAACTGCGGCCGCCAGCCCTCCGGGTCAGGGATCACGTTGACCTTGGCGCCGATCTCACTGTCGCCGGCGCCGCGACGGCCTCCGCTGCCGATGATGCCGGTGTGGCCGAGGCGGAGTTCCGTCCGCCCGCCGAGGCCGATGCGGACGAGGGTACCGGGCGCCGTATGGGTGTCGACACCGTCAAGGGCGCGGGCGAACAGGTAGCCGGTTTCCACCTGCACGAGGCCCCGCGGCACGGCTACCGCCGATTCGGTCTGGTCCGGACGGTCGGTGACCAGTTCCGGCGCCTGAGTCTGCGCCCTCGCGCCGGTCGTCCCTGCCGCCACCGCCGCAACAAGGAAGGCGACTCTGGCAATCCGGCCGGCTCGACCTACGCCCCTGTGCACGCGTCGGCTCGAGCCGGGAGACGGTGACCGCTCAGCGGCCCGCGGCGCGCGCCTCCTCGGCGCGCGAGCCGGCGAGGATGTTCGTCAGGCCGTAGTTGCCCTCGTGGCAGGCGTACTCGAACATCGGTTCCGTGCTGCGGGCCCACGGTGACGAGCCGGTCCACGGGCTGGTCCACACGTTCGGATCGTCGACCGTGAACTGGTAGTCGAGCGTCTCCGGCCCCACGCGGGTGAACCGCTCCACCACCCGCAGGGCCGGGCTGAGATCCCAGTTGGTGCCGCCCTGCACGCCGGGGCCGGACGAGAACAGGTAGGCGCGATGGCCGAAATTGGTCGTCTCGACGACGAGCGTGTCGCCCTCCCAGCGGCCGCGTGAATGACCGCCGAACTGGGCGATGTCGTCGTCGATCGCCGGGCGGCCGTCGAGGTGGATGAAGCGCACGTCGTGGATGTGCTCCTGCACGATGGCGATGACGTCCGGCGTTTGCACGAGGTGGTAGTTGTTGTTGTAGGCGGTGGGCAGCGACGGGACGCCGCGGTACCAGATGCACCGGTCGCCGTAGTCGAACTGCTCGTGCGAGTCGGCCGGCACCAGTCCCTCCCGAATGTCCTTCACGCGCTGCCGCTCGGGCGACGCAACGAAGGCTGCGTGCTCGGGCGTGAGCGCGGGCAGGCGCCCGTTCGGCGGGTCGATGACGAGCGACGTGCGCCGCGTCGGGACGACGGTGGTCCCGCGGTCCAGCCAGAACGCGTTGTAGCCGCCGACGCTGCCGCCGACCGGCAGCGGCTCGGTGCGCACTTCGCTGGGCGCGTTCGCGCGGGCATTGGCGTCGACGACGCGCTGCTCGATGGCGGCCGCTTCCTCCGCGGTCAGGAACGCCTTGTCAGCCAGGTTCTCCGGGCGCTGGAGCGGCGTAACGGTGGAGCTGTTCCACACGCCGCCGATATCGGGATCGCCCCAGGCGGTGCGCGGCGCTTCCCAGCCGTCCGGCGTGGTCGGCTGGGACCACGCGTCGGCCGGCGCCAGGACGACGCCCGCGGCCAGCACCAACGCACCGAAACCGACGTGTACGTGGAAATGACGACTCATCGCTGACTCCTTCGCCCGGAGCGATCAACGAGACTTCGTCGATCATACCCGCCCCGGTCGCGGTTGACGGTATCCTCACGGCATGCGGGCGCCCGCGATTCTTCCGTTCATCCTTGTCGCGCTGGCGACCACCGCCTCGGCGCAGGAGCACACCCTCGGCTTCATCTGGGAGGAAGCGCCCTTTCCGCGCGCCCACGCATCGACCATCGTCGAGGCGACGGACGGCACGCTGATCGCCGCCTGGTTCGGCGGGTCGGGCGAGGGGCAGGAGGACGTCGGGGTCTGGTCGTCGCGCCGCCCGAAGGAAGGCGAGTGGTCGCCGCCCGTCCAGCTCTACAAGGAGCCGGACCAGCCCGCCTGGAACCCGGTCCTCTTCCGCGGCGACGGCGAAACCATCTGGCTCTACTTCAAGATCGGCCCCAGCCCCCGCGCGTGGAGCGGCGCCTATATGACGACGACCACGGCGGGAGAGGAATGGTCCGAGCCGGGTTGGCTGCCGTCCGGGATGCTGGGACCGGTCCGGGCGAAGCCGACCCGCCTCGCTAGCGGCGAGATCCTCGCCGGGACCTCCCTTGAGAGCTACCGGACGTGGTCGTCATGGATGGAGATCAGCAGCGATGGCGGCGCCACCTGGAGCAAGTATGGCCCGCTCCTCTTCGGCGATCCGGAGCGGGATCGGATCGGGACCATTCAACCGACCCTGATGGAGATAGAGCCCGGCGTGATCCGCGCGTTCTTCCGGACGCCGCGACGCCTGGGCAGGATCGCGACGTCGCTATCGCGCGACGGCGGCCGGACCTGGGAGCCCATCCGGCTCACGCGGCTCGATCATCCCAGCGCCGGCATCGACTCGCTCCGGCTCGACGACGGCCGCTGCCTGCTGCTCTACAACCCGTCGACTACGCAGCGCTCGCCGCTGTCGCTCGCCGTGTCATTCGATGACGGCGAGACGTGGCGCGACTTCTTGGTGGTCGAGGAACTCTCCGAGGGCGAACGGGGCGAGCTTTCCTATCCCGCGATGATCCAGGACTCGAACGGGGACCTGCAACTCACCTATACCTGGAACCGGCGCCGCATCCGGCATGTGACGGTGCCGTTGGACTTGGTTCCTACGGGACCCTGAGCCGGTCACCTCACCGGCGCCACGCAATCGTCTCACGGTGAACACGTAGCGCGTGCACGCCTCTCAAATCCGCCCGCCACGAATCAGGTCATCGACCTCCCCGGCAGTCGGGCTCGCCTCACGGGCGCCGAGGCCGCGGCACTTGAGCGCCGCCACGGCGTTCGCGTAGCGCAACACATCCTCGACTTCCGCGTCGTCTCCGCCGCGCAGCCAGCCGGCGATGAACCCGCCGCGGAAAACGTCCCCGGCACCGGTGGAATCGACGACGGGGACGCGGAAGGCCGGCGTTCTGATCTCGGTGTCGCCGACCAGGGCCAGACTGCCCTCGGCCCCGAGGGTCATGCAGACGAGGGCCGGGCGGTAGGCGTCGCGGATGGCGCGCAGGGCCGCGCCGGGCGTGCCCTTGCCGGTGAGGGCAGCCGGAAAGTCCTGCGCCGTGACGATCATGTCGATCTCCGCGAGCAGCGCGTCGATGCCGTCGCGGACGCGCTCCACGTCGATGACGGTCCGGGCTCCGGCCCGGCGGGCGTGGCGGGCGGCCGCCGTCGAGGCGGCGGTATCGTGGCAGTCGACCAGCAGCACCCGGCCAGCGCCGACCGCTGCCGGGTCGACGTCCTCGGGCCGAAGTTTGAGCCCCGGATCGCGGGACCAGAGCACCGTGCGCGCCCCCGTCCCTTCCTCGACGAGAATCACGGACATACCGTTGCGCGTGTCGGGCGCCACCCGGCAGGCGCTGATGTCGACCCCTTCGGCGTCGAGGCTGGACCGTCCCTGCCGGCCGTTCTCGTCGTCGCCGAAGCAGCCGACGTAGCGAGCGCGCCAGCCCAGCCGCGCGCACGCCACCATGGCGCTTGCCGCCTGACCCCCCGGCGAGTACGCCTGACGCCGGACCGGTTGCTTGGAATCGGGCGCCGGAAAGCGCTCCAACACGACCAGCAGGTCGGTCATGTTGAGGCCGAAGCCGACCGCGTCAAAGGGTCGGCCGCCCTGGGGCGGGAGACCGATCGGCATCCGCATGCCGGAATCGTAGCTCCGCCTCAGCAGAACGCGCGGATCAACTCGACGAGGGTGTCGCGGCAGACGCACACCGAGTCGATCTCGACGTACTCGTCCGGGCCGTGGAGACCCGCCCCGGCCGGGCCGAACAGCACCGACGGCGTTCCCGCTCCCCCGAGAATCGCGGCATCCGTCCAGAAGGTCATGCCGGTCGGCGCGTCGTCGAGACCGCGACGGCGGAGGAGCCGCCGCAATTCCGAGCACAGGGGATGATCGTCGGCAATCTCGTGGGGCTGACGCGTCAGCAATTGCCGCGCGGAGGCATTGAAGTCATCGTCCTCCCGAGCCAACTCGGCCAGCGCCTCTCGAACCTCTGTCAGTCCCGCATCCGGTGGCTCGCTGACCAGCGTGCGGCGTTCGACACCAAGCACACAACGGTCGGGGTAGACGCTGAGGGCCTGACCGCCGTGAATCGTCGAGGCGTGCAGCGACGCCCGACCCAGCCGCGGATGGGTCGCACCGGCTCTGAGCGCCGCCTCCACGGCCTCCAGTCGTCCGAGCACGCGTCCCATGTGGACGATGGCATCGCGCCCGTCGGCGGGACGGCTGCCGTGGGCGGCGCGCCCGCGCGTCTCGATCTCCACCCACTCGAATCCCTTGTGGGCGGTCGCCACTCGCAGATCCGTCGGCTCGGTCACCACCGCCCCGTCGGCGGAGTGGGCCTCGACCAGTGACGCCGCGCCGGCACTGGCATGCTCTTCGTCGGCCACCGCCGCCACCACCAGCCTCCCGCGCGGAAGCCCGCCGATGCGCGCCACGCGGACCGCCGCGTCCACCATCGCGGCCACGCCGCTCTTCATGTCCTGGCTGCCGCGGCCGAAGAGACGGCCGTCGATCACGCGCGGATCGAAGGGTGCGGTCATCCCCTCCACGCCCACCGTGTCGGTGTGGCCGCACAGCATCAGCGTGCGTCCCGGTGTTCGCCCCTCGATCACGCCGACGACGTTCGGACGGCCGGGGGCGACCTCCGTCAGCTCGACGGCGATGCCGCCCTTCCGCAGCGCATCCGCCACATGCTCGGCGACCGCTGCCTCGCCGGCGCCGCCGGGAACCAGGGACGGGTTGACCGAATCGATGGCGACCAGATCGCGCAGCAGGTCAACAACAGGGTCCATCGGTTTGCGGCTCCAACGCACGAATGGTATTCGCGGCGGGCCGGGTGGCTACGGAGCCGACGATTCGACTAACGTGGCGGTGGCGCCGTTTGGTGGCCATATCCGCCACGGGCCAAAGGAGGGAGCGCGATGCGGCATACGCGGATTCTCTACGGCGGCCCCCTTACGCACCACTGGTCGTACTTCTGGCTTCGATGGATGGCCACCGTGCGGGGCCTGTGCATCTTTACTGCGGCCATGAGCGCTCTCGCGTTCAACACGTACTGGCAGCGGGGCGTTGACGTGGTCAATGTGGCGCTTCTGCTGATCCCGCTGATGGCCATCGTCCGCATCGCGCGCCACCTGAAGAAGCGGGAACGGGAACCGGGGCGAACGACACCCGATGCGAGCATGGAGTTCTTGTTTGAAATCGCGTGGGTCTTCGTTATTCTGATCCTCCTGATGTCCTTCTAGCCGCGAAAACGCGTGCGCTCACCGGCTCCGCCATCCAGATCGGCATGACAGCCCGCGCGGGCAAGGCGCCACAATGCCTGGTCGACAGCCGCCCGTCGCGGGCTGGTAGGATCCGGCGATGAGTCACCCTTCCCGCTACGGCTTTCTGGCCATCGTCTGCGTCGCCCTGACAACACCGGCGATGGGGCAGTCCGCGTCAACGGTCCAGCGCACGGCGCATGGCGATCCCGACATCCAGGGGTTGTTTACGTTTCGGACGCTGACCCCGCTTCAGCGTCCGATCATCGATGCCGGCGCGTCAGCGCTCCTGGCGGGTCGGGAAACGCTCACGGCCGAGGAGGCGGCCGCTTACGAGGCGTCGCGGCGCCGGGAGCTGAACCGTGACACGCAGGATCTCACGGTCCGAGCCCCGGGAGTGCGCTATCAGTCCCTCGCGGAGGGCGGTGTCGGTGGCTACAACGAGTTCTGGTACGAGCGGGGCATCGAACTGACCCGAGATAAGCGCACATCGCTGATCGTGGATCCTCCTGACGGCCGGATCCCCTACCGGGAGGCGTTTCTGGCCGAGGCGCGGGTCCGCGGGGCGAACATCAGCAACGGATTCGCCGACTCCTACACCGATCGCAGCCTGTCCGACCGCTGTTTGCTGGGGTTCAATGCCGGTCCGCCGATGGTCTCCAGCGCGTACAACAACAACGTGCTGATCGTGCAGACGCCGGATCACGTCGTGATTCTGAACGAGATGGTGCACAACGCGCGCATCATCCCGCTCGACGGCCGTCCGCACGTCGGCCTCGATCAGTACTCGGGGGACTCGCGCGGACGCTGGGACGGTGACACGCTGGTGGTGAATACGAAGCACTTCCTGCGCGAGACCAGCCTCAACGGTTCGAGCCGAGACACCATCCTGGTCGAACGGTTTCGGCGCCTGGACGCGGATACGGTGATGTACGAGTTCACCGTCGAGGATCCGAACGGCTATACGCGGCCCTGGACCGCGCTCATGCCACTGCGCCGCACCGACGGCCCGCTGTTCGAGTATGCCTGCCACGAGGGCAATATCGGCCTGGCCGGCATCCTCGGTGGCGCCCGGAACCTGGACACGCAGCGGATCCTGCCCGACGCCGATCCGCAGCAGTGAGCGGCGCGGTCACTGCACGGCATCGAGAACCTGCCCGGGACGGACACTCCGTAGTAGGATGTGCGTATCGGAACCAGAGTGTACTGAGAGGTGTCGTTATGCTAAACACTCCCCTCCACGCTTCGTCAGGCGGCCGGGTGGTTGCCTGGAGTCTTGGGGTCGCTGTCCTCAGTGTGACCTGGGGTGCGCCCGCGGCGGCCCAATCGCCCGGCGACGCGCCCGCGGTTACCTTCGCTCGGGACATCGCCCCGATTTTCCAGAGGAACTGCCAGCAGTGCCACCGGCCCGGCTCGATCGGCCCGATGTCGCTCACGACCTACCAGGAAGCGCGCCCCTGGGCTCGGTCGATCAAGCAGCGCGTGGTAACGGGCGAGATGCCGCCCTATCGATACGACCGCGACATCGGGATTCAGGAACTGAAGGACGACCTCCGGCTGAGCCTGTCCGAAATCGAGACGATAGCCCGCTGGGTGGACGACGGGGCGCCCCTTGGCGACCCGGCCGATCTTCCGCCGCCGCTATCGTTTCCGGATCTCAGCGAGTGGGCCTATGCGGATGAGTTCGGCCCGCCGGACCTGGTGATCCGGACGAAGCCGTACACGCTGGCGGCCGATGGGTCGGACGTCTGGTGGCGGCCGATCGTGCCGACCGGCCTGACCGAGGACCGGTGCCTCAAGGCGGTCTCCGTCAAGCCGTCGCCCGCGGGGCGCGCCGCCGCGCACCACGCCAACAGCCAGTTGCTCGATTTCGACGAGGAGAGCGGGGAGTGGGTCCAGGTCGAGCGGCTCTCCGAGTACGCGCTCGGGAAGGTCGGCGAGATCGTTCCGGAGGACGCCTGTCGTCTCCTCCCGGCCGACTCGATGGTCAGTTGGGACGTCCACTACTATCCGACCGGCGAGGTCATCGAGAACGACGTGGTCGAGATGGGCGTGTGGCTCTACCCGAAGGGCCATCAGGAGCAGGTGCAATTCCAACAGGATCTCAAGCTGTATTCCCTGCTGATGAAGGGCAGCGAGCTCGAGCTTCCACCGCATGGCACGGCGATGACGCAGGGGTTCCATTCCTTCGAGACCCCGGTGCGGATCGACAGCTTCCAGCCGCACGGTCACTTCCGTCTAGTGGGCAAGACTCTTGAGATCTTCGATACGAAGACGGGCGATCTGGAGATGGTGAGCTCGGTGTCCAACTGGACCAACGACTGGCACACCAGTCACATCTACGCAGAAGACGCCGCACCGCTCGTCCCGGCGGGGTCCGTCCTGGTGATCACCGGCTACTACGACAATACGGCCGGGAACCGGCAGAACCCCGACCCGAACCAGTGGGTGGGACCCGGCAGCCGTACGGCGGACGAGATGTCGCATGCATGGATCGCCGTGACGCATCTCGACGACGAGGGCTACGAGCGTCTGGTGGCCGAGCGGGAGAGTCGCAAGCAGACGGACAACGAGGAGTAGCAGCACGGAAACGTGCGGAATCAGTCTGTGGCGAAAGAGCCTCTCGGTATCGAGAGGCTCTTTCGCTTTTCCGGCGGCAACGCGTTGATGGAGGGAACGCCAGTGCTCGGACGATGGCTCGCGGGCGGCCTCGCAGCCGCAATGCTCATCGGCTCCCCATCGCTGGGGGCCCAGCGGCAACGACCACTTACTCCGCTGCCGCCAAACGGACTTCGGGTGGTCCCGTTCTTCGACGGCTGGTACCGGAATACGGATGGAACCGTCACCCTGTCGTTCGGCTATTCCAACCTCAACCTGACCGAGGTCGTGGAGATTCCCCTGGGTGCAGACAACTTCATCGAACCGGCGGAGTTCGACGGCCGGCAACCCACGTCGTTCCCGCCTGTCGCGCGTGAGGGCGCCACGAGCAGGCGCCGGCGAGACCGGGAGCGGGGGGTGTTCACCGTGACCGTGCCGGCCAGCTTCAGCGGCGACGTCGTCTGGACCCTGGTCAACCAGGAACGGACCTTCTCCGTGCCTGGAAGCGACAAGATCGGTGCCTACCAGCTCCGATGGCCGATGGCTATGGGGTCGCAGCCCCCACTGGTCCGCTTCAGCCCCGATGGCCCTGCCGGCCGGGGTCCCACCGGGATCGACGCGGAGCCGATGCGCGCGTCGGTGGACACGCCGCTTTCGCTGACGGTCTGGATCCATGATGACAGCGTGCGGGACGAAGAACCGCTCCCGGTCAGACGGCGGGGCGACACCGCGGCGCTGAACGTGACCTGGTTCAAGCATGCCGGTCCGGGCGCGGTGGTCTTCAGCCCGCGCACGGAGCCGATCGCAGAGACAGAGGGGATGGTGACCACGACTGCGACCTTCGAGCAGCCGGGCGAGTACGTGATCCGTGTACGCGCCGACAACTTCGGCCGGGTCGACAGCTCCGCCGGCAACCAGTGCTGCTGGACGAATGGCTATGTGAAGGTCACCGTCACGCCGTAGCCGTCCAGAGTCCGCGAGCCGCTGGACCCAGCTTCGAGTTATGGCAGCGTGAAGGCCAGCAGCGTGGTCCCCGCGGCCACCGCGACGTACTGCTTTCCGTCATCGCCCAGGTAGGTGATGGGGTTGGAGCCGTTGATCAACTGCTCGGTCTCGAAGCTCCAGAGTTCGCGCCCGGTCTTCGTCTCGTAGGCGCGGAACAGTCGATCGGTGGCCCCGCCGATGAAGAGCAGGCCGCTCGCGGTGGAGGTCGGCCCGCCCTTCTGAGAGTTGGGGGCGCCGGTGTTCACGCCGGGCGGTGCGCCTTCCACGGTGCCGAACGGGATCGTCCAGGCGATCTCGCCGCTGTTGACGTCCACGGCGACCAGTCTCGACCAGGGCGGCTGCCAGCAGGGCCAGCCGTTGACGGACGGCCGGGTGACGACGTGCCAGTAGATGCGGCGCGACTCGGGCGGGCCCACGTAGCCGCCGCGGTCCGGATCGTCCTCCACCCGTACGAGCTGGCTGATGTGACCGGTGTCGGCGTAGTTGATGATGTAGTACCCGAGGCTCGGATCGAAGGTCCCGCCGGTGAACTCCGTCCCCCCGCCGGTCGACGGAAACACGAGCGCACCCTCCTCGGACGGCGGCGTGTAGGGGCCGCGGTTTCGCCCGCCGTCGTACTGCATCAGCATCTCGCGGCACGCCGCCGTGTGCTCCGGCGTCACCGTCGCTATCTCGTCCATCGTGAAATCGATGCGTCCGATGGGCGGCGGCTTGACCGGGAACGGCTGGGTCGGCGAGTAGTACTCCCCGGGCATGTTCCCGGCGGGTACGGGACGTTCCTCGATCTCGTAGATCGGCTCGCCGGTGACCCGGTTGAAGATGAACAGCACCGGGTACTTCGTCATGACGCCGACGGCGGGAATCGTCTCGCCGTCCCGCTCGACATCGAACAGGATGGGCGGCGCCGGCATGTCCAGGTCCCACAGATCGTGATGGACGGCCTGGAAGTGCCATAGCCGCTCGCCCGTCAGGGCGTCGACGGCCACGATCGAGTCCGAAAAGAGGTTGTCCCCGGGGCGGTCGTGGCCATAGAAGTCGTTGTGGGCGGAACCGAGGGGCATGTACAGAATGCCGCGCTCCTCGTCGATGGTGAAGAACGACCAGGTGTTGGCGCCGCTAACGTTGCGCCACGAGTCGTCGAGCCAGGTCTCGTTGCCGAACTCACCGGGGTGGGGCACCGTGTGGAACGTCCAGACGAGTTCGCCCGTCCGCAGATCCCACGCGCGCGTGTCGCCCGCCGGCCCCTTCGATCCCGTCTCGTCCGCGTTGTGGACACCCGTGAACACCAGATGCTTCCAGATGGCCACGCCGGACGAGATGCCGTAGTGCATGTCCGGGAAGCCGTTCATCACGTCGGGGGTCTTCATGTCGACGAAGCCGTCGTTGCCGAACCGCGGGTTGGGGAGGCCGGTCGCCGCGTTCAACGAGATCAGCTCGCCCTCTTCGGTTCCGAACACGATCTGCGGGGGTATCGTGTCGTTGCCTTCCCAGTACGCCAGCCCCCGCATCGAACCACCCGTCCAGTGCAACTGGTGCTCCGGCGAGTTCCAGTCTCCAGGCGCCGTGTACTCCCAGATCTCCTCACCGGTCTCCGGCTCCAGGGCCACCACGCGGTAGTACGGAAACGACAGGTACAGGACGCCGTCGACCATGAGCGGGGTCGACTGCGCCGGCCGTGACGGCACGCCCGCCTTCGTCATCTCGTAGCGCCATGCCGGCACCAGCGTCGAGACGTTGTCGATATTGATCTGCGTCAGCGGCGAGTGCCGCTGGTTGCCGGCGTCGCGTCCCCAGTGCACCCAGTCGTCCTGGGCTTGCACCGCCGGCGCCTGCGCGGCGAGGGTCGCGACCAGGAGGAACCACAGCGAGCGCCGCACCGCACGATGTCGTATCGTCGGGAACCTTGTTGCCATGAGTCGAGAGCGCCTCCTGCGCATGGAGCCTCACCCGGGCACCGTCGGGATGAGCTCGCCGGTCCGGAACGGTTCGTCAATCTAACGCCGTTTCGTGCGGCGACTCAAGCGAAATCCTCGGACTGGCGCCGCCAGTTGCGCCATCTTCTGCTCCGGATAGCTCTTCTGGAGTGAACACTCGAAGATATCAGTTTGCAGTGGTCGGGGTACTTGATAGAGATTAGGGGCGTCCGGCTTCGTGACAGTATTCTCCGTCGGCCTCGCCGCCGCGGCGACGGTCGGCGTGTCACTCGGGAAGGAGGTCACCCGTGAAGCTGCAACAAACGGTCCTGGCGGTGGCGGTCATTGCCCTGGCGGCGTGCGGCGGTCCGGACGCGGTCGACACCGAAGCGGCGGCGGCGCAGGATGGAGAGGCCGCGTCGGCCGGCGCGGCTTCCGCCGAGCCGTTCACGCCGCGCGAGATGACGGAGGCCGAGATCCCGCCGGGGATTCACGAGGATTCGCTGGCGCGGCTCCCGCGGATCACGCGCGAGTCGCTCGACGCGGACGGGCAGCGGGCCTACGACGTCATCGTCCATCCCGATAGCCGTTATTCCGACGGCCTGCGCGGGCCGATCGGCATGTGGATGTACAGCCCGCTGATGGCCGAGCATCTCTTCCCGGCCAGCAGCTACCTCCGCTTCGGCGCGGACGGCAACCGCGATCAGCGGCTGGCGGAACTGGCGATCCTGACCGCCGCCCGGCTCCTCGACAGCCAGTACGAGTGGTCGGCCCACGAGGGGCTCGGCCGGAGCGCCGGTCTGGAGGATGAGATCATCGACCTGATCCGGTACGACCGTCCGCTTGCCGATGCGGGCGACCTGCCGGGGCTGGGCGAGACGGAACGGACAATCATCCGCGCCGTCCGGGAGATGATCCTCGAGCCGAAGCTGAGCGACGAGACGTTCGAGGCCGCGCAGCGCCTGCTCGGCAACACGGGCATCATGGACCTGGCCGGCCTCATCGGCCACTACACCACCGTGAACTACACGCTCAAGGCGTTCGACATACAGCGGCCGCCCGGCAGCATGCTGACGCTGCCGCCGCGCGACTCGC
Source organism: Acidobacteriota bacterium (assembly GCA_009838525.1). Classification (NCBI taxonomy): domain Bacteria; kingdom Pseudomonadati; phylum Acidobacteriota; species Acidobacteriota bacterium. The sequence goes on from VXRJ01000010.1 coordinate 276,624, forward strand.
TTCCCTGATTCCGCCCTGCGCCGCCCGGACGATGGACACCGCCACGGCTACGCGGGAGTCGCTGCTCACGATTCGCGGCCTGACGGCGCGCGCCGTGGCCGCGCCGCTCGCCCGTCCCCTCCGGACCGCGTCGGGGGACGTGCCCGTGTCGCCTCTCGTCCTGATCGACGTCGCGTCGGAAGAGGGTCCGGTAGGCCGGGCCTACGTCTTCGGCTACACCACGCTGTCGCTGCGGGCCCTCCAGGCGTTCCTCGAGGACCTGGACGAGGTGGTGCGGGGACGGCCCGCCGCGCCATCGGCGGTCTACGACGATATGGCGGCGCGCTTCCGCCTGATGGGCCGCCAGGGCATCGTCGGCATGGCGCTGTCCGGCCTGGACATGGCGCTCTGGGATCTGCAGGGGCGGGCGCAGGAGCGGCCGGTCGTCGAGCTGCTTGGCGGTCGGGCGGCGCCGGTCCCCGCCTACGACAGCTACGGCGTCGTCGATCCGGTTGCGGATGGGGCGGCGCTGCGGCGGAGCGTCGACCAGGGGTTCCGGGCGATCAAGATCAAGCTGGGAGTCGGCGGTCTCGACCTGGACGTCGCCACCGTCGCTGCCGTGCGCGACCTGATCGGCGCGGACGTCCGGCTGATGGTCGACTACAACCAGTCGCTGACGGCGCCGGAAGCGCTGCGGCGCATCCGCGCCCTCGCCCGCTTCGATCTCGAGTGGGTGGAGGAGCCGGTGCCGGCCGAAGACCTCGCCGGCCACGCGCGGGTCCGCGCGGCCTCACCAGTGCCCGTCCAGACCGGCGAGAACTGGTGGTTCGGTCACGACATGGCGCACGCCCTCGCCGCCGGCGCCTGCGACTTCTGCATGCCGGACCTGATGAAGATCGGGGGCGTCACCGGATGGCTGCGCGCCATGGGGCAGGCCGAGCAGGCCGCCGTGCCGATCTCGAGCCACCTGTTCATCGAGGCGAGCGCCCACGTCCTGCCCATCACGCCGCTGGCGCACTACCTGGAGTTCCTCGACCTGGCCGGGGCCGTGCTCGCCGAGCCGCCCCGGGTGGTCGACGGCTGCGTCACCGCCCGCGGCCCGGGGCTCGGCCTGGAATGGGACGAGGCGGCGGTGACGCGCTATCTGGAATAGGACGCGGCCCGGCACCGGTGATGCCGTACGGCGCCGACCAGACCGGCGCGTGCTGGCGGCGAGCTTGGGACCTGGGTATAATTGTTGTCAATCACTTCGCAGAAGTGTGATTTGCAACAATACATAGCGCGTCCGGGCCTGCTCGCCGAAACCACCACGGGACTCGCCGAAGCGCCGGTGGTCACCCTGCTGGGCGCGCGGCAGGTCGGCAAGACGACGTTAGCCGGGCAGGTGGCGGCATCGTGGCCCGGACCGACCACCGTCTTCGACCTCGAGGTGGCCGCGGCGCGCGAAGCCCTGTCCGCCACCCCGGAGCGGCTGCTCCGCCATAGTGAAGGCCTGGTTGTCATCGACGAGGTGCAGCGGAGACCGGAACTGTTCGAGGTGTTGCGGCCGATCTGCGACGATTCGGATCGGCGCGCAGTCTTCCTCCTGTTGGGCAGCGCCTCTCTGGACCTCGTCCAGGGCGTGTCCGAGACGTTGGCCGGACGCATGCTGTTCGTCGACGTGGGCGGGTTCTCGCTGGCCGAGGTCGGGGCGGAGCAGGACCGCCTCTGGATGCGCGGCGGGTTTCCGCGCGCCTGGCTGGCGCCGTCGGCCGCGGCCTGGACGCGCTGGATGCAGTCGTTCACGCGCACTTTTCTGGAGCGGGACGTCGCCCGCGGGTTGGGGTCGGCTGTCTCCCCCGACGCGTTGGGCCGCTTCTGGCGCATGCTGGCGCACGTGCACGGACAGACGTGGAACGCCGCCGAGCTGGCGCGCTCGATGGGCGTGAGCGCGACGACGGTGAACCGCTACCGTGACCTGTTGGCGGGCGCCTTCATGCTCCGCGTGCTGCCGCCCTGGTTCGAGAACCTGCGCAAGCGCCTCGTCAGGTCACCCAAGGTCTACGTGCGCGACAGCGGCATCCTGCACTTCCTGCTCCGGCTGGAAGAGCGGCGAGACCTGCCGCTGCACCCGCGTTACGGGGCAAGCTGGGAAGGGTTCGCCCTGGAGCAGACGCTGCTGGCGCACGGGGAGCGCGAAGCGTACTTCTACGGGACCCAGCGGGGCGCTGAACTGGATCTTCTCCTGTTGCGGCGGGGGCGGCGCTGGGGCTTCGAGTTCAAGTGCGCCGACGCCCCGCGCACCACCCGTTCGATGCACGTCGTCATCGACGACCTCGGGCTGGAGCACCTGTGGGTGGTCTACCCCGGCGACCGGAAGTACCCACTGACCGGCCGCATCACTGCCTTGCCGCTGACGCGTATTCGCGACATCGAGCTGCGGCCGGCGTCGTGACTTGATTGCATTGCAATCATCGAGTAGTCTGGATTTCGACCTGAACAGGTACTGCGAGCATGGCGAGCATCACGATCCGCAATCTCGACGACGATGTGAAGACCCGGCTTCGGACCCGCGCGGCGGGGAACGGTCGTTCCATGGAGGAGGAAGTGCGGCTTATCCTGCGGGAGGCGACCGACCGGGAACCCGAACCGGAGAATCTGGCGAGGTTCATTCGCGAGTGTTTCGCGCCCTTCGGCGGCGTAGAACTCGAACTGCCGCCGCGTGAACCGATGCGCGAGCCCCCGAAACTCGATTGAGATGGCGGCAATGGTGGTGCTCGACACGAATGTGGTGTCCGAGTTGATGCATCCCGCCGGCGATCCCGTGGTTGCGTCGTGGGTTGCGGAGCGTCCGACATCGAGCCTGTTTCTGACGGCGGTGACCGAGGCCGAGCTGCGCTTCGGTCTTGCAGTCATGGCCGCGGGCAAACGCCGGGACGGCCTGGCAGCGGGACTTGAGCGGATGTTGCGAGCAGGCTTTGCAAACCGCGTCCTGCCCTTTGACAGCGCCGCCGCACGCGCGTATGCCGAGATCGCCGCCGCCCGGCGCTTGATGGGCCGGCCGGTCTCGCAGGCGGACGCTCAGATCACGGCGATCGCGAGCGCCCGGGGCATGGCCGTGGCGACACGCAACGTTCGGGATTTCGAAGACATGGGGATCAACGTGATCGACCCCTGGGAGAGCACCTGAGCAGTTCCTGCTCGACTCGGTTCTAAGCCGTGCCTGTCGCCTCCGTGATCGCCTGCCGCGCCGTCTTGGTCACGACGGCGGTCACCGCGATGGTGGCGAGCAACCCGACGACGACGACCGCGTAGTACAGCGGCCCGCGTTCCGGGCCGGCGTCTCCGGCCAGGCGAATCACGTCACCGACGAGGAAGCCCGAATAGGTATAGAGGAACGAGCCGGGCAGCATGCCGATGGACGCCAGCACGTAGTCGCGGAACCGGACCTTCGTCAGCCCCAGCCCGTAGTTCAGCAGGTTGTACGGGAAGACGGGCGAGAGCCGCAACAGCACGACGATCTTCCACCCTTCGCGCCCCACCGCGCGGTCCACCGCCGCGAACTTCGCGTTTCCGGCGATGCGTTGCTCCACGGCCTCGCGGGCGACGTAGCGCGCGAGCAGGAACGCGACGGACGAGCCGAGCGTCGCCCCGGTCATCACGTAGAGGACGCCTTCTCCCAGGCCGAAGATCGCGCCCGCCGCGAGCGTCAGCACGGAGCCCGGAATGAAGGCCACCGTCGACCCGATGTAGCCCAGAATGAACACGATAGGCCCCAGTGGGCCGAGCCCGTCCACCCATTCCACGAACCGATCCAGGAACACGCCGAACGTCCGTCCGAGCGCGACCAGCGCCACGACCGCCACAAGCCCGAACAGGATCCGCCCGATGGGGAGCGGTTTCCGGGTGTTCGCCTGCGCCTCTTCGACTTCCGCCATGCGATCAGTCTACTGGAACGCCTCTGCGGGCCCGCCCGGCGGGCCGGGCCGCCGGCAGTCGCTTGACGCCGGATGGGGTGTGGGCGAGACTCCGGGGCCGTGCATCCCGTCGACTGGACCATCATCGTCGCCTATCTCGCCTGGGTGTTGTACGACGGCGTGAAGCGGGCGAAGGGCACCGGCGCCGTCGAGGGCTACTTCCTCGCGTCGCGCTCGCTGCCGTGGTGGGCGGTCGGACTGTCGGTGATGGCGACGCAGATGAGCGCCATCACGCTGGTCGGGACCACCGGCCAGGGATACGACGACGGGATCCGCTTCGTGCAGTTCTACTTCGGGCTGCCGCTGGCGATGATCATCCTGTCCGTCACCCTGGTCCCGTTCTTCCACCGGGCCCGGGTCTTTACCGCCTACGAGTACCTCGAGCGGCGCTTCGACGCCCGCACGCGCGCGCTGGCCAGCTTTCTCTTCCTGATGTCGCGCGGCCTCAGCGCCGGCGTGATCATCGCGGCGCCGGCCGTCATTCTCTCCATCGTCTTGGGGTGGAGCCTGCCCCTCACCATTCTCGCCATCGGCGTGCCGACGACGCTCTACACGATGTTCGGCGGCGTGCAGGCGGTGACCTGGGCCGACGTCAAGCAGATGGTGGTGATCATGGTGGGGGTCAGCGCGGCGGTAGCGGCGCTGATCGCCGGATTGCCGGACGATGTCTCGCTGGAGCCGGCGCTGCAGGTGGCGGGGGCGACGGGCCGGCTGCAGGCGATCGACTTCACCTTCGACCTGAACGAGACCTACACGTTCTGGTCGGGCCTGCTCGGCGGTCTGTTCCTGATGCTGGGCTACTTCGGCTGCGACCAGAGCCAGGTGCAGCGCTATCTCACCGCGAAGTCGATCGACGCCGGACGCCACTCGCTGCTGATGAGCGCCTACGCGAAGATCCCGCTCCAGGTGCTCATCCTGATGATGGGCGTTCTGGTCTTCTGCTTCTACCTCTTCACCGAACCGCCGATGCTGTTCAACGACTCGCACCAGCCCGCGGTGGAAGCGAGTGGGCGGGCGGGCGAGTACCGGGCGCTCGACGAGCAATTCCGCGCGGCCCATGCGGCGCGACGCTCCGACGCGGAGGCGGTCGTCGCGGCGCGGCGGGCGGGTGACGAGGCGGCGTTCCGGTCGGCGACGGCGGCCTTCGAAGCGAGCGATCGGCGGGTGGTCGACGTCCGCGCCCAGGCGCGCGACCTCGTGCGCGACGTCACCGGCGATGCCGCCTACAGCGACGTCAACTACGTTTTCCCGACGTTCATCACGACGCAGCTCCCCATCGGCCTCGTCGGGCTGCTCATCGCCGCGATCTTCGCGGCGGCGATGTCGAGCATCGCGGCGGAGTTCAACGCGCTCTCCGCCGCCACCACCATCGACTTCTACCGCCGCCACATCAAGCGCGAAGCGTCGGACGCCCACTACCTGCGGTTCTCGAAGATCGCCACCGGCTTCTGGGGCCTCTTCGCGTCGGTCACCGCCCTCTACGCCGCCAATCTCGGCTCGCTGATCGAGGTCGTCAACCGCTTCGGCTCTTTCTTCTACGGCTCGCTCCTCGGCGTCTTCGTCCTCGCGGTCGGCATGCCGCGCGTCACCGCCGCCGGCGCCTTCTGGGGGCTCATCGGCGGCATGGCATCCGTCGCCGCGGTCGCCACGTTCTTCCCCGACGTGTCGTTCATGTGGCACAACCTCGTGGGGGTCGTGGCGGTGTGCGCCATCGGCGGGATCACCACGCTGCGCCGACCGGCGTCTGCTTAGGACGTTCAGTGGACATCACGTGCACAGGGGTATGACATTTGGTGTCTATCCTACCTGCGAGTGCGGTGTCGGGACCAACCTCCGTTCCTTGCGTAACAACCGGCGATCCAGGCACTTGTGAGAATGCCGAGCGACTGGCACGGTGCTTGCTTTCATCGGAATCACGCACTGCTGCACGGTAGGGAGGAACGAGAATGGCGCTCAGCCCGGAACTGGTCGGTTTCGTCAAGGAAGGTCTCGAACGGAAACTCTCGCGGGAACAGATTGCGGACATTCTGACCCGCGCGGGCTGGCCGGCGGATCAGGTTCGGCGGGCCTTGGCTGGATTCGCGGACGTCGAGTCCCCGATCCCGGTCCCGCGGCCAGCCGTGTCGACCCGGCCGCGCGAGGCCTTCCTCTACGTCGTGATGTTCATGGCGCTGTTCGTCAGCGCCTACAGCCTGGGAGCGGCGGTCTTCGGGTTGATCGATACCTATCTGCCCGACCCGGCCGGATTGCCGCCGTTCGTGATCCGCGAGATCCTCCGGTTCTCCGTGTCGGCCCTGGTCGTGGCGAGTCCGGTGTTCGTCTTCGTCACCCGGGTCATTCGGCGCGGCGTTGAAGAGCAGCCCAGCTCCCGGCGATCGCGCATCCGCCAGCAACTGACGTACCTGACGCTGTTCGTCGCGTCGTGCGTTCTGGTGGGCGCTGTCACCGGGCTCGTTTACAGCTTCCTCGGGGGTGAGCTGACCGCCCGCTTCGTGCTGAAGTCGCTGACCGTGACCGCGATCGCCGGTGGCGTGTTCAGCTATTACCTACGGGATCTGCGGGATACGGAGCGGGACCCGCGCGAAACGCGGACGCCGCGCCGGCGCGATCTCCTTCCCGCCCTCGGCGCCGCGTCGGTGCTGGTCGCCGTGGTCGCCGGCCTGGTGGCGCTCGGGTCGCCGGCCGACCAGCGGATGGAACGGCTGGACGCGCGCCGCGCCCAGGACCTCGACGCCATCTCGCGGGCCATCGACCGCTACGAGGCGACGCACGAGAGGCTACCGGCGACGCTCGACGAGTTGCAGCGCAATTCCGACGTGCAGGTTGCGATTGCGGACCCGGTGACCGGCGAGCCGTACGGCTACGCGGCCGGGGAGGGAACGGCCTACGAGCTGTGCGCCACCTTCGAGCGGGCCAGCGAAGAGCGTGAGTTCCGCCGCGGGCGGCCCTTCTCACGGCACGAGGCGGGCCGGCATTGTTTCCCCCTTCGGGCTGAGCCCGACCGCAGCGGGTGATTGACATGAAATGTACACGGACGTACATTTCATGTCTTGTCACTCTTTAGGCCGCAAGAGCGTCGAACCATGGAGTCGCTGGCGCGGCTGGCCTACACCAATCCGTTCGGCTCCGAGTTCATCGAGATCGAACACGCGGTTCTCGGCGACGACTTTGTGCCGCATGGGCCGGTCTGGAGCCTCGAGGCAGGCTACGAGGGGAATCCGGCCCTCGAACCGCTGGTGTCCGCCTCCGAGCGGGCGGCGCGGGACGCCAGGGAACGCCTACTGCGGTCGGGATCGGCGACTCCGGAGGAGCTGGCGCTGTACGCCTACGTCGTCGGCCAGATGCTCTACTGGCGGTACGAGGACGACCTGCACCAGGTCCACGTCGACCCCAGCCGCAGCCGTCGCCGGCTGGCGTTCTACGAGCGATTCCACCGGGACGTAGAGCACTTCCTGACGCTCGACGGAATCCCGTTGCCGTGGCGCGTGGAGCCGCCGCACCTGTTCGCCTGCTTCTTCCAGGCCCGCCGCGCGTTCGACCTCATCTTCCGGAACATCATCGGCACGTCGAAGGCCGCCGCGAAGCTGCGCGCGGATGTGTGGCAATCCATCTTCACGCACGACATGCGGCGCTACCGCCGCTCGCTCTACCGGCGCATGCACGACGTGACGACGCTCGTAACGGGACCGTCCGGAACGGGCAAGGAGCTGGTCGCCCGGGCCATCGGGCTCTCTCGGTACATCCCGTTCGACCCTCAGCCCGGGACGTTCGCGGCGAACCTCGACGGGGCGTTCCACGCCGTCAATCTGTCCGCGCTGTCGCCGACCCTCATCGAATCGGAACTGTTCGGGCACCGGAAGGGCGCTTTTACCGGGGCGCTGCAGGATCGCATTGGATGGCTCGAATCGTGCCCGCCACTCGGCACGGTGTTGCTGGACGAAATCGGCGAGCTCGACCCTTCGATTCAGGTCAAGCTGCTGCGCGTCCTGCAGAACCGCGAGTTTCAGCGGATCGGCGAGACGACGCCCCGCGAGTTCAAGGGCAAGCTGATCGCCGCGACGAACCGAGACCTCGACGCCGAGATGCGCGCCGGCCGCTTTCGCGAAGACCTCTACTACCGGCTGTGCGCGGATCTCATCGAAACGCCGTCGCTCCGCGATCAGTTGCGCGACTCGCCGGACGAGCTCCGCAACATGGTGCTGTTCGTCAGTGAGCGCGTGGTCGGGTCCGACGAGGCTTCGGACGTGGCCGGGGAAGTGCTGGCCTGCATCGAGCGGGATCTCGGGCCCGACTATGCGTGGCCGGGCAACGTGCGGGAGCTCGAACAGTGCGTCTGCAACGTACTGGTGCACAAGCGCTACCGGCCGAGGACGGCTCCCGAGACATCGGATGCAGCCGATGGCGTGGTGGCGGCATGGCGTGAAGGCGATCTGACCGCCAAGGAGCTCCTTCGGCGCTACTGCACGCGCGTCTACGCGACGACGGGAAGCTATCAGGAGACCGCGCGCCGCCTGGATCTCGACCGGCGCACCGTCAAGCGGTCGATCGATCCCGATCTGCTCGGGCGACTGACGGCCGCCGAGCCGAACTAGCGACGCCCTGGCGGGCGCGGCCGGCGCAAGCTCGTAGCGCGCCCGTCCCGGCACGTCCAGGAATCCGGCCAGGCGCGACCCTCCGCATCGCAGGCTCAGGACGGCACGCAATTTGCATCCTGCTACCGGCATGGATGCACGATTACTCCTTCATCGCTCGCTCGGGGTGGCCATTGTGCTGCTAATGTGCTCGCCCGCCGCGGCTCAGGAGGCGCAGCCGAAGCCGCGGACACACCACGTCAGCCTGCAACCGGGCGTCTTCAACAACTCGGCCGAGGGCTTCGAGTTCGGCGGCCTCGACCTCGACGCCGGCAGGGACACGTTCTACGGCGCCGTCAGCTATCGGTACTCCCTCAACCCCTCCATTGATCTCGCCTTGCACGCCGGGCACTGGATTGGCCAATGGACAACGGCGACGTCTCACATCGTCGAGTTGGCCAGCGGATTCATCGGCCCCGGCGTCCGCGTCAATGGTCGGCGCCGGGCGGCCGGGCGCGTCGTCCCCTATCTCCAGACGAACGTCTACTTCGTGCAGGAGCAACTGGTTCTCGAGCGGGCGTGGTCGAAACGAGTGACGCAAAACGCCTTCGGAGTTGGCCTCATGGGCGGCCTCAACGTCGTTCTCGGTGAACGCGTTTCGATTCCGATCGAAGCGATCTATCTGGCGACCACCGGTAACGCAGGAATCGATGACCTTTCCGGAGTCGGTCTTTCGATCGGCGTCGACCTGAGCTTCTGACAATGGCCGCCATCCTGCGAAGCCTGATTCTGGTGGCGGCCGTCGCGTGGGCCAGCGCGATGCCGACCGCCCGTACGCAGGCCAATGACATCGACGCACTCATGGAGCGGGTGCTGGAGAACCGGTACACGTCATGGCAGGAGCTCGGGGACTTCACCCTGCGCCACGTGCTTGCCGTCGACCTTGAAGCGCCGCTGGAGATTCCGTTCCCGGGGCTCCGGCGCGAGTACGAGTGGTACGTGCTCGACGGTATGGCCATCCGCAGCCCCGTGCGGTTCAACGGCATCGACCTCGACGCGGGCGACCGTCGCGATGCGGAGAACGATTGGCGGCGCGGCGAGCGCCGCCGGCGCGCCCACGGCGACCCGCAGGATCTCGCGCCGCGCTTCGTCAGCGACGCGTTCTACGGCACCGAGTTCCCGTTCGAGCCGGGCGCCTACTACTTCGCGGGCCATGACACGGTCGCCGGCCGCGAGGTCGTTCGAATCGAGTACTACCCGACCGGTCCGGATCCCAAGTCGTCCAGCACGCGGCTCAATCAGGGGTTCAACAAGACTTCGCTCGTCACGTTCTGGGTCGACGTGAAGACAGAGCAGATCGCGAAGTACGAATTCGCCAACGCCGGAATGGACTTTCTACCGCTGCGCTGGCTCGCGCGGGTCGAGGGTTTCAAGGCATCGGCGGAGATGATCCCCGTCGGCGACGTCTGGATGCCGGCGCGGGCGACCGTGAGGGGACGCATCATGACCGCGCGTGGCGCGTTCCAAGGATCGATCACGCAGGAGTTCTTCGACTACCGGGAGGCGGAAACGGGCACCCGGCTCGTCGGTCCTGTTGGTGCGCGATGACCCCTTCTTCCTGACGGCCAGCGAGGAGCGCGTGTCACGGGAGTAGCAGGACAGATCCGGCTTGCCGGACGAGCCGAGCGAGTCCCTCGGCCAGTGGCTGATCGAGAACATGCCGCGCCTCGGTGAAATTGAGATTCCGCCCCGTCACGAAGACCGTGAACGCCCCGTGCCATTCACTGACTGGACCGACAAGGATTGGGAGGCCTTCGACCGGAAGCACGCGCTGGAGGACGAGGGCGAGTGAGAGCGCGCTGTCTACGCCACGGCGCTCAGGCCGTTCTTCGCTACTAGCGTCAGGAGCTTCAATGATGCGCCGCGCGGTCGTTTCTGGCCGCGCTCCCACTGGCTCACTAGCCCGGTCGTCACGTTGAGATGGCGCGCGAACACTGCCTGACTCGCGTTTTCGCGAAGCCGAAGCGCGCGGATATCCTCCGGGGCCATCTCTTCGACTGGTGTGAGGCACATTTCGTCGAACGCCCGCATGGTCCGCTTCGACATCAAACCGGCCTCGGCGAGGCCGAGCGCCGCCTCATGTGCTGCCGCTAGCGCTTCACTCTTGTATTGCTTGGTCATCTGGTCTCGCACAGCGCGGAGTCGTCCAGTCCCTCGCGATCGGCGAAACGAGCGAATGCCTTGGTCTTGAAGGTCTGCAATCTTGACCCCGCGAACGCCTATTGCCATACCTATTCTATAGCACCAAGTGCGACCTTTATCCAATCTGCCCTCGCTATTTTCCGTGTTCTTGCCCGTGACCGTGATGCTTGCGGGGATAACTTATTAACAGTTATAGACTAAACATGCAGTATGGAGTCTGGACGCGGGTTGTCGTGTAAAATAAATTGGCCAAATACTTAATAACATCCTGTAGTTTCCCAGGCGGTGTTTGAGTTCGAGCTCGACCAACCGGAGGATCGAGCCGGAGTGGCCCTTCGTGCCGTGCTACCTTCTCCGCATACGGGAGGAGGCCCCATGTTTCGAACCCAAGCGCGCGGCCGCGGCGTGACATCCCGATCGGCGCGGTTCACCTGCCTCACCGTGTCCGTCGGCCTCCTGGCCGCGGCGGCGGCCGGACCGACCGTCCTCGCCAACGACTGGCCGCAATGGCGCGGCGCCGAGCGGCTCGGCATCTGGACCGAGACCGGCATTCTGCGCGAGTTTCCCGACGAGGGGCTGCAGGTGAAGTGGCGCGCGCCCGTGAACGGCGGGTACGCCGGCCCGGCGGTCGCGGACGGCCGGGTGTTCGTCCTCGACTACATCGAAACCGAGCCCCGCACGATGGACGGGACGGAGCGCATCCTCGCCCTCGACGAGGAGACCGGCGAGGTGCTCTGGACCCACGAGTGGACGACCACCTACCGCATGCTGATGTTCACGTATGCGACCGGTCCGCGCGCCACGCCCACCGTTGACGGCGACCGCGTCTACCTGACGGGTTCGACGGGGCGCATCCTGTGCTTGGATGCGGCGACGGGCGCGGTGGTCTGGGAGAAGGACACGGTCGCGGAATACGACACGAGCATCCCGATCTGGGGCACGTCGAGCGCGCCGCTCGTCGATGGCGACCGGGTCATCTTCCTCGTCGGCGGCGAGCCGGACGCCTTGGTCATGGCCTTCGACAAACACACCGGAGACGAGGTCTGGCGCGCCCTCGAGACCCGCACCGAGATGGGCTACAACCAGCCGAAGATCATCGAGGCGGGGGGCGCCCGGCAGTTGATCGTGTGGCACCCACGCGGGCTGTCCTCACTCGATCCGGAGACCGGCGAGCTCTACTGGGAGGAGCCGTTCGAGGGACGCGCCAACATGACCGTGGCCGACGCCGTCCAGAGCGGTTCTTACCTGTTCGTGTCGGGGTTCTATACCGGCTCGATGATGATGCGCCTCGACCTCGACCGGCCGGCCGCGACCGCGGTCTGGAAGGACGGGACGAACCGCGTTGTGGAGGGCGGCATCGAGGTGGCGGAAGAGACCGGGCTGCATTCCGTCATGACGACGCCGCTCGTCGTCGGCGACTACATCTACGGCATCGGCAGCCACGGCCAGGTGCGCGGGCTGCTGGCCGAGTCCGGTGAGCGCGTGTGGGAAGCGGAAGGGCTGACGAACCAGAACCGCTGGGGATCCGCCTACTTCGTCCAGCACGAGGACCGCTACTTCGTCTACAACGAGAACGGCGATCTGATCATCGCGCAGTTCAACCCCGACGGCTACGTCGAACTGGACCGGACCCACCTGCTGAACCCGACGTCCCGCTCCGGCTACGGCGGGTCGCGGGCCGGCACCGCGTCGCGGTTCCGGCACGGCCAGAGCGACCGGCTCGTGGTTTGGGCGCACCCGGCGTTCGCCAACCGCCATGTCGTGCTCCGGAACGACGAAGAGATCATTCGGGTCTCGCTCGACGAAGACGACTACCGCTGAAGACGGCGGGAAGGACCTGAGCATGCGTGCGCCTCGCTGCTCCCGGTGCTCCGCGGGGTTACGCCGCGGGCTCGTGACCGCGTGGCTGGTTGCGGCCGCGACGGCCGCGGCGGGCGCGATGCAGCCGGCCGGCGCCGGGCAACTGCCCCCGGGACTACTGGAACGCGCGGAGCAGGGCGACCCTATCGCCCAGAATGACGTCGGCAGCCGTTACTACGCCGGTCGCGGCGTGGAGCGCGACGACGCCGAGGCCGCACGATGGATCCAGCTTGCCGCCGACCAGGGCTTCGCGCCGGCGCAGTACAACTTGGGGCTGCTCTATTTCCGCAACCGCGGAGTCCCCGGAAACGACGCCGAGGCGGCGCGCTGGTACCGGGCGGCGGCCGAGCAGGGCTACGCGCCGGCCCAGGCGGGGCTCGGCTACCTGTACACCTACGGAGCGGGTGTGGAAGAAGACCACGTGCGCGCCTACCTGTGGCTGGAGCTCGCCTGGCGGGGCGCCGATAGCGACTTCACGCGCACGCTCTACGCCGGGCAGCGTGAGGCGCTGGCGGACCTGATGACCGACGAGGACGTGCGCGAGAGCCGGCGTCTGGCCGATGCGTGGCAGCCGGCCGCGTCGCGCTAACGTCGCACACTTCCCACCGGCCCTGCACCCTCTATAATGGCGGCCACTGCGTGAGGGCCGTCGCGGCCCCGCACCGAACGACTCTGGAGGTTGACATGAAGACCCGCTATGCCCGCATCGCCGTCCTGCTGGTGCTCGCGCTCGGCTTTACGACGCTGGCCGCCGCCCAGACCCAGACCATCGATCCGACCCGCTTCGAGGAGGCCATCCAGGCGTTTGAAGCCGAAGACCGCGCGATGATGCCGCCCGAGGGCGCTATCGTCGTCACCGGCAGCTCCAGCATCCGCCGCTGGCATCCCAGCCTGAAGCAGGATCTCGCCCCGCTCACCGTCATCCCGCGCGGGTTCGGCGGCAGCACGATGCAGGACCTCGAGTACTTCCTCGATCGCATCGTCCTCAAGTACAAGCCGCGCGCCGTCGTGATCTACGAGGGTGACAACGACACGGCGTACGGTGTCGCGCCGGAGGAGATCGTCGGGCGGCTCGAGTCCATCGTCGACCGCATTCACGCCGAGGTGCCGGAGGCGCGCGTCTACGTGATGTCCGTCAAGCCGAGCCTCGCCCGCGTAGACGTCTGGGACAAGGCGCAGGAAGCCAACGCGCTCTCCCAGCGCTTCGCGGACAGTCACGACCTCGTCTCCTACATCGACGTCGCCAATCCCTTCCTGCAGTCCAACGGCCAGGTGATGGACGACATCTTCATCGACGACGGCCTGCACCTGAACGAGAAGGGCACAGAGATCTGGGCGTCCACCATCAAGGCGGCGCTGATGAAGGACGAAGCCCAGCACGAGCCCACCGAGGAGTAGTCGGGCGCCGAGCCGTCAGGCTCGCCGGGCCGGTGCGTGGCGTGGGCCTTCTCACCGCCTAACGTCGTCGCTTCGCGTTCCTTTGCGCCCAGCGAGATCCACTTGGATGTCCTGAGCGACTTCGTCGACTTCCTGTGCCACCCTGGGCGCCAGCCCAAGGTCCTGCTCCAGGGCTGTAGCTAGCGGCAGCAAGAGGGTGGCCGACGGCGATGCGTGAATGAGTTCCAGCATACGCCTCGTCCCGATCTCACTGCTCAAGGCCATCAGGGTGTCGAGGCACTCTGGAGGGAGGCCGTCGAGCTTCGGGAGGATCGCTAGGGTAGCTTCGACGTCGGGTTCGCAAGCTGATCGACCGCCGGTTCTGAGAAGTGCCTGGGCACGGGTCAGATGTGCCTGCCAGCGATATTCGGACAAGTCGGCGCACTGGGCCAGCAGCCGATCTGTTGTTGTGATCGCCGACTCGTATCGCCGACCGTTCAGTTCGACCTGTGCCTGCAGGGAGAGGATGTTCGCAATTGTCTCAAGTGCCGACGGGGAATCGCTTTCTTCGAGCCTCTGCACTGCTTCGTCGAGCGCCGCGTAGGCCTCGTCCCAACGCTTCAACTTGTTGAACGCGAAGGCCTTGAAACCCAGCACTGTCGCGATAGAGTCGCTTGACGAGGGCCTCCGGTCCGATCCGAAGCGACGCAGGCTCTCGTCGCACGCCTCCACCGCAGCGTCGAACCGTTCGAGCAGAATCAGCGAGCCAACTTTAATGTTGAGAGCTTCCGCGAAACGCTGCGAGAGTTCCGGTGTGTTAATGGCGCCACAGCGATGGAGCACGTAGTCAGAGACGGCCACCGCTTGGTCGAAGCGACCGTGTGAGACGAGAAGGTCGCCTTTGTTGACGAGACCCCGTGCAACGAACTCTAGTACGGCGGGTGCGTCGGTGCCTCCGAAGCGACTTGCTAGCTCATCACAAGCGTCGAGCGCCTCGTCAGGCCGACGCAACTCCCTGAGAAGGACGCTCTTCGTGGCAAGGGCCCTCGCCGCCTGAGTCATATCGGCGAGTCTCTGGCTTGCGCCAAAGCGACGGATTGCCTCGTTGAGGATGGCGAGTGCTTCTTCGCTAGCGACATCTAGCAACGCACTTCGGAACTCAGCCAGTCCAGGCAGTTGTACCAGCCGTGCGAGTACGGCCTTGTGAAGCGCCCGGGCGTCCCGATCGACGCGCTTGACATCGAGAGCTATTCCAGTCGCGATGCTCTTCAGTTCGTTGGGCGAATAGTACGACTCCATGAAGTGGATGAGCGCTTCGACAAGCGGATCGGGACCGCGTCGGCGCCGCAGCAAGTAGTAGATGTTGTACAGCCGCTCGGTCAGGTAGTACTGCTTGCGCCTGACGCTGCCCCCAGCCACTTGGACGACACCGCGTTCGGCAAGGCGCGCGAGTTGGGCGCTGCAGGTGCTGGTATCGAGGCGTGCCCGCTCGGCTATCTCCCGTGTGGTGGCCGGTTTCCAGAGGGAGGCAAGGGCCAGATAGACACGTCGCTCCTGCGCCGGCAGGGACTCCAGATGGCTCCTGAAGTACTCCGTGTGATCGTCGACCACGTCGAGGAGATCAGCCATGAGTTCACGGAACGACAGTCCCGCGCCGAAGCGGGCGACGATAGCGACCAAGCGGGGATTGCCTCCGGTCAGGATTTCCAGTGCTCGGACGGTCGGGCGCGCAGGTTGCCGGCCGGCTACCGTTTCCCAGAGCACGGCGCACTGTTCGGTGTTCAGCGGCCGTAGCGTACGCACCTGAAAGAGGTCGTACAAAGCGCGATCCGGGTTGTCAATTTCCTCGAAACGGCTGGTGGCGCTTGCGAACAGGATGATCCTCGGTTCGGTCTGGAGGACCTTCCGCAACTTCCAGCCCGCATCGCGATCACTCATGTCCTGGAACAACGTGTTCAGGTTCTCGACCAGGAGCAGGAGACGCTTGTCATGCCGATCCGCGAAGTCCAGGAGTGCGCCGAGGCATTGGTCAGCTAGGAGTTGATCGTTGCGGTTGGCACGAAGCTCGTTCACGGTGCGTTGCAGGTCGGGATCGTCATCGCGACGCGCGTACTGACCGGCCAAGTGAGACAGGCATTCCAGCCAGAATTCGCCGGCAGTGGACACCTCGTAGCTCTCTTCGGCGAAGACTATGGGGAAGCAACGGGCCGCTAACCCGGGGTCCCGGCGTATCTCGGCCGCGACTCGCAGGAGCAGGCTGGTCTTCCCGCTGCCGCGTGGACCGATCACCAGCTGGTGCTGGTTCGCGGATCCTGTGCATTCGCGCAAGGCGTCGGCGAGCAGTTCGAACTCCGTGGTTCGGACGCAGAACGACGCCACGAGTTCCTCGTCGGTGAGGAAACCCGGGTTGTACTTGCGAGCAGTTGTAGCCATCCGCTTCAAGCTCTGTGTTGGACCGCGCGCTGTGCGATGGGAACGAAATACCGGCCGTGCCGGGCGCGCCACCAGTCCTCCAGAAGACCTGATACGAAGCCGTACCCGTCTCCCCTCGGCTCCAGATATCCATCGTGCTCGAGTACCCGAAGCACGTCGTCGATCGGGGCCGGATCAGCCACTTCCCGGGCGCGGAAGTACGCACCGAACCTGTCAATGGAGTCGCGGGTCAGAAGGCCATCGCAGACTGCGGCTTCGGTCAATAGGTCAAGCGCGTTCCGATACCCCGCCGGCCCGAGCACCAGTTTCAGGCGGCCCTCGTAATGATCCAGATCCGCCTGTCCGCGGACCCCGAGCATCTCGCCGTTGTACACGCGCTCGACGTCTTCGAGAGAGACATAGCGCCGACCCGCCATGCGTCGGTCTTCATCCAACCCGTCGAAGAACCGCTGAACGTGATGTGGCACCAAGGACCGGAGCCGCCGGCACATGTCCTGCCGAGCGGCGAGGGGCAGGTCGATCCCACAACCCTCCGCGAGGGCGGCAAGACACTCCAGCGCCGTCTGTTGGTTCCAGGGTCTCAGTTCGAAGGGCGAGAAGATGTTCGCATGAGCACTGAGCCCGGCTTGTCTCAGGATGGGCTCCAGACTCACGCTGCCGGAGACGATCAGGCAGAGTCGCTCTCGGTGCTCCTGGCCGTTCCTGCGCAGCCAGCTCAGGAATTCGTCGACGGCGCACTTTCCCTCGGGCACGATTCGGGAATCGGCATCCTTGAGCATCCGATTCACAAGGATGGGCAGCTCGTCGATCGCGAGCACGACCGGGCGCTCATTCTCCGCCAGAGCGGCGCAGATTGCGTCTCCCTTCTGCCGCCAGCTTCCGGCGTCGATTCCGGCCCGCAGCTTCACCCGAAGCTCGGAGAGAGCCAGCGTATCGGCCCGATCACTGACCTCTCGCAAGGCATTGGCGAACCCCAGCTTGATGCGGCGCCATGCGCCGTGCACGGCCCGCGACTGGATTCCAATCTCGACGACGGCGTCTGCCGCGGAACCGGCGTCTTCGAGATCGACGAAGACCGTCTCGAACTCCCCTTCTGCCGCCAAACGACGCAGCAACTCCCGCACGAGGCTCGTCTTGCCCATGCGTCGTTGCGCGGTCAACAGCGTGTGGGTGCCATTCCGAACCCGCTCTTTGAGGAGATCGATCTCAGCTTGCCGGTCGAAGAAGCGATCCCCATCGACCCAGTTCGACCCGGCTTTTCTCAGGACTGCCATTCTGCCAACAAATCCGTTGCCAACAATATTGATGGTAAAAGGGGCTTGCTGTCAAGCCGGGGCCGAATCACCGGATGAATGGTGCCGGAGGAAGAAGCAGACCGGTGCGGGCTACGCGTCGCGCCAGACCCGGTTCGCGAAGACGGCGGCAAGCGATACGAGCAGCCCGGCCCCGACCCAGGCGGCGTCGGGAATCGCCCCGAGGTCGGGAAGCGCTGTCGGCGGCACTGCGATATTGGCAAACACGGTCCGCAGGATCGTCGGGTCGGGAAGGACCGGCTGCAGCGCCCAGATCACCGCACCGAGTGCGAGCGCGCCGGCGATGCTGACGGCGACGGTTTCCATCACCGCGAGCGTCCGATGGACGCGCTCGGCACGAGCGTTACGGGTGGTCAGTTGCGCTTGCCACCACAGGACATCCGCCTTCCGCGCCGACGACTCCGGGGAAGGCATGGCGTTGAGAAGGCGGCCGATCGCGACAGCTTCGGCGCATCGCGCGCAGCCGGAGGCATGCTGACGCAGCGCGGGCGTCCACTCCCCGGTTCGGATCGCCTCGTGGACGGCGGCATCGTGCCGGCAGATGCCGATCATGGCTTCAACTCCATTCCCTGGGCCCGCAGCACTTTGGCGAGGCTGCGCCGCGCTCGCCACAGCAACGGCCCGACGCTGATGGGGCGCAGACCGAGCACGGTCGCCACCTCCCGGTGCGTGAGTCCTTCGACATACGTCAGCCACAGCAGCGCGCGGTGACGCGGCCGGAGCTGGTCCAGCGCCCGGCTCATGTCGGCCCGCAGGGCGGGGTCTGGCTCCACCGCACGTTGCTGGTCAGGTTCGGTCATTTCTGTTTCGCGCCGGCCGACCCGGCGGTAGTGATCGCGGTAGAGGTTCGTCGCCACGCGAAACAGGTAGGAACGGAGCGCGGCCGGTTCCGGCGTGAGCGGCGTGCTCCTGAGCAGCCGCAGGTAGGCTTCGTGCGCCAGGTCGTCGGCCAGGCTCGAACTGCCGGTAAGTCGATGAAGGTACGCCCTGAGCGGCCGTTCGGTCCGGTTGTAGAACAGCTCGAACGCCGCCTGGTCGAGTGCGAGGCCGTGTTCCGCGCCCTCGGCGCGGCCGACGTCCTTCGTCAGAGCGGCGCGTCTATCCAGCGGCGTATCCCACACCGGCGCGTAGCTCACGTGTTCACTCTACGGGATGTGAGGGGAGTCGGTCACCGGGCCGATCGTCGTCGTCGCGCTTGCGCCCGCCGTACCACGCGAGACCTGCAGCGGCGAGCAGGCCGAGGCCGATGGCCAGCAGAATCGTGCCTGGCATCGTCATGTAGCCCTCTTCTCCTCCTCCGCCGGACGTCACCAGGAAGCCGATGGCGAGGAAGATGACCACGGTCGCGCCCTGCGCCATTCCCAGCCACCTGGGTCCCGACTCCTTCTCTTCGATGTTGCCCTTGAGGAATTCCCTCCCGGCTCCAGTTTCCAGGAATGCCGCCAGTTCCTGGCCCGAGCTGAACTTCTCGAGCAAGTGTTTCTGCGTTTCGGCCCGAAGGTTCGCGCGGCGGGTGTTATGCGTGATCGCCATCCAGACGACGAAGCCGACGAAGCCGAAGAACACGATCGGGATGATGACTTCGTCCAGACCCTCCCACAACATGGCAATCTCCTTGTGTCGGAGGCCGCGTCATTGCGGCTCTCATTGGGTACAACGCACGAGGGGCTCAAGATGTGAACAGCGGCGGCGGCCTGGGCCGCTGGTCTCGCCGCGGCCTCCACGCCGCGGCTACTCGGGGAGGCTGTGCCGTCCTCTTGCGCCTTCCCCACGCGGTTCGATAGAATTCTGATACCCGACCTTTCCGGTCGGGCTTTTTTGACCGCGTCAGGTCGAACGCGTTCGGTCAGACATGACGCGCTGTGCCGGGTTTGCGGCGGCTGGCGGTGCGCGGCGCCGCGCCCTTGCGGGAGATGGATGATGGCAACATCGACCGACAACATCGAACAACTGGCGACCCAGGACTACAAGTACGGGTTCGTCACCGACATCGACGCCGACGCGATTCCGCCCGGACTGAATGAGGACATCATCCGGGTCATCTCGGCGAAGAAGGGCGAGCCGGAGTGGTTGCTCGACTGGCGGCTGAACGCGTTCCGCGTTTGGAGCGAGATGACCGAGCCGAAGTGGCACAACGTCCACTATCCGCCGGTCGACTTCCAGTCGATCATTTACTACTCGGCGCCGAAGCAGAAGCCGAAGCTCGAGAGCCTCGACGACCTCGATCCGGAGATCAAGGCGACGTTCGACAAGCTGGGGATCCCGCTCGAGGAACAGAAGATGATGGCCGGCGTCGCGGTCGACGCGGTCTTCGACTCCGTGTCGGTCGCCACCACGTTCAAGGACAAGCTGGCCGATCTCGGGATCATCTTCTGCTCGTTCTCCGAGGCGGTGCGGGATCATCCCGACATGGTCCGCAAGTACCTCGGTTCGGTGGTGCCGGCTTCGGACAACTTCTACGCCGCGCTCAACTCGGCCGTCTTCTCCGACGGGTCATTCGCCTACATCCCGAAGGGCGTGCGATGCCCGATGGAGCTCTCCACCTACTTCCGCATCAACGCGGCGCAGACCGGCCAGTTCGAGCGGACGCTGCTCGTCGCCGACGAGGGTGCGACGGTCAGCTATCTGGAAGGATGCACCGCCCCGATGCGCGACGAGAACCAGCTCCACGCGGCGGTGGTCGAGCTGGTCGCGCTCGATGACGCGACCATCAAGTACTCCACCGTCCAGAACTGGTACCCCGGCGACAAGGACGGCGTCGGCGGCATATACAACTTCGTCACCAAGCGGGGCAAGGCGTTCACGAACGCGAAGGTCACCTGGACGCAAGTGGAGACCGGCTCCGCGATCACCTGGAAGTACCCGAGCTGCATCCTGCAGGGCGACAACTCGGTGGGCGAGTTCTACTCGGTCGCCGTCACGAACAATCACCAGCAGGCGGACACCGGCACGAAGATGCTGCACCTCGGGAAGAACACGCGCAGCACGATCGTCTCGAAGGGCATCTCGGCCGGCCAGGGCCAGAACACCTACCGCGGACTGGTCCGCATCGGGAAGAACGCGAAGGGCGCCCGGAACTTCTCGCAGTGCGATTCGCTGCTCATCGGCGACAAGTGCGGCGCCCACACCTTCCCGTACCTGGAGGTGCGCAACACGTCATCACAGGTGGAGCACGAGGCGTCGACGTCGAAGATCGGCGAGGACCAGATCTTCTACTGCCGGCAGCGCGGGCTGTCGACGGAGGACGCCGTCAACATGATCGTCAACGGCTTCTGCAAGGAGGTCTTCCGCGAGCTGCCGATGGAGTTCGCGGTCGAGGCGCAGAAGCTGCTCGGTATCAGTCTGGAAGGAAGTGTCGGATAGCCATGCTGGAAGTTACGAATCTGCACGCGTCGGTAGCGGGGCGCGAAATCCTGAAGGGAGTGGACCTGTCGGTGCAGTCAGGCGAGGTGCACGCCATCATGGGGCCGAACGGCTCCGGGAAGAGCACGCTCGCGGCCGTGCTCGCGGGCCGGGAAGACTACGAAGTGTCCGCCGGCTCAGTCACCTACAAGGGCCAGGACCTGCTGGAGATGGAACCGGAAGATCGGGCCCGGGAAGGCATTTTCCTGGCCTTCCAGTACCCGGTGGAGATTCCGGGCGTCAACAACGCCTACCTGCTGAAGGCGGCGGTGAACGAGGTCCGCAAGCACCGGGGCGAGACGGAGCTGGACGCCATCGACTTCATGGCACTCGTCAAGGAGCGGCTGAACATTCTCCACATCGATCAGAGCCTGCTCAACCGGCCGGTCAACGAAGGATTCTCGGGCGGCGAGAAGAAGCGGAACGAGATCTTCCAGATGGCCGTGCTCGAGCCGAAGCTCGCCATCATGGACGAGACGGACTCGGGCCTCGACATCGATGCCCTCAAGACGGTTTCCGAGGGCGTGAACGCGATGCGCAGCGCGGAGCGCGCGATCGTCGTCGTCACGCACTATCAGCGACTGCTGAACTACATCGTCCCGGACGTGGTGCACGTGCTGTCGGATGGCCGGATCGTCAAGTCGGGCGGCAAGGAGCTCGCGCTCGAACTCGAGGAGAAGGGCTATAGCTGGATCGCCGACGGGGCGGCGACCGGGGCAGCCGCGGGAGCCTGAGTCGGTGACCGAGACGACGACCTCCCTCGCACCCGCCGAAGCCTACGCGGACGCCTTCGAGGCGGTGCGCCGCACGGCTCCCGCACCCGCCGGCCTGGTCGATCTGCGTCGCCGCGCCTTCCGGCGCTTCACCGCGCTGGGCCTGCCGACGACGAAGCTGGAGCGGTGGCGCTTCACGAACATCGCGCCGATCGCCGGCACCGCGTTCACGCTGGCCACCGAAGCGGACCGCGCCGCCGCCATCGAAACCGCTGGCCCGCATGGCGTGGTGCCGAACGGGATCACTTTCATCAACGGGACCTACGTCGCGCCCGCGTCACATCTCGAGGGGTTGCCCTCCGGAGTCGAGGTGCGAAGCCTGGCGGACGCGGTCGCGACGAACGACGAGGCAACGCTGGCCGCGGTGGAGGCACACCTCGGAGCGGACGCGCCGATCGACGGCGAGGCGTTGACGGCGCTGAACACCGCCCTCCTGCGGGACGCCGCCATCGTGCGCATACCCGCCAACATGGTGGTCGACGAGCCGATTCAGTTGTTGTGGGTCACCGTGCCGCCGGCGGACGGAACACCGGTCATGACCCATCCGCGCGTTCTGCTGCTCGTCGGGGAGAACGCCCAGGTCCGCGTGATCGAGAGCTACGGCGGCGGCGACGGCGCGCCGTACTTCTCGAACGCCGTGACCGAGGCGGTTGCCGGACCGAACGCCGTCGTCGATCACTACAAGGTGGTGCGCGAGGGCGCCGCGGCCTACCACATCGGGTCTATGCACATCCGCTGCGAGCGCTCCGCGACGTTCTCGTCGCATGCGGTGACGCTCGGCGGCGCCATCGTTCGGAACGACGCGCACGCCGTGCTTGACGGCGAGGGCGTCGAGTGCACGCTCAACGGCCTGTACCTGGCGGACGGGGAACGGCTCATCGACAACCACACGACGATCAATCACGCGAAGCCGCACTGCGACAGCCACGAGCTGTACAAGGGGATCCTCGACGGCCGCGCGCGCGCGGTCTTCAACGGCAAGATCATCGTCGCCATCGACGCGCAGAAGACCGACGCGAAGCAGACGAACAAGGCGCTGCTGCTTTCGGAGGATGCGCAGATCAACACCAAGCCGGAGCTGGAGATCTTCGCGGACGACGTCAAGTGCACGCACGGTGCGACGGTGGGACAGCTCGACGAGGACGCGATGTTCTATCTGCGCGCGCGTGGGCTCGGACTCGAGCAGGCGCGCAACGTCCTGATCCATGCCTTCGCCAGCGACCTGCTGAACCGGATCCGGGTGGAACCGATCCGGGATCAGCTCGACGATCTCCTCCTCGCGCAGTTGCCCGGCTCCGGCGGAGGGTCGTTCCATGTCACTCCCTGAGACCGTGACGGCCGCGGCCCCGACGCCGGTGGCTTCGGCCGAGGCGCCGGCATCCGCGCCGGCCCCGGCGCCGGCGTCCGTTCCCGCATTCGACATCGAGCGAATCCGGGCCGACTTTCCGATCCTGCGCCGGCAGATCCGCGAGCACGCCCTCTCGTATCTCGACAACGCCGCTACGACGCAGAAGCCGCGCGCCGTCCTCGACGCGATTGCCCGCTACTACGCCAGCGGGAACGCCAACATCCACCGCGGCGTCTACGTCCTGAGCGAGGAGGCGACGGCCGCCTACGACGCCGCGCGGGTCACCGTCCAGCGTTTCCTGAACGCGCGATCCCCTCGCGAGATCGTCTTCACGCGCAACTCGACGGAGAGCATCAACCTGGTCGCGCAGAGCTTCGGACGGCGACAGGTCGGGCCGGGCGACGAAGTGCTGATCACGCACATGGAGCACCACTCGAACATCGTCCCATGGCAGCTTCTGTGCGAGCAGGTGGATGCGCGGCTGCGGGTTGTGCCCATCGACGACCGCGGCGTGTTGCAGATGGACGAGTTCGAGCGCCTGATCACGCCCCGCACGCGGATGATCTCCGTCGTGCATCTGTCCAATTCACTCGGCACCATCAACCCGGTGGGCGATATCGTCGAACTGGCGCGCCGCCACGGCGTGCCGGTGCTGATCGACGCGTCGCAGTCGGTCTACCACATGCCGGTCGACGTGCAGGCGCTCGACTGCGACTTCCTCTGTTTCACGGGGCACAAGACCTACGGTCCGACCGGCATCGGCGTCCTCTACGGGCGCGAGTCGTTGCTCGACGCGATGCCGCCCTATCAGGGGGGCGGCGACATGATCCGGTCGGTGACGTTCGAGAAGACCACCTACGCCGAGCTGCCGAACAAGTTCGAGGCCGGGACGCCGAACATCGCGGGCGTCGTCGGCCTCGGAGCCGCGCTCGACTACCTGACCGGCGTCGGCTTCGAGGCCATTGCGCCGCACGAGGCGGATCTGCTGGCCTACGGCACCGCGGCGCTCTCCGAGGTCAGGGGCCTGCGGCTCATCGGCACCGCCCCGGACAAGGCGAGCATCCTCGCCTTCGTCATGAAGGGGGCGCATCCACACGACGTCGGAACGATCGTCGACACCGAGGGAGTGGCCATTCGGACCGGCCACCACTGCACACAGCCCATCATGGACTACTTTGGGGTGCCGGCGACGGCACGCGCGTCCGTCGCGATGTACAGCACACGAGCGGAAATCGATGCACTCGTCCGGGCCCTCGAACGGGTGCGGGAGATGTTTCCTCTATGAGCGAACTGCGTGATCTCTACCAGGAAGTCATCCTCGACCATAACCGGAACCCGCACAATTTCCGGGAACTGGATGGCGCGGACCGCCATGCCGACGGCCACAACCCACTGTGCGGCGACCGCCTGGCGGTGTACGTCAATCTCGACGGCGAGAAGATCGTCGACGTCAGTTTCATCGGGTCCGGCTGCGCGATCTCGAAAGCGTCCGCGTCGTTGATGACCGATGCGGTCAGAGGCAAGACGCTGGAAGAAGCGCGCCATCTCTTCCAGCGGTTTCTGACGCTCGTGACGGACGACGCCGCGGACGCGGACGCCCCGGGGCTCGGCAAGCTGGCCGTCTTCGCCGGCGTGCGCGACTACCCGACGCGTGTCAAGTGCGCCAGCCTCGCCTGGCACACGCTGCGCGCCGCGGTTGACGACCGCCACGAGACGGTGACAACGGAGTAGACCATGGGGATTCTGAACCTGAATGACGTGCCGCCGCCGTTCGATGACGCAGCCGGGGGTGCGTCCGATTCGCCCACGGATGTGCAGGGCGGTGCGCCGGCCTCCAGGCCGGCAGATGCCTCGACTGGTCCGCCGGCCTCCAGGCCCGCCCCGGGCGCAACCACAAAGACCACGGCGACCGGCGCCGTCATCCCTTCCCACGTCGACGGCTCCGCTCCGCCGCCCCAGGCGGCGCAGCCGGAATCGTCCATCTTCGACACCAGCGCACTGACCGATCCGGAACCGGCTTCCCCCGCGGCGCCCGAGGCGCCGCCCGAGCCAGCGCCCGCGTTTGACGCCGATCCAGTCCGGACGCTCGAGTTGAAGCCACAGATCGTGGAGCAGCTCTCGACCGTCTACGACCCGGAGATCCCCGTCAACATCTACGAGCTGGGACTCATCTACGACATTGGCGTCAACAAGGACGGCGTCGCCGTGATTCAGATGACGCTTACGGCGCCCGGCTGTCCGGCCGCCGTCACCCTCCCGGCGGAGGTGCAGGGGAAGGTCAAGGCGATCGAGGGCGTCAGCAACGCCCGGGTCGACCTCGTCTGGGAGCCCCCCTGGGACAAGGACCGGATGTCAGACGCGGCGAAGCTTCAGCTCGGCATCTTCGACTGAGCTACGGCGCCTGGTGCGCCGGCCTCCAGGCCGGCAGACCACGGGGGGGAAGTGCCGGCCTGGAGGCCGGCGAACCGTGACTACAACGGTTCGACCGTAACTTCGGAAATCCGCACCGTCGACAGCAAGCGCATGGTGCTGGCGACGTAGTCGGGCGTGAGCGTGTCGACCGGCACCTTGCCACCGTCGACCGCGTAGTTGTCCTGATCGGAGAAGAGCACGCCGTTCACGCGCTCGAACGAAATGGCCCGGCGATAGCGGAGCCCGTTGTCGAAGTCGTAGCCGAACTGTTCGATGCGGCCGGTCTCCGGATCGAACCAGAAGGTATAGGCGTCATCCGCGTCGTTGCTCGTGCCCGGGTTGAACGTCACTTTCATCCGATGCAGGTCGCGACCCTCCCACCGGTCGAGCCCCCGGTCCTCGAACAGGACGTCGTCGCCCTTCAGGGTATAGGGCAGCAGCGGGAAAAAGACCCGCGCGTTCACGAACGCGGTGGCGCGCCGCACGCCCTCTTCATCGAGTTCCGATTCGACGCCGTCGATCCACTCGGTGACGCCTTCGTTCGTCAACTGCACCCGCCGCTCCGGCCGCTCGCCCTGCGCCGGGTTGATCACGACAAAGTCGAACGCACCGCCGTTCCGCGTCGCCTCGATCCGGAAGCTCCCCGAAAGCGACGAGATGGTCATCGTCATCCGGGCCCGCTCGTACAGGTCCCCACCGTGGTAGGCGATCGCCTTCTCGACAATCTCCGGCAGCGGCGGATCCGGCGCCGGGGGCGGCCCGCAGGCAACCGAAACGAACGAAGCCGCGGCGACGATGATCCCGGCGACGGCGTGGCGTGGAGTCATCACAACAACCCTCTGTTCTCGCGAGCCGGCACGGCGCGCGCAAAGCGACAGTGTATACCTGTCGCGCACGTGTAACGCCGAGGCCGCGAGGGCTGCCCGAGGGTACCGCTCCGATTCTCCGCGGCCCCTTAGGGCACGCGGGCGACGCCAGGCCGATAGTCGAAACCGGCGTCGCATGTGAAAACGACCTGCGCACCGCGCCGCTCCATCACCGCAAGGTGCAGGCAGTCGCGCGCGGAAAGGACTCGTTGCTCGTGTGCGATCCGCCGGGCGGCTTCCACGTCGTCGCGAGTGATGGGGAATACTGACGCCACTAGATCGTCGAGCATGCGGAACGCGTCGTCGATCGCATGTCTGCGATCGATCGACACGTAGCGATGGACAATCTCCTGGTACACCTCGGCGCTCGTGACGTAGTCTTCTGCCGGATGATGCCGGAGGAACGCCTCGATGCGGTCGCGGTTGAGGTGCGGACCTCCAACCAGGTACATCGGGATGTTGGAATCAACGAAGATCACGGCCCCTCTCAATATCAGCAAGCATCTTGTCGATGTCGCCCGTTGGGTGATCACATGCGAGTGCTTGATCGAGCGCGCGAAGTCGGCTTGCGGGTGTCGGCCCCGAGCTGGAATCGCGTTCGCGGCGCAATGCGCGCCGCGCCCATTCGCTCAGTGTCAGGTCCGCCCGTGTGGCCGCCTGGCGCAGCGACGCCAACTCCTCTTCCGACATCACGACCTGCAGCCGGGTACTCATAAGTATGAGCATACTCCTATTTTCTCTGCTGTAGAGGCGTCAGATGTCGGAAGTGCCGCGCCGGCTGGCGCGTAGGCGATAATCCCCGCATGTCCGATCGGGTGCGGGTGTTCGCGCCGGCGACGGCGTCGAACCTGGGGCCGGGCTTCGACGTGCTGGGGCTGGCCCTCGAGCGGCCGGGTGACCTGGTCGACGCGGAGCCGCGCGATCAGCCGGGGGTCGAGATCGTCGAGGTGACCGGCGCTGACTCGCTAAGCACGGATCCCGGCGAGAACGTGGTCGGGATCGCGGCGCAGGCGGCGCTCGACCGGCTGGACGGCGCGTCCGGCGTCCGGCTCTGGCTGCACAAGCAGATGCCGCTCGGGAGCGGGCTGGGAAGTTCCGCGGCGAGCAGCGTGGCCGGGGCGGTGGCGGTGAACACGCTGTTCGGAGGCACCCTCACGGCGGATGATCTCGTAGCGTGTGCGTTGCGTGGCGAGGCGGCGGCGTCGGGGACGGCGCATGCGGACAACGTGGCCCCGTGCGTGCTGGGCGGGATTGTCCTGATTCGCGCGTCGAATCCTCTCGATCTGATCCCGCTGCCGGTTCCGGAAGCGCTGCGAGTCGTCCTCGTCCATCCGCATGCGGAGGTGCTGACGGCCGAGGCACGCCGGCTGGTGGCGGAGCACCGGTTCTCGATCGGCCAGGCCGTCGCCAACCTCGGAAACGTCGCCGCGCTGGTGGCGGCGCTGCATCAGGGCGATCTCGCGATGCTGGGGCGTAGCATCAGCGACGCTCTCGTGGAGCCCATCCGGGCTCCGCTGGTGCCCGCGTTCTCCGAAGTCAAGGAAGCGGCATTGGCCGCCGGCGCGCTGGGCTGCTCCATTTCCGGCTCCGGGCCTAGCGTGCTGGCGTTTGCCGACTCGGATGCGGCGGCCGATTCCGTCGCGACAGCGATGGAAGGGGCGCTCGCCCGAGCCGGCGTCAGCAGCGACCGCTACGTCGGGCCGGTCAACGCGGCCGGCGCACGAGTTGTCGACCAGGAGCTTGCGCCGTAGAAGTTTCGCGCCAGCGAAACTTCCAACGCGCCGGGCACGGCGCGCTTTCGCGCCAGCGAAACTTCCAACGCGCCCGCACGCCCCTAGGACCGCGGTTCTTCCGCGGCAGTATCGGTCGTTGACGCCGTGGAGTCCGTCGCCGGCGCTGCGGCGTCAGCGTCGCCCGCCAGCTCAACGGCGTCCGCCGGCGACGCGGTGGCCTCCGTCGGCGGAGGAGAGCCTTCCTCCGCCGGAGCCGGGGCTGGCGCCGGCTCGGCCGCGGCCGGCGTCGCGGCGAGCGGCATGATGATCCACGCCGTCAGGTAGATCAGCAGCCCGCCGATCAGAAGGGTGCAGAGCGTGAGCAGCACCCACAACACGCGCACGGCGCTCGGATCGACGCCGAAGAAACTGGCGATACCGCCGCATACGCCCGCCAGCTTGATGTCGGTGGACGATCGCTCCAGCCTCCTGACGCCCTGAACGATCGGTTCCGACCCTTCCTCCGCTTCCGGAACGATGAGCCAGCACACGATGTAGGCGAAGACGCCGAGGAAGATGCCGATGCCCAGTCCCAGCAGTCCCGCCACCGTCAGGCCGAGCCACAACACGCGGATGAACACCGGATCGGTGTCGAGATAGCGCGCGATGCCACCGCAGACCCCGCCGATGCGCCGGTCGACGAGCGAGCGCCGCAGTTGCTTTGGGGTCGCGCCGCCGGGTGTCTGCTGATTCTCCATCGGTGATTCCTCTCCGTTGCGTCCGGTCGCGGTGTGTCTCGTCCTCGCGATTCTAGTTTCAGTCCGGAGGAGGCGGGAACACCGCCTGCCGCCAACCGCTCACGATATGTACGACGCTCGGGCGGCTCGCAAGTTCCATCATCACGAATTGCCGTTGGGACGTGATGTCGTATGCCGGGAGGTTGCCGAGCGCGTCCGCGAGGAAGGTTCCCTCGAGGACGAGCGCCGGTTCGCCAACCGCTGGCCGGGCGTCGCCGTCGCCGATCGGCGCCTCGTACAGACTGCGGCCCCGCCGAAAGAAGAGCGCGTCGCCGGTTCGCGCCCAGACGGGTTCGGTTCCCCCGGCGGGCGAGACCCGGACCGCCGTCGCGCTGGCTCCGGCCGTAGCGACGCGAACATAGACCTGATCGCCATGGGTGCCGTCCGAGACGTACGCGATCCACTGGCCACCGGGAGAGTAAGCGGGCGCGCGCTCGTTGGCCGGGGTCGCAAGCCACGGTTCGGGTTCGTCATCGCTGCCGTCGCGCCAGGTCCAGATGTCGCGGTGGCGGTCCGGGTGCGGTTCGTGGAACGCGAGGCGCCGGCCGTCGGGCGACCACGACCCGGGCGTTCGGAGATCGCCGGCGAGTATCGGACCGGACGTCTCGAACTGCGGGAGGCCGAGACGGAACACCTGCTGCAGGCCGGCGCGAGACGAAGCGAACGTAATCGACCCGCCGTCGCGCGACCAGAGAGGCGAGTGGTTGTCGCCGGCGTCTTCGGTCAGGCGACGGCGTGATCCGCCGGCAAGGTCGAGCAGCCAGAGATCACGCTGCAGGATGGTTGTCGTGGCGCCGAACGCGATGCGCTGGCCGTCGGGAGAAACGCGCGGCGTCTGGTGCTGCGCGACGACGTTGTCGATCGGCTCGGCACTACCGTCGCGATCGACGAGGACGAGGCGGTTGGCGCCGGCGGTAACGGCGGGCGGAACGAAGACGAGCGTGCCATCACGGGCAGCCGCGAAGCGCGCGCGACCGAGGCCGTGATAGCCGATGCCGCTGCTCGCGACTCCCCGCAGAACCGGGCGCGGCGAGAGCGCCAGGGCGGCGCCATCCATCCCGGCGTCCGCGGGGGCTCCGAGCGCGATCGCGATGTCGGACGGGCGATCGCGGGGCGGGGCGGAGGGGTCGTCGAGATTGTCCAGCAGATCCCGGTCGACTTTGGCCGCGAAGATCTCGCCGCGGCGCGCGACCACGATGGTGTTCGGCTCGACCGCGAAGCCGCCCCCGTCCGCCAGAAGCAGCGGGAGCATGCGCCCGGTCCCGACGTGCAGCAGCGCCACGCGCGGATCGCGCCCGTCGCGCCCGATCGTGAACAGGAGGTGGTCGTCGTCGAAACGTTGCGGCCAGCCGTGCGCCGTTTCACCCGATGCGGTGTCGACGGTCGTAATTGGCGCTGGCGTTCCGCCGTCCGGCGGCACGGCGAGGAGGCCGGTCGCGCCGGGACCGCCGATGACGATGGTGCCGTCGTGACGCCAGTGGCCTCCCACCGGCAAACCGGTGAATTCGGCCAGGAGCGCCGGCACCGGGACGGGCGGCGGCTGATCCGGGCTGGCCGGAACCGCCGACCGCTTCAGTTGGGGCCCGGCGAGGAAGGCAATGGCGGAGCCGTCCGGCGAGAAGAAGGGCTGTTCGGCGCCGGCGGTATCCGGCAGCTCCACGGCCTCGAAGCTGTCGATCGGCCGGACGTACAGGCGCGCGCGGCCGTCACGGATGGCGGTATAGGCAAGTTGCCGCCCATCGCGGGACACGGCGATGTCGAGCAACTCCACGTCGTCCGGCACCAGGATGGACAGCGCGCGCCTGGTGGCGGGAGGCGCGGGCGGATCGTCCGCGGTGGCCCACCAGGCGAGAACCGCGGCGAGTCCGGCCAACCCCACGAGACCCGCGATCAACAGCGCCCGGCCTAACCGCCGCGCGTCCGCCGTGCCGTCCGGGTCCGAGGGCTCCGTTCTCATCCGGTCTCATAGTAGATGACGGCGTGGTACGATGCCCGCCCGTTGGCACCTGCCTCGCGCATCACGATCCTGACGGGCCCGGCCGCCGGCGCACGCCTTGACGCGGCGGCGGACTATCTGCGACGCAACCTGCAGGACTCTACGGCGCCCGAGGTGCTGCTGGTCGGGCAGACGCGCGAGGCGGCGGACGAACTGGCGCGCGGCCTGGCGTTGGAGGCGGGGGCCACGTTCGGTCTGCATCGATTCGGCGTGCGGCAGCTAGCGTGGCGCGTGGCGGCGGTGGAGCTGGCGCGTCGCGGCCTCGCACCGGCCAGTCCGCTCGCGGCGGAAGCGGTGGCCACCCACGCGGCCTTCGAGGAGCTGACCGGCCGGCGGCTCAACTACCTCCATCCAATTGCGAAGTTCCGCACGTTTGGCCGTACTCTCGCGGCGACCCTGCGCGATCTGCGCTGCGCCGGCGTCGATCCCGCCGCCGCGAAGGAAACGGGCGGCTGCGGTCCGGACGTCGCCCGGCTCGCCGACCGGTACGACGCGTTGATGGACGCTGCCGGCCTGCTGGACGATGCGGCGCTGTTCCGCGTGGGGGCCGACGTTGCGAGGCGCGACGGGACGACGACGGGCCTCCCACTGGGCGGTCCGCTGCTGCTGCTCGATGTGGCGGTGCTGGACGATGCGGCGTACGATTTCGTTTCGGCGATCGCCGGCCGCGCCAGCTCCGTGTTCGCGACCGTGCCTGCCGGTGACGGCCCGACGCTGGGTGCACTCCGGCGGTTGCCGGCCGCGGAGACGATCGACACATCGGCCGCCGCGGCGGCGAGCAAGGCTGGCGGGGCCGCAGCGCGGGATCCGCTCGACCGCGTACGGCGCTATCTCTTCGCGGCGGAGGATCCGCCGGCCGCGTCCGACACCGCGTCCGACACCGACACCGAGACCCTGACGTTCTTCTCCGCCCCGGGCGAGAGCCGCGAGGCGGTGGAGATTGCCCGGGCGATCGTCAAGGAAGCGGCGCGTGGCATTCCATTCGACGAGATGGCGATCGTGATCCGCTCGCCGGGCGTTTACGCCGGCCTGGTGGAGACCGCACTCGCCCGCGCCGGCGTCGATGCGTACTTCTCCCGTGGCACCCGTGTGCCGCATCCGGCCGGCCGTGCGTTCCTTGCGCTACTTGCTTGCGCGCTTGAGAACCTGTCGGCCCGGCGTTTCTCCGAGTACCTTTCGCTGGGCCAGGTGCCGCGGCTGGATCCTGACGGCGGGCCCCCTCGCAGCGGCGAGCGCTGGACGCTTCCCGACAGCGCGCCGGAGATGACGCCGGCGCTGTCGCAGCCTTCACTCTTCGACGCCGGGGAGAAGACCGCCGTCGCCGACAGCGACTGTGGCGCCGCGGAAGGGGAAACGGCGGACAGCGACGAGACGCCGGTCGTGGGCGGCACGCTTCGCGCACCGCACCGCTGGGACGAGCTGCTTGTCGATTCGGCCGTCGTCGGCGGCCGCGACCGATGGGAACGCCGCCTCGACGGTTTCGCCGCCGAACTCGCCGCCCGCCTGGAAGAACTCCGAAGCGACGAACCCGAGTCACCTCGCCTGCGGCGTGTCGAGCATCAGACTCGGAACCTGTTGCACCTCCGGCGATTTGCCCTGCCCGTGATCGATCGCCTGGCCGCTCTCCCCCAGAAGGCGCTCTGGGGTGAATGGCTCGATCACCTCGAGGCGCTGGCGCCTGAGGTGTTGAAGGATCCGGACGACGTCCTCGCCGTCCTGGGCGACCTGCGGCCGATGGCCAATGTCGGGCCGGCGCCGCTTGCCGATGTGCGCGATGTGCTTGCCGAGCGGCTGACGGACCTGCAGCGCAACCCGCCGCGCCGACGGTACGGCCGCGTCTTCGTCGGTGACCCGGATCAACTGCGGGGCCGGCGCTTTCGCGTCATCTTCATCCCGGGCCTCGCCGAGCGGGTGTTTCCGCACCGGCACCGGCAGGATCCGCTGCTGCTCGACCGTCACCGCGCCGAGCTCAACGCGGCGACGAACGACGACCCGCCGCGCATCGGCCTCCCGAGCCGCCACGATCTGAACCAGCGGGAGAAGCTGCTGCTGCAGGTCGCCGTCGGCGCCGCGACCGACCGGATCTGGGTCTCTTATCCCCGCCTGGAAGCGAGCAAGGCGCGACAGCGGGTTCCGTCGTTCTACGCGCTCGACATAGAGCGGGCGCGCACGGGCCGCATCCCGGATTTCCGCGAGGTGGAGCGCCGCGCGTCCGAGCAGGTGACGGCGCGCCTCGCCTGGCCGGCGCCACCGGATCCCGATCTCGCGATCGACGATACGGAACATGACCTGGCCGTGCTGCACGATCTATTCAGACGGCCGACGGACGAGATCACGGGGCGCGCACGGTACCTGTTCCATCTGAACGAGGGCCTGCGCCGCGCCCTCATCGCGCGGTGGGCCCGCTGGGACCGGCGCTGGTCTAGGCACGACGGCCTGTACGCCGTGAGCGACGCGACGCGCGCGATGTTGGCGGACCACCGGCTCGACCGGCGCGCGTACTCTTGTTCCGGCCTGCAGCGCTTCGCCGTCTGCCCGTACCAGTTCTTCCTCGGATCGGTCGCGCGCATCCACCCCCTCGACGAGATCCCGGCGCCGATCGAGCAGCTCGACCCGCTGACGCGGGGCAGCATCTTCCACGAGGTGCAGGCGGAGTTCACACGGGCGCTCCAGGAGCAGAATGCCCTGCCGGTGACGCGTGCGCGGCTCGCGCAGGCCGAGCAGGAGATCGACAGGATCCTCGACGATGTCGCGGCGCGCAGGAAGGACGAGCTCGTTCCCGCGATAGAGCGGGTCTGGCGCGACGAGATCGAAACGATGCGGACCGACCTGAAGGGGTGGCTCCACCGAGTCGCCGACGAGGGCGGCGAGTGGACCCCGCTGCATGCCGAGTTTGCCTTCGGCTTGCCGCCCGGCCCCGGCTTCGATCCGGAGAGCGTGTCAGAGCCGGCCACCCTGGACGGACGCTGGATGCTGCGCGGTGTCGTAGACCAGATCGAGGCCCCGGCGAGGCCGAGCGAGACGGGCGAGTTGCGGGTTACCGACCACAAGACCGGCAAGGACCGGACGAAGCGGGACATGGTGGTGAACGGCGGTGAGACGCTGCAGCCGGTGCTCTACGGCCTTGCCGTGGAGCAGGCTCTCGGACGGCCCGTCAGCGAGTCGCAGCTCTTCTTCGCCACATCCGTCGGCCGCTACCGGCATCGCGTTGTGCGGCTGGGTGAGAAGGAGCGACGACAGGGGATCGAGGTGCTGGAGGTGATCGACCGCGCCATCGAGACGGGCGTGCTGGTGCCCGCGCCACGCGACCGGGCCTGCGACTGGTGCGACTTTCGGCCGGTCTGCGGTCCTTGGGAGGAGCGTCGGATAGGGAAGAAGGAACGGCAGGTCCTGAGCGATCTCCGGGAGCTGAGGTCCCGGCCATGAGCGACGGCCGCACGCCTCCGCGTCTGCCGCTCGCCGACGGCGAGGCCCGCCACCGGATCCGGCATTCCCTCGACGAGTCGCTGGTCGTCGAGGCGTCGGCCGGAACTGGCAAGACGAGCGAGCTCGTGGCCCGCATAGTTGCCGTGCTGGAGGGCGGGCGCGCGAGAGTAGACCAGATCCTGGCCGTCACGTTTACCGAGAAGGCGGCGGGGGAACTGAAGCTGCGCCTGCGTGAGGAACTCGAGCGAGCGCGGCACTCGGACGCCCGTGACGATACCGCGACCGCCGCCTCGTCACCGGATCCGGCGGAGCGGGCTCAGAAACTGGACGAAGCGATCGCGCATCTCGAAGAGGCGCAGGTCTCGACCATCCACGGTTTCTGCGCCGACCTCCTGCGGGAACGGCCGGTCGAAGCGAGGGTCGATCCGCAGTTCGTGGTGCTGGACGAGTCGCAGTCGCACCGGCTCTTCCGGGAGGCGTTTCAGGACTGGTTGCAGGCGGCGCTCGACGATCCACCTGAAGGCGTTCGGCGCGCGCTCCGCCGCAGGGACTGGTCGGGTTTCGACGACCCGGACACGAGAGGCGACAGCCCGACCGACCGCATCGAGCGCGCCGCCTGGAGCCTGGCCGAGTGGCGCGACTTCACGCGGCCGTGGCGCCGAGAGGACTTTCCGCGCGAGTCGATGATTGATCAGGTGACGGCGCATCTGACGGAGTTCGCCGACCTGACGGACAAGGCGGAGCAGCGCGGTGATCCGCTCTACCGGGCGATGCAGCCGGTGCGCGCCGTCGTCCAGCGGATCCGCGAGACGGACGCGATTCGGCCGCGCCGCCGCGACTACGACGGCATCGAGGCGCAACTGGTGCAGCTCGCCGGCGACCGTGACGTGGTCCGCCCACAGGTCAAGGGTCGCCGCCACCTGTACGGCGCGGCCATCACTCGCGCGGAGGTGCTGGAACGGCACGGGAAGATCGTCGAGGTTCTCGAGCAGTTCCGCCGCATCGCCAATGCCGACCTTGCCGCGCGCCTGCAGACCGAATTGCGAGATCCGATCGAACGCTACGGCAAGCTGAAGGCCGACGCCGGCGCGGTCGACTTCGTCGATCTGCTGTTGCGAGCGCGCGACCTGATCCATGACGACGACGTCGTCCGCGGCGACATGCAGGAACGCTACGCACGGATCTTCGTCGACGAGTTTCAGGACACCGACCCGCTGCAGGCGGAGATCCTGTTGCTGCTTGCCGCTGACGACCCCGAACAGCGCGACTGGCGCGAGGTGACGCCCGCTACCGGCAAGCTGTTCATCGTCGGCGATCCGAAGCAGTCCATCTACCGTTTCCGCCGCGCCGACGTCCGCGTCTACCGGCAGGTGACCGAGCAGTTGGCGCGGGTCGGCGTGGAGATGTTGTCGCTCTCGACCAGCTACCGCGCCGTGCCGATGATTCAACGCCTGGTGAATGCGGCGTTCGAGCCGCTCATGAGCACGCCGCCCGCGCCTGCTTCGGGTGGGAACGATGTCCACAGATCGGGGTACGTTCCCCTCGGGCCCTACCGCTTGGACGAGCCGTCGCAGCCGGCAGTGGTCGCGCTGCCGGTGCCGAAGCCCTACAGCATCCGCAATGTCACGAAGGGGCAGATCGAGGCGTCGCTGCCCGATGCAACCGGCGCGTTCGTCCACTGGCTGGTTAAGGAGAGTGGCTGGACCGTCACCGAGCGGCAGCCGGGCGGGGCAATGGCGCGGGTGCCGGTCGAGGCGCGTCACGTGGCGCTGCTCTTCCGGCGATTCACCAGCTTCCGGGACGACAAGACGCGGCCCTATGTCGACGCCCTTGAGTCGCGCGGACTGCCCCATCTGCTCGTGGGGGGGCGCTCGTTTCACGACCGCGAGGAAGTGGCGACGGTGCGGGGCGCGCTCGCGGCGATCGAATGGCCGGACGACGAGTTGTCGGTGCTCGCGACGCTGCGCGGCGCGCTCTTCGCGTTCGACGACGAGACCCTCTTCGCTTGGCGTTACCACTTCCGCCGCCTCCATCCCTTCCGCGTCCCACGCGCGCTCCGCCCGGAGGCGGAGGGGGAGGCCGGCGACGGCGACGCGGGCGACAGCCTGTCGACGACGGACCGGGAACGGTTCCGCCCCGTGGCCGATGCACTGGCGCTGCTGCGCGAGCTCAGCCGGAGGCGCAACGACGTGCCCATCGCGCGCACCATAGCGATGCTGCTCGATGCCACGCGCGCGCACGCCGGATTCGCCATGCGTCGCGCCGGGGAGCAGGTGCTCGCGAACGTCCTCCAGATTGCCGAACTGGCACGGCGCTACGAGGAAAGGAGCGGCCTGTCGTTCCGGGGCTTCATCGATCACCTGGCGGACGAGGCGGCGGAGCACGAAGCGGGCGAGGCGCCGATTCTCGAAGCGTCCAGCAACGGCGTGCGCATCATGACCGTCCATTCGGCGAAGGGGCTGGAGTTCCCCGTGGTGATCCTGGCCGACCCGACCGCCCGGCTGCATGCGTCCACCGCGAGCCGGTACATCGACTCGGAGGCGGGCCTCTGCGCAATCCGTCTTGCGGGCTGGTCGCCGATCGACCTGATAGAGCACGAGGAAGAGGAGGTTGCGCTCGACCTGGAGGAGGGCGTCAGGCTTGCCTACGTCGCGGCGACGCGCGCCCGCGACTTGCTGGTCGTGCCGGCCGTGGGCGATGGGCCGGAGCCGGATTCCTGGATCACGACGACCGAGGGCTGGAAGGACTACTCGCCGCTGCGTGGCGTCTGGACCAGCCCGCTCTACTCCGCCGTCTATCCCTTCATGGAACGACGCAGGGATGCGGCTCAGGCGGCGGGCTGCCCACCCTTCGGGCGCGACTCGGTGCTGGAACGGCCGGACGACACCGGCGCCACCAGGGACACCGTCTCCCCCGGCCTGCACTCGTGGGAACCGGGGGGGCAAGCAACGCTGGCCGACATCGGCGGCCGAGCCCGCGACGCGGGTGGCGACGGAAACGACGCGGCTAGCAAGGCCGCCGCGCCGGGCGCGGAGATCGTGCCGTTCCCGGATCGAAGCGTGCGGAATGGCGCCGGCGCGCGGGATCCGTCGGTTCCTGCCAGCGCCTGGGAAGTGGTCTGGTGGGATCCGTCGCGGCTGGAACTCGGCGTCGACGCGCCCTTCGGTATCCGTCAGGAGGAGCTGCTCTCGAAGAAGGCGCCGGACAGCGTGGTGGCGGAAGATGTGCGCCGTTACCGTGAGTGGCGCCGGGGCCATGACGACACGTTGGAACGGGGGGCGCGTCGCAGCCTGGAGGTGACTACGGCGACCGCGCGGGCGCAAGCGGCGGCGGAGAGCGTATCGGGTGACGGGAGCGCGTCGGACGCCGCTTTCTCAAACGGAGGAGACGGTTCGATCACGCCGGACGACATCGAGGTGATCGACATCGACCGTGCGGCCGACCGGCCCGGCGGAACGCGCTTCGGGTCGCTCGTTCACGTCCTGCTGGCGACGGTGCCGCTTGAAGAGCCCAGCGGCGCTCCGGGAGTGTTCGCCGGACTGGCGCGCCTCCACGGCCGCGTGCTGGGGGCCACGGACGACGAGGTGGAAGCGGCCGCCGAGGTGGCAATCCGGACGCTGGCGCATCCGCTCATCGCCCGCGCCCGCGGCGCCCTCGCCCGGGGCGAGTGCCGGCGCGAGGTGCCGGTCAGCATGCTCGACGATGACGGCGTGTTGATTGAAGGCGTCGTCGACGTGGCCTTCCGCGAAGACGGCGCCTGGATGGTCGTCGACTACAAGACCGACCGCGAGCTGGACGAAGCCGACGATGCGCTCGACGTCTATCGACGGCAGGTCGCTCTCTACGCCGGGATGATCGCGCGCGCCACAGGTGAGCCCGCCCGCGGCGTGCTGTTGAGGATCTAGCAGCCCGTGGCTGTGTGACAGAATGGCGGAGGGTTCCACGCGGTGAGCGCCAATAGAAGGAAGCGGTCGTCGGGCGATCGGCCGACGACCGCACACTCGATGCGCCGTGTGGTCCGGCCCGGCAAGCCGGCCTGGGTTGCGGGATCGGTTCTCGGACCGGTTCTCGCGCTGGCGCTGATAGCTGCGGCGGCGAGCATCGGCGTCATCCGGTCGGCCGGTGGGGGCGTTACCACCGCCGAGACGATTGCCCGCCAGACGTCCGCCGGCGATGCCGAATCACTTCGCGTCAACGTGCTCCGGCGTTTCGCGCACGACACGTCCGCCTACACCCAGGGCCTGATCTGGTCGGAAGGCAAGCTCTACGAGAGCACCGGCCAGTACGGCGCCTCGACCCTCCGGCGCGTCGATCCGCAGACGGGTGCGGTGGAGCACCGCGTTGCGATTTCGCCTGCCTTCTTCGGCGAGGGTCTCGCCCGGGTCGGAAACCGCCTGATCATGCTCACCTGGAAGGCGCAGCGGGCCTTCGTTTTCGAGTTCGACAGCTTCACGCCCACCGGGAGCTTCAACTATCGGGGCGAAGGGTGGGGGCTCTGCGATGACGGCTCGCGCCTCATCATGAGCAACGGTTCCGATCGTCTGACGTTCCGCGACCGCGAGACGTTCGAGCCCGTCGGCGATGTGGGGGTGACGTTGCGCGGCCTGCCGCTCCCGCAGATCAACGAGCTGGAATGCGTCGACGGCGCGGTCTACGCGAACGTCTATCAGCAGGAGTTCCTGGTGCGGATCGATCCCGCGACAGGCCGCGTCACGCAGTACATCGACGCGGCCGGGCTGCTGACGCTAGAGGAACGGCGCGGGACCGACGTGCTGAACGGGATCGCGTACGACCCGGACGCGGAGACCTTCTACCTCACCGGCAAGCTGTGGCCGGCGATGTTCGAGGTGACGTTCGAGTAACCGCCAGGCGTGCTGGTGCGCCCGCGCGCCCCGGTGGACGCGTGGCAGGCGAGCAGGCTCCTAGCGCCGCGGCACGGCGGTGCGCCCGCCTCCGCCGCCGCCACCCCCGCCT